>NZ_MQWC01000004.1:3700612-4000612 GCF_002954405.1 Salinibacter sp. 10B | reverse complement strand
CCTCCTGATCGGGCCGCCCCTCTTCCTGGAAGGAGCGCACCCCGATCCCCCCTCCGCTGCCCCCTTCCACGAGTCGGTAACATCCAAGCCCCGATGGGCGTATTCGGGGTGAGTCTATTCTCTCATTGTTCCTCTCGTCCTATGGATCTTGACCTCGACACGGTGCTTCGGTGGCTTGTCTACGGCCTCCTAGCCCTCATCGGCCTTAGTCTGCTGGGCGTCCTTGTGGACGTAGCCAGCACCCTCCTCTGGCTGACCCTCAAAGCCGGCGTCGTTGTTCTTGTGGTTCTCTTCCTCCTTCGTCTGCTGAGCGGATCTGAAGATTAATGCCGTCTCCCGAAGGTGGATGCCCATTTCCGAGCTCCGTCCCGTACAGAACTCGTGCCCTTAGCGAACGGCGCCCTCCCGTCCTCCAATGCAAACCCTCCATTGGATGAAGAGGCACTCGGAATCGATTCGCCCCTGGACACTGTGTATAGATCTACGGGGAGTGATAACCAGAGACTGTTTCGCCCTCAAACGAGGGTGTAGAACGCGTTGCTGCGAATCGCTCATGTCGGTCTATCGAGCTTTTTCTGTACTGCGGGGGCCCCGGTGCTGACGTACAGACTCCACGCCCAGACCGGCAAAATTCAAAACAGTCTCTACGTCCACTCGGGCACACCTTCCTCCCAGAAAGGTTTGGTATCCTCCCTCATCCTTTGAATTACTGCTCCTCTCTACTGTGGACACGATCGATGCCCCGTCTCCTCCCTCCACCGACAGTGCCGAGGACGTCTTTGGAATTCCGGCTGAGGCTCATCTTCTGAAGCAGGTGATTGTCCATACCCCAGGGCAGGAGATGGAGTTGGTGGCCCCCGATAACCGTGAAGAGCTTCTCTTCGACGACATTTTGTTCGTAGGGAACGCCCGAAAAGAGCACCTACTCATGTGCTCAATCTTCGAGAAGATTGTGGGCCGGCCGGAAACGGTGTTGCAGATTAGCGATCTGCTCCTGGAGGCCTTTAAGAAGGAGGAGGCACGCCACACATTCGTAGAAAAGCTGTGCCGGAGCCTCCCCGAACAGAACCTGGGCACTGTAGAGAACGAATTGAAGCAGTTCTCGCCGCAGGACCTACAACAGTTTGCCCTTACGGGCGAGTCGGACCTCCCCATCCGTGTGCAGCCCGTGCCCAACCTGATGTTCACGCGGGATTTGGCCGCCGTTGTCCACGACCACATCATCCTGAGCCATGCGGCCACCGTCGCCCGCACTCGCGAGAGCATCATCATCAATGTTATCCTCAATCACCATCCCCGCTTCGCTCCATACAGCGACAAGGTGATTGAACTCCCCCCCGGCGTGACGTTCGAAGGAGGCGACCTGCTCGTCGCCAGCCCCGATACGGTTCTCATCGGACACTCGGAGCGCACTTCGTTCGGCGCGATCATGACCATCGCCCACGAGCTGTTCGAGCGGACCCCGGTCGAGCACGTCGTTGCCGTAGACCTGCCGCGCCGCCGGGCGACAATGCACCTCGACACGGTGTTTACCTTTGCCTCCCCAACGGAGGTCATTGCCTTCCCGCCCCTTCTGGAGTCCCACGGCTTCGGCTACGCAATGCACCTCATGCCCTCCGACGAGCCGGGGCAATTCATGACCGACATGCGGCCCAACTTCCGAGATACACTCGACGATCTGCTTGATCGGGAATTGACCTACATTCCCTGTGGAGGAACCGAGCGGCTTCACCAGGAGCGCGAACAGTGGACCGACGGAGCCAATGTGTTTGCCGCTGCTCCCGGTGCCATCCTAGGCTACGAGCGCAATCGGCGCACCTTCAACCTTCTTCAGGAGCACGGGTATCGTGTCGTTTCCGCCGAGAGCTTCCTGTCATACTACGAGTCGAGTCCCTTCGTCCCCGGCTCCGAAAAAGTCGCCATCCAGTTGGCCGGTACCGAGCTGTCTCGAGGACGGGGCGGTCCGCGCTGCATGACCCTTCCGGTGGCCCGCCATACTCAGCCGACGGGGGACAACGCCTAGGAATCGGGAGAATAGGAAACGCTCCGCTCTGGATTCGCTCCAGAACGGCTGCTTCTTCCCCGATTTGCTTTGGCCAATGTGCTCCTTATGTTTACGGGAGATCGCACCCGTTTTTCGAGGGGATCCATGTCTTTTGCCATGCAGATCACCTGTTGGGGCACACGGGGCTCCATCCCCGCCCCCACCCCGAAGAATCAACGCTACGGGGGCAACACCTCCTGCGTGACCGTTGAGGCGGAGGACCGCCTTCTCGTTATCGATGCCGGCACGGGTATCCGGCGCCTTGGACACGAACTCCTAGGAACGGACAAGTCGATATATATTGTCCTCACCCACGTGCACAGTGATCACGTGGAGGGCTTTCCCTTCTTCAAACCGGTCTACGAAGAGGAACGCACCATCCATCTTGTGGACCACAACTATGAGGACACGCAGTGGTGCCTCCTGGAGCGTTTTGACGGCTTTCATTTTCCGCTGACCGAGATGGAGATTCCTGCCACGCTCCACCGCGTACAGGAAAATGGGATGGCGTTCTTGAACGATCAAGGCTTCCCCCTTTCTCGACGCCCCGTCAATCATCCGGGCGGCGCATACGGATATCGCATTTCATTGAACGGACGGACCGCCGTCCATATTCCCGACAACGAAATCGATCCCCCCGGGGCGGCCGTCACGTCGTTCAATGAGCTCGTGTCCTTTTGCAACGGGGCCGACGTGCTCATCCACGACGCTCAGTACATCCAGGACGACATGCCAGAAAAGTCGGGCTGGGGACACAGCGTACTGACGGACGTGTGCCGCCTCGCCGCAGAGGCAGACGTCGGTCACCTCGTTCTTTTCCACCACGACCCGGACCGGTCGGACGAGGCCCTCGACACGATGCAATCCCGAGCGCGGGAGCAACTTGCGCCCCACGGCATCGACTGCACGGCTGCGTACGAGGGCCTCACCCTCTAATTCCCCGCTCCAGAGAGGAGGACGTCAGATGCGACTGTAGTACTGGTCGTCGTCCTCATCTTCGTCGTCGACCATGTAGTCGTCAGACGGAATTTCGAGGTAGGCCATCAGCCAGTCGAGCGCCCACACCTCGGTTTCGGTGCCGTCCCAGGGATACCCCTCTTGCACCTCATCGGCTACACGCTCCCAGTCCACCGTCCATTCCTCGTGGACGGGAAAGGCAAACGGGTGATCGTCGGTTTCGAAGTACAGCATTCCCTCGTCCGGGTCATAGATGCTGTCAACACCGCCGTCGTCCTGTGCCAGCTTGGCGGCCCGAACGAGAAGCGGGACCTTGGACTGAAAGTCCAACTTCGGCACCTCGTCCTCTTGACTCAGCAAGAAGTTTGCGAGCGTGGCACAGCCGTCACTGACCTCCAGAGCCGCCTGGGCGGCTTGTCGGGTCGTCGGGTCGGCCTCGATTGAGTCGAGGGACGCCTCGACGAGTGGCCACACCTCAACCGGCTCCTCGCTCTTAGTGGTGTTTTCCTTACGCGGGATGACTACAGTTTCGTTCTCGATATCCACGGGTCTGGGTACAATGATGATGAGGCCCGCCCCGAAACAAACGTCCGTCCGGATCGGCTCGGCCTCATGAATAACGGAGTGGTGAATCTACATACCTACAAGATGTGCGGGGACGAGCGAACATGCAACCGCAATTTGCTCGTAGGGCAAAACGTATCCTGATCCTCATCAAATGGGCGTACGGTCCCTCCCCTGGAGATCCTCCGGACTCGTTCTGAACACCCGTCCCTTGGCACGAAGAATACGCTGTCGGGAGCATCGTTCCGACTGCGGGCTTTCTCTAGTGCCCAACCCCACGGCCTTCCCCGCCCGCTACATATTCCGCCGGTACTCTCCGCCAACCTCAAACAGCGCCTCTGTGATTTGCCCGAGCGAGCAGTATTTCACGGCGTCCATGAGGACCTCGAACGTGTTCTCGCCCTCGCGGGCCGCTTCTTTGAGCTCGGCGAGCATAGCGTCGTTCTTATCGACGTAACGCTCCTGAAAGGCGTGGAGATTGCGGAGCTGGTGCTCCTTCTCCTCCGTCGACGACCGCATCAGGTCGACCTCCGTCTCGGAGACCTCTCCATTCTCCTCTTCCTTCGTGAAGGTGTTGACCCCAATGACGGGTTTTTCACCGGAGTGCTTCTGCTCTTCGTATTTCATCGATTCCTGCTGAATCTTGCCACGCTGATACATCGACTCCATCGCCCCCAGCACGCCGCCCCGGTCGTTGATGCGACGAAACTCCTGCATCACGGCCTCTTCCACCAGGTCCGTCAGCTCCTCGATGATGAAGGAGCCCTGGAGCGGGTTCTCGTTCATCGTCATGCCCAGCTCCTTGTTGATGATGAGCTGGATGGCCATGGCGCGCCGCACGCTCTCTTCCGTCGGCGTGGTGATGGCTTCGTCGTAGGCATTGGTGTGCAAGGAGTTACAGTTGTCGTAAATAGCCATCAGTGCCTGCAACGTGGTGCGGATGTCGTTGAACTGGATCTCCTCCGCGTGCAGACTACGACCGGAGGTCTGGATGTGGTACTTCAGCTTCTGTGAGCGCTCGTTGGCCCCATAAAGGTCCCGCATCGCGACGCTCCAGATGCGACGCGCCACCCGTCCAATAACACTGTACTCCGGATCCATGCCGTTCGAAAAGAAAAACGAGAGGTTCTGGGCAAAGTCGTCGATGTCCATGCCTCGACTCAGGTAATACTCCACGTACGTGAAGCCATTGGCCAGCGTGAAGGCCAGTTGCGTGATGGGATTGGCTCCGGCCTCGGCGATGTGGTAGCCGGAAATGGACACCGAGTAGTAGTTCCGCACGTCCCAGTCGATGAAGTACTGCTGGATGTCCCCCATCATCCGGAGGGAGAAGTCCGTGGAGAAGATGCAGGTATTCTGGGCCTGGTCTTCCTTCAGAATGTCGGCCTGCACTGTGCCGCGGACGACATTGAGCGTCTCGGCCTTGATGTCCTCGTATTTCTCGCGGTCGAGCACGCCCCACTCCACCAGCTCCTCCCCGCTCGTGCCCAACAGGCCAAGCCCGCTGCCGTCGTGGGTCTCGGGCAGCTTGTCCTCTCGTCCGTCCGGGCCATACGGCACGTACTCCGGACGATCATCCCCCAGTTTCTCGTCAATCACCGATTCGGCTTCCTCCCATCGGCCCTCTTCCTTCAGGTACTTCTCGATCTGCTGGTCGATGGCCGCGTTGAAGAACATGGCCATCAACATGGGCGCCGGGCCGTTAATCGTCATCGACACGCTCGTCTTCGGGTCGCAGAGGTCGAAGCCCGAGAAGAGCTTCTTCATGTCGTCGAGGGTGCAGATGGAGACGCCTGCGTTGCCGACCTTGCCGTACACGTCGGGCTGCTCCGCGGGGTCGTGACCGTAGAGGGTGACGCTGTCGAAGGCGGTGGAGAGGCGGTTGGCCTCGTCGCCCTGCGAGACGAGGTGAAAGCGACGGTTGGTGCGCTCCGGCGAGCCCTCGCCCGCAAACTGACGAGTCGGCATTTCGCCTTCGCGCTTGAAGGGAAAGACGCCCGCCGTATAAGGGAAGTAGCCGGGGAGGTTTTCGAGCAGAGCGAACTCCAGTCGCTCTCCAGGATCCTCCGTCTTGGGCAGGGCGACGCGCGGAACCTTGGTGCCGCTCAGGCTCTCACGGTAGAGGGGCACGGTGAAGTCGCGACCGCGAACCGTGTAGGTAAACTCCTCCTCCTGATAGTCCTCCGCCAAGTCGTCCCAGCCGTCCAGAATGTCTTTGCATTGCTTATCGAGCTTGTCCCACCAGTGCTGCTGCATCTCGTCAAGGCGCCCCTCAATCTGCTTCTGATCCTCCGGCGCCCAGTCCTCTACCTGCTCGCGGGCCCCCTTCGCCTCCCCCCATTTGCGCGCATATTCGACCTGCTGCTCCGCCCAGTCGCGATACTGCTCACAGGTCTCCACAATCTCGCCTAGGTAGCGCTCCCGTTCGGGGGGGATGATGGACACTTCGGCAGGGTCCGGCTCCGGCACCTCTCCCGCGTACGTCTGGGTCTCGCGGTTGAAGTCGAGGTCCTCATTGAGGCGGTCGAGGAGAGCCTTGTAGAGACGCGTCACGCCGGGATCGCCGAAGTGCGCCGCCATCGTGGGGTAGACGGGCATGTCCTCCGGATCCTCGTCAAAGCGGACACGGTTGCGCTGTACCTGCTTCCGCACGTCGCGCAGGGCGTCTTCGGAGCCCCGCTTTTCGAACTTGTTGATCGCCACAAAGTCGGCAAGGTCGAGCATCCCGATCTTCTCCAGCTGCGTCGGCGCACCGAAGTCGTGCGTCATCACGTAGAGCGTGAGATCGGTGAGATCCACAATCTCCGTGTCGCTTTGCCCGATGCCCGCCGTCTCCACGACGATGAGGTCGTAGGCGGCGGCCTGGCACACGCCAATCGCTTCCTTGAGCGCCTCGGTGGTCGTGCGGTTGGCCTCCCGGGTAGCGAAGGAGCGCATGTATACGCGGTCCGAGTTCGGGCCGTAGATGGCGTTCATGCGGATGCGGTCGCCCAGGAGCGCCCCGCCCGTACGGCGGCGGGTCGGATCGATCGACAGGACCGCAACCTCCAGGTCGTCGAAGTCATTGAGGAAGTGCCGCACAATTTCGTCGGTCAGCGTTGACTTTCCAGCCCCCCCCGTACCGGTGATCCCCAGTGTTGGCGCTCTCGCCCCTTCAACCTTCAAGGCTCCCACGTCCAATGCCTCTGGACTCCCATCCCCTCTTGGTTCTCCATCAGTAGAAGGCGCCTCAACCTCTTGCTCAGCCCCAACCACGACCGCCGCCCGCTCCGGCTCCGGCGCCTCGACGCGTGAAAGTTGTCGAGCAACGACGCGAGAATCTCGTTTCGGCACGTCCTCCGGCACGTGAAAGTCTGCGTCCACCACCGGGAAGTCGCATTCCTTCACCATGTCGTTGATCATGCCCTGAAGGCCCATCTCCATGCCCTCATCGGGTGAATAAATGTGGGCGATGCCGTAGGCTTCCAGCTCTTTCTTCTCCTCTGGCACAATGACACCGCCGCCGCCCCCATAGACCCGAATGTGCCCCGCCCCTCGCTCCTCCAGCAGATCGTGCATATACTTAAAGTACTCCATATGCCCACCCTGGTAGCTGGACACGGCAATGCCCTGGGCGTCTTCTTGAATCGCGGTGTCCACAATCTCTTTCACCGACCGATTGTGTCCCAGATGAATCACCTCTGCTCCGGTAGCCTGTAAAATCCGACGCATAATGTTGATCGCCGCGTCGTGCCCGTCGAACAGGCTCGTGGCAGTAACGAAACGTACGGGATGGGTGGGCTGATAGCGGTCGACGTCCATTCGGAAAAACCAACTGTGAGAACAGAACGGAGAGGCAGGCTACACTCAATACCCAGAGTCAGAAGGGGGGATTCGATTTTTCCTATAATTTGAAAGCGCTTCCACCTGTTGGTACGACTGGAGGATACAGATGTTTGAACGAAGGGGCTCTCCCGTGCCGGGCGGAGACGCAAACGGATACAAGAGTCCGTTCATTGACAACGGCTTCCATTCGGAGGACAATCGTTGCGTCCTGCCGGACCCACAGCGTATGCACCCAAAACAGCTTCTTAAATCGCTCACGATCTCGAACTCGGAACTGCAATCGCTGCCCAGAAGCCGTCGAGTCGAGAAAAGCGAACCGTCCACTGGCGCTCCTCCTTGATCCGAACCGTTGCCCGTCCCGCCTCTGGCTGAACGTCGAGCATGAGAGCTTTTGGAGAGGTTCGGAAGCCGGACCGCCGCGCCTTTAGCGTCGCTTCTTTCAGTGTCCAACAAAGGATGAGCGATGCATCCGAACTGTAGGGAAGAGCCTCTACGAGCCCCCGATCCTCGGGCGCGAACAGGAAGCGGGCAATCGCTGAATCTCGCGGCTGGATCCGCTCCAGGTCAACCCCAATCCGGTGCTGCGCACAGGCCGCAATTGCCCGAAGACCGGAGTGAGCAATCGACACGTGCCAGTCGGTCGCCTCTACGTCCACAGCGTCATCGTCAGCCCGTCGGAGAGGAACCTCGCCCGGCGCACAGTTGAGACAATCGGCCAGAAGACGACGAGCTGCGGCGCGCCCCGCCACGAACTCCTGCCGGCGTTTTTCCGACCCAAACGAGGCGTGACAAGCCGATTCCTCATGCGACAGCCATCGGTGCCACGTTTCGGCTGCCTCTTCTTCGTACACCACTGCTCGCGCCCGGACGGACGACGGCAACAACTGGGCAAATGAGTCCATCATTATGGGGCTACAATGGCCGGCAAAATGGGGAATGTCCCACAGACCCGCATTCCTATCCCCCGTTTAGGACGCGACTCTCCAAGGGAACCTCACCGCGGGCCGAGCGCTCGGCGAACGTGCTTCTCCAACGAGCCCTTGATGTCGTCAATGACATCCGCTCCGTCCTCAGTCTCCACGGAAATGGCATGTACATACAGGAAGTCGCAGTCCGGCGAGACATCAAGGCTTAGTGTACCGGGGGTGAGCGAGATGAGATTGGCCAATACGGTGATTTCACGGCCCGTCGTCACATCCAGGGGATACCGAATAATCGCCGGTTGGATGTCGAGGGTCGGCTGGATCGTATAGCGGGCCACCTGAAGGGCCGACACCATCAGTTCTCGCAGAAAGACCAGCAGGAGCACAAGCACGCGCCAGGTCCGGATCAAGGGACGCACGCCCTCGCTCAGCCGACGCGACTCGGTCGGGTCCTCCACGTCGAAGAGCGGACGAGTCACGCGGAGAATGGCTCCGCCGAAAAGCACCCCCAAAAGCACGTTACCCACGCTGAGCGTGCCTTGTAGCGCCACCCAGATGAGCG
This sequence comes from Salinibacter sp. 10B, assembly GCF_002954405.1. NCBI lineage: Bacteria > Pseudomonadati > Rhodothermota > Rhodothermia > Rhodothermales > Salinibacteraceae > Salinibacter > Salinibacter sp. 10B. The sequence continues at coordinate 3,991,737 of NZ_MQWC01000004.1, read as the reverse complement.
TGAGCAAAAAGATGCGTACGCTTGTTGCGACCATACCGACCTCCGCTCAGACGGATCTTGGAAATCATGAATGAGAACATCTCTACCCTCCCAGCACGGCCTGCACGTATGGCCCCGTGTCTGTGAGGTGCGCTGCCGCTTTATGTGCGAATGAGAAAACCGGCTCTGCATAACACCCAAGCACGAAGAGTGCGAGTGCGAGCACCCCCACCGGTCCATTCATGAGGAAGCGGGCATTGAGGGCCTCCATCGTGGGCAACTCTCCTTCCTTCGGGCGCCAGAACGCCCGGCCCCACACCTGTGCGACCGCTAGCAGCGTGAGCAGTCCCACCACCAGCGCAACCGCCACGAGAACCCACTGCTCCTGTTGCACCCCTGCCTGTAGGAGGGTCAACTTGCCCCAGAAGCCCGGAAACGGCGGAAAGCCTGCCAGCGAGAACGCCGGAACGATAAACATCGTCGCGAGAAGCGGCCGGTGCTCATAGAGCCCTCCCATCTTGGAAATGTTGGTAGTGCCCGTCTCGCGCTCCATGAGACCGCCAATGAGAAAGAGTGTCGTCTTCACCGGCACGTCTTGAAAGACGTAAAAGATAGCTCCCGCCAGCCCGAGCGTCGTGAGGAAGCCGAGGCCCATCACCACGTAGCCCATCGCACTGATGACGAGAAAGGCCAGCAGACGCAGGATGTGACGCTGCACCAGGGCCCCGAACACCCCAAGAAGCATCGTAGCCCCCGCCACGACCAGCAGTACGGCCTGCGTATACCCATCGGGGTTTGGAAATAGAAGCGTAAAGATTCGGATGAGCGAGTAGATGCCGACCTTCGTGAGTAGCCCCGCAAAGATGGCGGCGATGGGCGCGGGCGGCGTGTGGTACGACGCCGGCAGCCAGTAGTAGAGCGGAAAAAGTCCCGCCTTGATGCCGAAGCCGATGAGGAAGAGCATCGCGATGGCTGGGCCGAGCCCGGCCTCTCGGACCGGCGCCATGCTCTGCGAAAGATCCGCCAGATTCAGGGTGCCCGTGAGGCCGTAGAGCAGTCCGATCGCAGTCAAGAAGGCCGCCGAGGACACAAGGTTGATCCCCACGTACTTGACCGCCCCGTCGAGCTGCTCTCGGTCGTTGCCCAGCACCAGCAGTACGAACGAGGAGATCAGCAGCACCTCGAACCAGACGTACATGTTGAAGAGGTCCCCCGTGATAAACGCCCCGTTGATGCCCATGATCAGCAGATGAAAGAGAATGTGGAACCCAAAACGCTCTCGGGTTTCATCAATGCCGGCAAGCGCGTAGACGGCGACGGCCAGGGCCACGAAGCCGGAGACGGCTACTAGTCCGGCACTGAAATAATCGACCACGAGCGTGATGCCGAACGGCGCCGGCCAGTTGCCCATCTGCACCGCAAGAATGCCGTGGCTCTGGACCTGGTACACCAGTCCCCCGCCAACCCCAAACATGACGATCGCCCCCAACACGCTCAGTCCTCGCTGCACGGTCGGGTAGTTGCGCGCAAGCAGCGCCAGCATGCCCGTGATGGCAGGCACAATGATGGGCAGAATGAGAAGCGTGTTCATACTGCAGGGGAGGCGAGCGTGAGAAGAGCAGCCGGATCAGGAAAAATCGGTCAGGCCGGGAGGCGCTTCGATTCCTCGTGCACGTCAAGCGTATCGGTGGGTTCGGAGCCCCGCACCTCGTCGGACTGGATGGTCTCGTTGGCTGCGAAATTGCGGTAGACCAACACAAGGGTAAAGGCCAACAGCCCGAAGCTAATCACGATGGCCGTGAGGATGAGGGCCTGCGGCAGGGGATTGGCGTAGGCTCCCTCCAGCACCTTCTGTCCTTTTGGAATGACTGGCGGTTCTGCCCGGGTAAGTCGCCCCATCGTGAAGATGAGGAGGTTGACTCCATTGCCCAAAATGATCACCCCAATGACGAAGCGGAGGAGGTTGCGCCGCATCAGCAAATAGAAACTGGCGGCCAGCAGGACCCCGGACACAACGGAAATAATCAGTTCCATAACAACAATCCAGCTTGAATCAAAACACGATGCGCCCCTCACTCTTCGACGAGCCCCGGCAGTCGATCTTCCACAGAAAACACCATGAGCAGCACGGTCCCCACCACCACCAGCATCACTCCGAGGTCAAAGAGTAGGGCAGACCCGAGATGGAAATCTCCAATCAGCGGCAGATGCGGATGCAACCACAATCCTGTGAGGAAGGGCTTCCCCAGCACCAGTGCCAGGACCCCCGCCCCATACGCAAGCGCGAGCCCAACGCCAAGCAGCGTGTGCGGCTCAACGCGCAAGACCTCTCGTGCCTGCTGCACCCCTGCCGCGAGCGCATACAACACAAACGCACTTGCCGCAACGAGTCCCCCGACAAATCCTCCCCCCGGCAGGTTATGCCCGCGAAGCATCATAAAAACCGAAAAGAGCAGGAGTAGAGGCACCAGCAGTCGGGCCGCCACTCGCAAGATTAAAGAATAAAGCATCAGTGCCGAATCGCTCCTACCAAGGTACAATGCACGTCCTCCGCCCCTTCCCTCGCACGCAGACGACCTATTCAGCCGTCGACGCCGCCCCTTCCTCTGCCGGGACCTCGTCGTCCGCCTCTGCATGCGCGTCCCGACGGGGCATCCGCATCAACACGTAGACCCCGATTGCCGCAATCGTGAGTACAGTGATCTCTCCCATGGTGTCAATGCCCCGAAAGTCCACCAGGATCACGTTAACGACATTGTGTCCCAGGGCCTCAGTGTAGCTGTTTTGGGCGAGGTACTCACTGACGCGGCGGTCGAGCGGGGAGCTGACGATTACGCTCATCATCACGGTGTACAGCGCCCCACAGCCCAACGCTATTGCCCCGTCCCGCAGCCGAACGCCGAGCGGCTCTTCCTCCTCGATTCCCGGCAGGTGGATGATGACGATCACGAGCAGGATGAGCGTCAACGTCTCAATGGCGAACTGCGTCATCGCTAGGTCGGGCGCCCCGAAGAGTAGGTACAGGAGCGCCACCCCGTAGCCCCCCACGCTGAGGGCCAGGATGGCGATGAACCGCCCCGTCGTCCGAACGGCCACGAACGTCGAAAGCATAATGAGGCCGGCCAGCGCAGCCTCGTAGTACGCTACATCTCCGTCAAATTCGGGCCAGCCGACCTGCGCCTCAACCAGCCCGCCCCCCACCAGCACGATCACGGACGTGAAGATCGCAAACAGATACCAGCGAAAGCGCCCATTCTGGAAGAGAACCGTGATGCCCTCACTGAACCGGGCGAGTCCGTACAATCCTCGTTCGAAGACCCGGCCCGGCCCGTGACCGAATGCAGTGCCCAATCCAGCCATGACCCCACTCTCCTGGATTGACTCCCAGGTTGCGTACACGGTGAAGCCCAAAGCAAAGGTTACCAGGCTCGCCATCAGCGCCGGACTGAAGCCGTGCCAGAGGGCGAGATGGAGTTCGTGCGACTCTTGCAGGATGCCGGTCTGCGCAGACTGAAGCAACGAATGATCGATGAGCGCCGGATACACCCCGAACGTAAGCCCAAGGGCCCCCAGCACGAGCGGCCCCAGCCACATGCTCACGGGCGCCTCGTGCGGCTCCCGCGTGAAGGCCCCCTTCTGCTCCCCGATAAACGGCTTCAGGCCCACCACGAGCCCGGACGCGACGAGCGCCACGTTCGCCAGTACGCTCACCCCCAAGAGCAATATCCCAAAGGAATCGGCGTGAAGGGCAGCCTCGTAGGTCATCTCTTTGCCAATGAAGCCGAAGAGAGGCGGAATGCCCGCCATAGAAAGCCCCGTCGCTACGGCTCCTGCCATCGTCCAGGGCATCGCATTTCGCAGGCCGCCGAGCTCCCGCACGTTCCGGGTGCCGGTCTCGTGGTCGATACTTCCGGCCATCATGAAGAGCCCCCCTTTGTAGAGCGCATGCACGACCGTAAAGGTCACCATCGCCGTGATGGCCTCCTCGCCCCCCACGCCCAGCAGCATGGTCAGAAGCCCGAGCACCATTACTGTCGTGTAGGCCAGGATCTGCTTCAGGTCGGTGTAGCGCAGGGCGAGCCACGCGCTCATCAGCATCGTGAAGCCGCCAACAATGCCGAGCGTGCCTTCCCATACCGCCGTTCCGCCCAGCACCGGACTCAATCGGGCAAGCAGAAAGACGCCGGCCTTGACCATTGTCGCGGAGTGGAGGTAGGCGCTCACCGGCGTGGGTCCCGCCATTGCCGCCGGCAGCCAGAAGTGAAAGGGAAACTGCGCCGACTTCGTAAAGGCCCCGGCACACACCAAAACGAAAATCGCGAGGTAGTACGGATGCGATTGCACCGCTGCCCCCATCGACAGCATCTCGCTAAACTCCATCGTTCCCGTCACCTGCCCGAGCAGCAGCAGTCCCCCCAGAAGCGCGAGCCCGCCCCCTCCGGTTACGACGAGCGCCTTGCGGGCCGCCACGCGAGATTCCTCCTCGGTGTGGTAGAAGCCAATCAGGAGGTACGACGTGAGGCTCGTGAGCTCAAAGAAGATAAAAAAGACGTAGATGTTGTCCGCCAGCACGAGCCCAAGCATCGCCCCCATGAACGACAGGAGCTGTACGTAGAAGCGTCCCAGCTGCTCGTGATGAGCAAGGTACCCCCCCGCGTACACGACTATGAGCGTGCCGATGCCTGTGACGAGCAGGGCAAAGAGCAGACTCAACCCGTCCAGGTAAAACGAGAGCGGAATATTGAGCGACGGCAGCCACTCGAACGACTGACGAACAGTCTCGCCATGGGCCACAGTGGGCACCTGCCGCGCAAAGAAGACGAACACGCCCAGCGGAAGGAGCCCCAAAATCCAGCCTGCTGCCTGCCGCGACACCCGAACTACGAGCGGGGACAGTGCAGCACCAAGAAAGATACTGAGAACGGCAAACAGCATGAAAAACGGTTCCTACTATGGCCGAATCCGAGGGTCACGGGCGGAGCGATCCACACTTCGACTACGGGCGGGCGTCTCCAACCGGGGAAACGTCATGACCGATTCACTCACGACTCAGGCTCCTCTCCTTCCCGCCGGAGATCGCCGTATCCCGCCTGCCAATCGTCGAACGACGTCCCGTCCCAGAGAGAGACGCCCCCCAAATAGCCCGCCCGCCCAATCATGTGGGCCGATACCGGAGCCGTGAACAGGACGAAGAGAAAGGCGACGATAGCCCGGGTTCCCACACTGACATCCGCAAAGGCGACCGTCGCGGACACGAGAATGAGTCCAATACCGAGGGTCCCTGCCTTCGTAAGCGCATGCATGCGCGTGTACAGGTCAGGCAACCGCAGCAATCCAATTGCCGCCACCAACATAAACACCGTGCCCCCGATCATAAGGAGGCCGGCCACAATACTGCTCATGAGTCCACGAGGGCTTCTCCGGAACGAACACGCTCGATGTAACGGGCCACAGCCAAAGTGCCCAGAAAGGCCAACAATCCCAGCACGAGGGCAGCGTCGATGAACGTATCCTCCCCGACCAGAATTGCGTAGGTGGTGAGAAACCCCATTGCCAGATACGCCACCAGATCCAGGGCCACGACGCGGTCGGCAAGACTGGGTCCCCAAAGCACACGCAACAAGGCCCCGAGAATCGAGAGGCTGAGCGTAGCGAGGGTGACGTAAATGGCCCACAGCAGCGGACCCTCAACGGTAAAAACGCTCATGAGCCGGATAAAACAACCAGGAAACACATAGACGGCGCAGGGGGCACTCCGCACAGGATCTATACTAATGTCTTGGCTGGAAAGAGTCCAGCCTTCCCCGACAAGCAGCCTTGAATTTCTTGCTCCGTCCGCCCCTCCCGCTGAAGTGCATATAAAAAAGGGGTGACCGGCGACCGGCCACCCCAAACACGCTGTTCTACAGGAACGACGACCAGGGGGCGCTAGTGGTCCTGCCCCCCAAAAGCGTCAGATGTGGTAAGCGAACCGTTGACCTGAATACGACTTCAGGGACTACATACAGTCCGTCACTCAACGTTCCACTCGACGTGGAAAATGGGACTCCCCACTAGCGTGAAGAGGACGTCGCCTGCACAAACTACGCGAGCACAGCGTTGTAGTTATCGCTCACCGCGTCCCAGTCGATGACGTTCCACCACGCATCCACGTAGGTGCCGCGCTCGTTCTGGTAGTTGAGATAATAGGCGTGCTCCCACACGTCCACGCCGAGAATCGGCGTGTCGCCGTCCATCAACGGATTGTCCTGGTTCGGCGTGTCGGTGATAGAGAGATCGCCGTTCGGCTGTGCCACAAGCCAGGCCCATCCACTTCCGAAGCGCCCGGTAGCGGCAGCGTTGAACTCCTCCTGAAAGTTGTCGAACGAGTCAAACTGCTCGTCGATCGCGTCGGCAAGATCGCCCGTCGGCGCACCGCCCCCGTCCGGCGACATGACGTTCCAGAAGAGACGATGGTTGTAAAAGCCGCCGCCGTTCTGCCGAACCGCCGTGCGGACATCGGCCGGCAGGCTGTCGACTCCAGCTAGCAACTCTTCGATGGAGTGTCCCTCAAGATCTCCATGCCCCTCCAGGGCATTGTTCAGCTTGCGGGTATAGCCCGCGTGGTGCTTGTCGTGATGGATCCGCATCGTGCGCTCGTCGATGTGCGGCTCCAGCGCGTCGTAATCGTAGGGCAGATCGGGAAGCTCGAAAGCCATGAGTGCGTTGAGATTTGGTTGGGAATGTCTGTGTCGTGATTCTGCGAAACGAGAAACGGCCTGCGAGTGATTTTTGTTTTCCACCCTTTGGATCACACACCGAAGCGGGGGTCCCTTCTACATGGAGGCTATAGGGTCTCCAGCAGTACGCTCCCGGCCCATAGAAAAAAGGCACCGTAAAAAAGAAGACTTGCCCACTCCCATCGCTCGGCCGACGCCGTCCCCCGCCTTTGTAGCACTCGACTGTACGCTGTACACGCCCCCCCGGCCCCGATGAGGCCCAGCCAGGTCGCGTTTCGGTAGTCCCCCCAGTACAGTAACCACCCCATGCCGAGCAACAATCCGGCGTAGACGGCCACAACGGTCGGCCAGTGGAGAGCAGGAGTATCGGACGAGACTTCTGTAGATGCCATCGTTTTCTGAATACCGGTACGCACGTTACTTACGTCGCTTCCGGAAAGTGGACCACCACTTTCCCCATACTCTCTCCACTCTGCAGATACTCCACGGCATCGGGGATGGCCGCAACTCCCTCAAACCTCTTGTCGTCAATCCGAACGTCGAGGGTGCCGCTCCGCTGTCGCTGCATGAGCTTCTTCATGTGGGCCTCGAAGTGGGGAGCAAAATGCGGCAGAAAGAATCCCCGAATCGAAGCGGACTTGGCAATAAGGTCGGTATAGATGCGTTCACGGGTGACCTTTTCGGGCCCGTCCTGGTACTCGCTCACATACCCAATCGACAACAGGCGCCCATGGCGGCCAAGGTGCTCCACGCACGTGTCGAAAAGCGGACCGCCGACGGCCTCGTACACCAGATCGAGCCCGTCGGGATATTCGGCAGCGAGCACGGAATCAACCTCTTCGGTCCGGTAATTGATCGGCCGGTCACAGCCAATCTCCTCCAGAAAGGCGGCTTTCTCGTCGGTACTGCACGTGCCAATCACGTGATTGCCCGCCCGCTTCGCCAGCTGAACGGCGTATTGACCGGTTCCTCCGGCCGCGGCCGTCACCAGCACCGTCTCGCCGTGCCCAAGAGCCCCTACCTCCTCCAGCGCAATGGAGGCGGTTAGGCCACTCACCATGATACTGAGCGCCTCGGGCGACGGCTCGGGCACTGGGATGGCGTTGCTCTCGTGGACGAGATGATATTCCCGATACCCGCCCCCGAGCGTGCTCGTCACCACGGCGTCGCCCGGCTCTACCTGTCGCACCTGATCGCCGACTGCCTCGACAATGCCGGCCGCCTCGACGCCAAGATCCATGGGCAATGTTGCGTTGGGATCGTACCGGCCCGCCGTGATGTTGACGTCGGTCGCGTTGACGGCCGCGTATCGGTTTCGTACCAAGAGCTCATGAGGACCGGGCCGTGGTCGTTCTTCCTCTACAACCTCAGCGGCCTTACGAAAGTCGGTGCTGATCGAGGTCGCGACGAGCTTTCTGTAGGTCTCAGCCATGAAGGAGCAATCGGATCGGTTGGGGGGAGCGGGTCTCTTCTGAAGAAAAGACGTACTGAAGCAATGTTACATCTGTGCCGCAAATTTCCTCTCTGAGCGTAATAATAACTCTACGCCCTTCCAAAAACGACCTGCGTCCGCTCTCACGCTTCTTCTGGTACTCCTTCCACGACCATCATGCCCCAAATGAGATCAAACCGGTACCGAAACTGTCGGGAGATTGAGAAGCCGGCTCGCTCGAACAAAGCCCTCATCTCATCGAGCGTATAACAATGCTGATAGGCCGGATCGACCACCTGCAATACCGCGTCCATGACGCGGCATGCCCAATAGTCGCGACACCAGTCGAGCATTACCAACCGTCCGGTGGGCGCCAGCACGCGATGCGCCTCCCGTAGCACCTGCGTGGGATGTGTGAAGTAGTGAAAGGTGTTGGCACACACCACCACGTCAAAGGCACGGTCCTCGAACGGCAGATCATGTACGTCCGCCTGTTCGACCCGAACGCTCGACCGTCCGGCAAGCTTGGCCTGGGCCCGCTCTACCATGGACGGGGCGAGGTCAACCCCGACGATGTGCGACGGGGGCGTCTCGTCCAGTATGCGCCGCTCCAGCTCGCCCGTTCCACAGGCAAGGTCCAACACCCGCTCTCTCGACGCGACGTTGGCTGCCCGCTGCAAAACGGGAAGGGTCTGGTTTATGTAGCGGGCCCAAAACAGATCGTAGACCGTCGCCCAGGCGTCGTACTGATCGGGAACAGACGGGTCCTGTCGACGCGACTCGCGCGAGGAATCGGACATGAATGGGGAGGGGCAGAGAACAATCGGACGGGTCGCTTCAGCGTGCTCGTGCTGTGCCGTTCTCAGCGCTCTCCTCGCAACTGAGCCGCACTCCACGGCTGCACGCGGTCGGCGTACCGGCGGCGAATTTTGCGGACGTCGTTCGGCGAAACCGCTCCTGCTGCATTGCCCCACGAGGACCGAATGTACGAGAGAATCGCAGCGATTTCCTCGTCGCTGAGCCGACGCCCAAAAGCCGGCATCACACCAGCGTACGACTGCTCTTTCACCTGGATTCGTCCCTCAAGGCCGTGCAGCAAGATCTGGATCGCCCTTTCTTTTTTGCCCGTAACCCAGTCTGTCTCGGATAGCGGCGGAAACGCCGTTCCCATCCCGTCCCCCTGTGGTCCGTGACAACTCCCACAGTGCTGCACGTAGAGCCCCTCGCCCCGAACCGTTCGCGTCTCCGGATCCTCATCGGGCTCTGCCTGCTGCTCCGACGGCTCTGCCCCTGACGGCAACGCCTCCATCATTCGTTGATGCCGTCGCTCCATGTGACGGTGCTGCTTCGCCAGCCCTCCCCGTCCACTTTGATCGTGCATCCGAGCCATCTGCGCGTGCATCCCTCTCATCTGCTGATGCCACTCCCGCATCTGCATGGAATCGTGCCTTCCGCCCTGTGCACGCCGGTCCCCGTGCATCCCCGCTCCCTCATGCATGCCATGCATTTCACGGTTCCCATGCATGCCCCCCCCCATGCCCCGCTCCCCCTGCATTCGGCCATGCATTTGCGCATGCATCTGTCCCATCGCCCCGTGCATCTGTCGCATGGCAGGGGGCATAGTGTCAACAGAATCGTACGCCCGCTGGAGACGCTCGTACCCGGCCTCGATCGAGTCGTTCAATACTCGGTGCCCCATGTGCGGGGTCGCTTCCGGGGACGTATCATTGCAGGCAATTCCCCCAACCAGCACGAGCGCGATTACGAAGATTCCGCGAGGGGCATTCATCCTCATGACGATAAGATGTCCTTGTGTCGTAAGAAAAACGGATGGACACACGCCCCCGCGCTTAACTTTCGCGAGGACGCATGCCGAAACAGCCCGTCTACACGTTGTCGATCACCGTGCGAAGCCGGTCCCGAATCTCCTCGGCAATCGGACGCAGGCCCTCGTTCTCCACAGACTGCATCGAGGCCACCGGATCAACGGCAGCGATTTCCGTGCGTCCGTCTCCGTTGTCCTGCACGATGACGTTGCAGGGCAGCATCGTGCCAATCTTGTCCTCCGCCTCCAGGGCCTTGTGGGCATACGGCGGATTGCAGGCCCCCAGAATCTTGTAGGGCCGGAAATCAACGTCCAACTTCTTTTTGAGCGTCGCCGTCACGTCAATTTCCGTGAGGACTCCAAACCCTTCTTCTTCCAGTTCCTCCCGCACGCGGGCTTCTGCATCTTCGGGAGAAAGGTCAACGACTTTTGAGTAATAGTAGGTTGCTGTGGCTTCCATAATGGACAAATCGATTGATTGTGAGTGAGAATCCGTTACTTCGGTTTCCGTGCAACAATGCGGCGGAAGATGTCGGCGTGCGTTAGGGAGGTCTCTTCTTCAATCTCCCAGCCCACCCGCCGCACGTTCTCGACGGTCTGACGGGCAATGTGCATTCCGCCCATCCAGTGAACGGGGGCATCGAGGCGATCCATGAGACGCCCGAGAGCGGGGGACGTGGCCCGCATGTGCTCCAACAACCGGAGGCGTCCACCGGGCTTCGTCACGCGAATGGCTTCCCGCAATCCGAGAACCGGATCGGGAACCGAGCAGAACACCATTGAGGCTACTACCTCGTCGAACTGCCCCTCGGCAAAATCGAGGGCCTGCACGTCCATCTCGCGGACCGTAATTGTCTTCTCCGGAGACTGCTGGGTCCGTCGTCGAGCACGAGCCACCATCTCGGGCGAAAGGTCGATGGCCGTGACCTGCGCATCGTCGGGGTAGTAGGGTACGTTCTTCCCCGTCCCCACACCCAACTCCAGGATCTCCGGTCCTTCCACCGGCGCCAAAAGCTGCTCGCGCCATTTCCGAAAGAGAAGCTGCTCGGCCGGCCACTCCGCCCAGTCGTACACGGACGCCCAGAGGTCGTACCGATGCCGCGTGTGCGCCGTCGCCGCCGGATCCGGACGAATTGGCTTCTGAGACGAGGCGACGGAGCCCTGTGCTACGTCCTTGTCGTTCATTCTCATTTCGAGTCAGACGAACACGAGGCGACGAGAGGAAATATTCTGATTGTAATTACATGTACACACAAACAAAGTTCCCTCCCTTTCTGCTCCTTCGGTGAGTTAGGAACTCCGGATCTCCCACGCCTAGGCATCTTCCCTCTGCTTTCAAGCCAGCGCCGCGGACTACGTTATCTGCATCGGGTCTTCCCGAAAGATGCGCGACCGCATGCAGACGCACGTACTGCTCCGGCGCTCCCCCACCAAGCCGATGCCGCCGTTCACCAGTCAGCGGCAAGCGCTCTGCGGGGACTCTCGCCCGCGACCGCCCGCCCCCGGGCGCCTCTGACCCATCGTCCAACGGGGGCGCGGACGGTCTCTACGGACAAAATGACAATGTCTTTAGCGCCAGATACGCACGCCGAAGACGAACGCCCCACTGCTCGCATGATCACCGGCAAGGTCGGCTGTTTCGCCGAACGACCAGTGATGGTCGTAGCCGACGTACGGGGCAAACTTGCGGTGGAACTCGTAGCGAAGTCGAACGCCGAGGCCGAGGTCGTTGAACCCCGATCCGACGCCCCACTCCGGTACGTCCTGCAGGGCAGCACTCGCCTCCATCTCCGACTCCATGATGAGCCGCTGCGTGAAGAGCACGTGGTAGCTGGCCGCCAGTCCGGCCGAGACGTTGCCCTTGTGGCTGACGTAGAGGGTGGGCTCGACCTCAAACCGGTACGGGGCCAGTCCCTGCAGGCCCACGGCAAGATGACCGCGGGTCTGGCCGTCTCCTCCCCAACGCCGATCCACTCGCATCCCGGCCACCACGTCGAAGAAGGGACTGATGAGTCGGCCGTAGAGGGCCTCGACTTCGGCCTCTCCCTCACGGTGAAGGGTCGACTGCTCGCCTTCCCCCCGGAGCCAGAGCCGATTGACGTCCCCCCCAATCCAGCTCGTAGCTTCCAGGCTGATGGGCTGTTCGGCAGGCTCAGGCACGTATTCGAGCTTGTGAAAGAGAATGTAGGTGTGCGGCTTGTCGTCCATGGTCTGAGCGTGGGCCGTTTCCGCCGCGCCCCCAACCAAGAGCGTGCCCGCAACGAGAAGTCCAATCGTGTACTGAACGATACGCATCATCATAATTCTGTGGGATTCAAAGAGTACGGGGAGCTTCGCGCGAGATGAACGGGTGTGGGCGAACGGATATGGTGTCTGACTCCTCGTCGGCACGAGGCCTCATTGCGGAGCCATTCCACAATCCGAACTCCCAACTCCGCACTTGGAGTCAGGCCGGGAGGTCGTAGTAGAACTCCTCGTCGCTTTCGGGGGCGGGCTCGACGTAGAACACCCGGGCCATCCCCGAATCCATGTGGTAGAGGATGTGGCAGTGGAAGAACCACGGCCCCTCCTCGTGACCGTCGATCAAGAGCGACACGCGCTCGGCGGGCTTCACCGTAATGGTGTCGATCAGGGGCGCGCGCTCCCCGTGCCCGTTCTCCAGCTCCATGAACTGCCCGTGCAGGTGCATCGGATGATTCATCATGGTGTCGTTCACCATGGTGAGGCGCACCCGTTCGCCGTGCTCGACACGAATCGGGTCGGCGTCGGAAAACTCGACACCGTTAATGCCCCACATGAAGCGCTCCATGTTGCCCGTCAGATGCAGCTCAATCTCGCGGTCGGGCGCGCGGAACTCGTCCTTCTCGTCGAGCGCCTTGAGCTGGTCGTAGGTGAGCACTCGACGCCCATCGTCGCCCAGCCCAATGCCCGGCTCATGCAGCCGTGAACTCGTCATCATGGGGAGTCCGGCCTCACCGGGCCCGTGGTCCTCGTCCGGGTCGTGCATCACCGGTTCGGGCAGCGTTCCCGGCGGACGCAGACCACTTTCGTTCTCCGAGTCCATGCCGCCGGACATGTTGCCATGATCCATGTCCCCATGGTCCATATTGCCGTGGTCCATGTCCCCGCTTTCCATCTCCCCGTGATTCATCCCCTCCATGTTGCCATCGTCCATGCCCATCGCCGCCATGGTGAGGGTGGGACGCTCACGACGGTCGGGCACGGGGGCCTCCATGCCCTCGCGGGGGGCGAGCGTGCCACGGGCATACCCGCTCCGATCGATGGCCTCAGCAAACACCGTGTGCGCCTGATCCTCGGTCGGCTCCACGATCACATCGTACCGTTCGGCCACCCCGATGCGGAATTCGTCGGTGGGCACGGGCTCGACGTTCTGCCCGCTCACCTGCACCACGTCCATCTCCAGGCCCGGCACCCGTACGTCGAAAATGGTCGCCGCACTGGCGTTGATGAAGCGCAGCCGCACGCGTTCGCCCGGATTGAAGAGCCCAGACCAGTTCGTGCTCGGCGCCTGGCCGTTCATGAGGTAGGTGTAGGTCGACCCCGTCACGTCGGAGATGTCGGCGGCGCTCATCCGCATCCGATCCCAGCTGAGGCGGTTCTTGAGGGTGTCCCAGAAGCCGTCCTCGGACACGTCCTTCCAGAACTCGCCGACGGTCCGCTGCTGAAAGTTGTAGTAGTGCCCCTCCTTCTTCAGGTTGGACAGGATTGCGTGCGGATCGTCGAAGGTCCAGTCGGAGAGAACGACCACGTGCTCCCGGTCGTACTCCTGCGGCTGTTCTCCGGCCGGGTCGATGACGAGCGGTCCGTAGTGGCCCAGCTGCTCCTGGAGCCCCGAGTGGCTGTGATACCAGTAAGTGCCGTACTGGCGCACCTCGAAGGGGCCTGCCTCGAAGGTCTCTCCCGGTGCCACGCCCGGATAGTTGACCTTCGGCACGCCGTCAAACTGGTTGGGCAACAGAAGCCCGTGCCAGTGGATGGAGGTCTCCTCTTCCAGCTTGTTGTGGTAGCGCAGGATTACCTCCTCGCCCTCCTGCAGTCGAATGAGCGGCCCCGGCACCGTGCCGTTCATCGTTATCGCCGTTGCGCGCTTGCCGGCCACCTCGAAGGGCGTCTTCTCAATGGTGATGTCATACTCGACGCGGTTGCCGACGCGCCGTGTGGGCTCCAGGGACGAGAGTCCGCCCTGGGCCGCCGGTCCGGACGCGAGGGCCCAACCTGGCAAAAGCGTCTGTACGCCGGCCATCGCGGCCAGAGCACCAGTGCTGCGCAAAAAGTCGCGGCGCGAGACGGAAGGCGATTTCGATTCAGAACTCAGAATGTTCGAGTCCGACGCATCCGGATTCGATACAGATACAGAGTCGTCGATAGCCATAGAAAACGTGTAGGGAGGAATTCACAGTCAGAGACAAACGGGGCATATCGGGCCCCAGCGCGGGATGCTAGGTGCACTCCCGCATGGTGACGACTGGTGGACGAACCGACGCGATCTTCTCCGCCAGCAATTCGACGGCGGATGCGTGGTTGTCCTCTCCCTACTCACTCAAGCCACACCCCGACGTGGGCGTGGCGACGGATGGCACGACGAAGTGCGCGCCGAGATGACGAAATCAATGTGACGGAACTGGGTCCCGTTTCAGGAACCGGAATAAACCCACCGAGGGCTTCCCCGCCGAACGACGGCTCCGGTGTCGGCCCGTTTACCGACCGTAGGTCTTGCCTGACGTATTGGGCCTCGCAGACGGCCGGGGGGGTCTCACGCTCGCAGCAGTGCTCTGTGGCCGGAGACGAGTTGCAATGATCCGGCACCCTGTGCCCCGTCGGCGTACAGAACGCCTGTAGCACTGGAGCGCCCCAACTCACCCCAAACACGACGGCTACAAGGGCCGCAGTGAGTCGATGTGTCGCAGATGCGTGGGTCACAGAGTCAACCAGCTCTTGCCAAAAGGTCGGTATACGTATGGGGGGTAGGGGTACATGTTCCTAGTTCTCTCAGCGGTCCGTTCCAGGAATCTCCCCTCCTCCCCAAATGTCGCCCGGTGCCTGCTGCCGCTAGTACGGATGGTGCTATTGAATCATGAAACCACTCACCAAACGTGAGAAATGAACTCCATCGTCGCTCTGAGCATGACTCAGAGCCCATCTACTGATTGTCGTGGCCCCTCCTTTCGGCTGGATGGGCTTCAAATCAAGTTTGGACATCTAGATGTCCAGGAGCGATGAAGGTGCTTTTTCCTAACGTGTGAGAAATTTTTCAATAGCACCACCCGTGTTAGTTCTCGGCGGAGGCAGTGACCGTCAGGGTGCCTTTCATGCCCATGTCGTAGTGCTTCTCATTGCCCGTGGTCTCGAAGCAGGCAATCGTGTACGTCCCCGTTTTCGAGGACGGAAGCGTAAACGTGATGGAGCCGCTGCCTCCGGGCGGAAGCTCAAACTCGTTTGCGTGATGTTCTTCCTCTTCCTCCCCTTCCCCATGCTCTTCCTCTTCTTCCTCGTGGCCCTCGGTCTGCTTGTTCTTCTCGATCGAGACGCCGCTGAAGAGGTTCTGCTGAAATCCGTCAGTGTTGCTCGTGACCGTATCCCCGACGACGAAGTAGTGCTCCACACTGCCAGTGTTGGTGAACTGCAGGGTCACCTCTTTCCCGGCGGGCACGGAGATGCTGGACGGCTGGTAGGCAAAATCCTTCATCGTCACCTCGACGGTGTCGGCCGACTCTGAAGCGGCATCAGTGGCCTCCGAGGATTCCGACTGCTGACCGTCGGCACCACAGGCCATGAAAACAAGTGCGATGCCAGTGACGAGGAGTGATCGCGAGAATGTGCTGAGAGGCGTCATCGTGATCTTCGTTCAACTCGTTCAGGAGAATCGTTTCGGGAGCCACGCGCACTGAAAAGGCGCGGACTCTGTTCCTGTTTAATTCTGTGTTCAACGACGTTTCCTAAGCCCAGGAAGCCCCGCGTGCCCACATATCATCGGGTCGCCATCCAATAGAAATCGGACACTTCACTGCTTCCCGGAGGTCGGCTCTTCAAGCGCATGAAGAATGGGACATTCGGTCGTCGACCCGTGCCCGTGGCAGGCCTCCACGAGTTCTCCCAGCGTATCCCGGATACGCTGGAGGGCGCGAATCTTTTCCTCAACCTCATCGATCTTTTCCTGCGCCACAGCCCGCACGTCGGCCCGGTCGGCCTCCGCCGTCACGCTCAGTTGAAGCAACTCGTGCGCCTCTTCCAGGGTGAAACCCAGCTCCTGCGCCCGCTTGATGAACCGAATGCGGTCGACGTGATCGGGGCCGTACTGCCGAAATCCGCCACTCGATCGCGGCGGCTCTGGAATGAGCCCGCGCCGCTCGTAGTAGCGAACCGTTTGAACGTTTACGTCGGCCCGTTCGGCGACCTCGCCGGTCGTTAGTGTTTCTGCACTCATAGACTCGTTCCTGTTCAATGAATCATGTCTCAAGACCCGTTTGCCCTCCAGGCCACTCGCGCCGAGCTCCTATTTCCCCCACAAGAGCCGATCGGTTACGTCCGTGACTTGCTCCCATAAAAACGACAGTCCGATCTCTTCCTTCGTCGTAACGAGCGGAGCCTCTCGAACATACAGCCGATCTTCAAGGACAGTGAGCAAAAAATCCGCAACATCCGCCCGTGAAATGGGGGCAGCGTTCACGTCGATCTCGACGCCATGAACGTATTCTCCGGTCTGCGAGCCGTCTGTGAGCCCGCCCGGGCGCACAATCGACCAGTCGAGGGGACTCTCCATGACGATTTCTTCCTGTCGCGCTTTGTCGGCCATCAGATTCTGGAGAACCGTCGCGTTCGCGAGACGACCATACCACGGCAGGTTCTGAACACTCGACCCGAGCCCAATCGACGTGACGACGACCAACCGTTCGACTCCGCACTGAATCATCGCATCGACGATGTTTCGGGTCCCCCTGGACACGACATCCGATGGGTTATTCTTCGTCCGTCCGAGAATGCATACGACCGCTTCCGTCCCTGCTACTGTTTTTCGAACGTGTTCGGGATTGAGGACATTTCCCTCGACGGGTTTGACGCTGCTTTCCGACGATAGCTTTTCGGGGGAGCGCGTAAGTCCGCGCAGTCGGTGCCCTGCCTGTCTCGCCTGTCCGATCAGCTGTTGTCCCGTTCCTCCTGTGGCCCCAAAGACTGCAATGTCCATGAGTGCGTAGAGGAGCTATTCTTCCAATATCTGACTCTGCAATCCAGGGTGTCGTCTCACTGCTCCCTCACGAGGCACGGCGGCGTGCATCGTTTGCCTTGCGTATCACCGTCACCGTTTCCCCGGGGCGCAGGCAGGGGATTTCGTTCATCCGGTGGTGATGTCGAACAGTGATGCGGGTGTCCCCGAGGGCCAGTTCGTTGAGGCAGTGCGAAATGCCATTGGCGTCCGGTGCGCAGTCTCGGTCGGAGAGAACCGTCGCCTCATGAGCGCCCGACGAAAGCTCGCCGCTCACCAGTGTGGCGTGGAGCTCCCCGGTGGTACTCGGCGTGTCGGTGAGGTTGACCACGACGGTACGTTGACCGTTCTCTCCCGCAACGTCTGCCTCCTCAAAAGCAATGAAGGCCTGATGCGCCCAGCCGAGCGCAAGAACGAGAACGAGGGCCAGGAGCAGAGCGCCCGGCGTGCGAAAAGAGGGCAAGATGGATCGATTCATGAGAGCAGAAATGTTAGGTTCGTATTTCCTAAATGGGCAGGAGGACTGCTGAAAACGTGTCCTCGGCAGCGCTCCTGCCGTTCCCGTGCGGCCGGTTACCGCTCCACGGTCAGCAGGCGCGCGTTGATGGCGACGATGACGGTGCTGAGGCTCATCAGCGCCGCGCCCACCGCCGGGCCGAACAGGATGCCCCATCCGTAGAGCACGCCCGCCGCCACCGGAATGGCGAAGATGTTGTAGCCGGCCGCCCACCACAGATTCTGCACCATCTTGTTGTAGGTGCTCTGCGCCAGTTTCAGGATGGAGGTCACGTCCTGCGGGTTGTTGCGCACCAGCACGATGTCAGCGGTTTCGACGGCCACGTCCGTCCCGGCACCGATGGCGATGCCGACGTCGGCCGTGGCGAGGGCCGGGGCGTCGTTCACACCGTCGCCCACCATCGCCGTGGTGAGGCCGCGACTCTGCACCTCTTTCACCTTGTCTGCCTTCTCGTCGGGCAGCACCTCGGCGAAGTAGTCGTCGAGTGCAAGCTCCCCGGCCACCCACTCGGCCACCTGACGGTTGTCGCCGGTCAGCATCATCACCTGAATGCCCATGTCCTTCAGCACGCGGATCGCCTCCCGTGACTCCTCGCGGATAATGTCGGCCAACGCCACGGCCCCTTCCAATTTCTCGTCGATGATAACGAAGACCACGGTCTTTCCCTGCCCGGAGAGCTCTTCGTACCGCGCGTCGGTCATTTCGTACCCGTTCTCGCGAAGGTACCCTGGACTGACGACCATAACGTCCCGGCCGTTTACACGACCCTCAATGCCCTTCCCGGTGATCGAATTGAAGTTTTCGACCGCGGGGGCATCGTCAACCGCATCAACGATGCCTTTGCCAATGGGATGCTCCGACCGGCTCTCAACCGCCGCCGCATACGTGAGAATGTCGTCCTCCGACATGCCGTTGAAGCTAATCGTGTCGGTGACACCGAAGCGCCCCTCCGTAAGCGTCCCCGTCTTGTCAAAGATGACTGCCTCCAGGTTGCGGGCCGCCTCGAACGCGGTGCGGTCGCGAATGAGAAGGCCGTTCTGAGCGGAGAGCGCCGTCGAAACGGCCACGACGAGCGGCACGGCCAGTCCCAGTGCGTGTGGGCAGGTAATCACCATCACCGTTACCGTGCGCTCCAGCGCAAACGCAAAGTCCGCCCCCATCACGACCGACCAGACGAACATCGTAATGGCCCCGCCCCCAAGCGCGATGGCGGTCAGCCAGACGGCCGCCCGGTTGGCCAGGTCCTGCGTCTTCGACTTCGTCTCCTGCGCCTCCTGCACCATGTCGATCACCTGCGAGAGGTACCCCTCCTCCCCAGTCTTCTGCACCTCGACCGTGAGTGAGCCTTCGCCATTAATCGAGCCGCCGATGACCTCGTTGCCCTCTTCCTTGGGGACTGGCACCGACTCTCCGGTGAGCATGGCCTCGTTGACGGATGAGGAGCCCTCCACGACTTCGCCATCGGCCGGAATCTTCTCGCCGGGCCGGATGAGCACCCGGTCGCCGTGCTGGAGCGCCTCCAGAGGCACCTCTTCGGTGTCGCCGCTCTCGGTGAGGCGGTGGGCCGTCTGCGGCATGAGTTTGGCCAATTCCTCCAGCGCCTTCGAGGCCCCCATCACCGAGCGCATCTCGATCCAGTGCCCCACCAGCATCACGTCAATCAGCGTGGCCAGCTCCCAGAAGAAGATGCTCCCCGTGAGCCCGAAGACGACGGCACTCGAATAGACGTACGCCACCGTAATGGCCACGGCGATGAGCGTCATCATGCCGGGCGTGAGGTCCGAAAGCTCCTCATAAATGCCCTTCAGGAACGGCCAGCCCCCGTACACAAAGACCACCGAGGAAAAGCCCCAGAGCGCTACAAGGTCGCCGGGAAACTGCAGCGCCTCTTCGATGCCCAGCACGCTCTGGATCAGCGGCGAGAGCAGGAGGATCGGGACTGTGAGGATGAGCGAGATCCAGAAGCGCCGCCGGAAGTCCTCGACCATCTGGGCGTGATGGTCGTGATGACCTTCATGATCCCCGTGCCCCTCGTGCTCGTGCCTGCTATGCTCGTCGTGGGCGGAGTGGCCGTGCTCGTGTCCGGAGGCGTGCTCCGATGCGGTCGTGGTTGGTGACCCCTGATTGTCGTTCATGAATCGATCTGATAGAAATGTGAGAGGGCGCTAGAGAGTGGGCGACGGTTTGCCTGAAATTTTTCAATCAGGTGATTTGTGAGCGGTAATTCGTCGATAGATGTCCCCCCAACTCAAAGTGGACACCTCGTCGAGGGTCCATCCGGCCGCCTCAACGTTCTGAACGGTCTGGCGAGCGATGTGAACGCCGGTGAGCCAGTGCATCGGCCCATCGAGCACCTCCATGAGGCGAGCAAGCCAGGAAGGCGATGCCCGCATGTGCTCCAGGAGGTGAAGCCCCCCGCCGGACCGCGTCACGCGCAGTGCTTCTCGAAGCCCCTGGATGGGATCGGGTACGGAGCAGAACACAAACGTCGCCACTACATCGTCAAACGTCTCGACCGCGAAGTCGAGCGCCTGCGCGTCCATCTCTCGAAGCGTCACTTGCTTCTCCGGATGGCGATCAGCGACCCGCCGGGCTCGCTTCAGCATGCCCGGCGACAGGTCGATGGCCGTCACGTGTACTCCCTCCGGGTAGTACGGAATGTTCTTCCCCGTCCCAACCCCAATCTCCAGCACCTGCGGCCCGTCGACCTCGGCCCAGAGCGTCTCTCGCCAGGATCGGTACAGCCCTCGTTCGATGGGCCATTCCATCAGGTCATACACCGGCGCAGCCAGGTCGTAGCGGCTCCGCGTGTGGTCGGTCGCCGTCGCGTCCGGGGACGTCCCTGTGTCTACGTTTGGCTCGTTCATCCGTCGTCGGGGAACCTGTTTCGTCACTGATCGCGCTGAAGACGCTTTTTCCGCTCCTCGTACTCTTCGGTCGAGAGTTCTCCCTCGGCGTAGCGACGCTTCAGCGTTTCCAGCGGCGTCTCCCGTTGTGAACGGGAAGATGTGCTTTCTGACTGCGCGCGATTGATTGCCCATACTACGCCCACAATCAGGAGAATCCAAATAATCCACCACCCAAAGTGTATCCCCCATATCCATCCATCGTGCATTCCGTTAAACATGTGATGTTCACCTCCAAACATAATTTCTAAATTGAATGTATCGAAATCTATAATTGATGACCTACATCCTTCCATCCCCGCCGTGATGACCACCGCCGTGGCCACGGCCACCCGGCTCCCAGGGGTCGGGGCGCCCGTCCCCATCCTCATCGACGAAATTCGGGCCGTGCCAGGTCGAGCTTCCATCCTGAGCGTGGTCGCAGATCCCATCGCCGTTCTCGTCGACGAACGTATGCGTTGGCCCCCGATGCGTCCCCTCCTCGAAAAAGTCGTTGATCCGGTTCTCGTTGTGATCCTGGAATTGCATCCCGTCGTGCCGGTGGTGCCGGGGCGACGCTTCGTCCCAGTAGTCACAAATTCCATTGTCGTTTTCGTCCGTGAATCCGGGGCCGTGCCACGTAGCACTTCCGTTCTGCGCGTAGTCACAAATCCCGTCGCCATTTTCGTCAACGAAGGCATGTCCGGGCGAGGCAGGCCCCACCGGCATCCCTCCAGGCATGTCCTTGGACGAGGTCGAGCGGGCCTGTTCTGCCTCTCCACTGTCATGGCCCGATCTCTCAACGTAGTCGTTTACCCCATTTCCATTGCCGTCGACGTACATCGGATAGAGGTCATCGTGCGACTCGCGTTCTTCTTCAGCAAAGTCGCAGCCCGTGAGTACGAGCACAATCGCAGCGAAGAGAACAATCACGGGAACCCCGAAGCTCTTGCCCGACGGTCTCATTCGTCGAGCTCTGGAGGAAGGGTATGACATGGTTCCGGGGGCTGGAAGGGGAAGGAAATATCGGTCTGATGCCGAGCACGCCCATCACCCGGAGGGGAGACCCGAGGACACCACCTCCTCGGGTCTTCCTCCCCACGGCGGGATGCGTTTACTGGTTCTGGCGATTTTGCTGCATCGGCATGTTCTGCATGCCCCCCTGCTGCATCATCTGCTGATGCATGCCTTGCATCATGGGCATGCCCTGCATGCCGCTCATCATGCCGCCGCCCATCGGGCACTCTCCCATGCCGCCGCCCATCGATCCCATCATCTGCATCATGTCCTTCATGGGCATGCGTGACATCATCTGCCGCATTTTCTGCTGAGGGGGAAGGCTGTCGAGCATCGTGCGCTGCTCATCGGTGAGCACCTGGCGCATCTGCTGGGATGCTTCGTACATAGCAGCCTGCTGGTCCGCTCGCATCTCAGCCATCGCCGTCAGGTGCTGGCGCACGGCCTCGGCCGACGGCTGTCCCTCAGTCTCAAACAGGCTCATAAACTCCTCGCGCTGTGCCTTCATCTGCGCTTGGTGCTCGCTGTGCTGGCTCATCGCCTCGCTCTTGAACTGGTTGATCTGGTCGACCTGCTGGTCGGAGAGCCCCAGCGTATCTGCGAGGGCCGGCAGCATAAAGGCCGTCATGTGAGACCGGTGCATGGGGTTTTGCATCATCTGCTGGTGCATGCCCCGCATCATCTGCATCATGCCCTGGCCCATCATGCCGCCCTGCATCATGCCCATCATCCCGCCGGGCATGCTGTCGGAGCGGGCCATCATCCCGCGCTGGCCGTGATGCTGCGGGTGCTGCGCACTGGCAGAAATCGGAGTGAGAAGTCCGAGGGTAAGAAGAATCGAAAGTGCAATGGTTAAGCGTTTCATGGTCATCTCTGGATTGAGGTACGAGTATTGTCTGGGTGCGGGATGGAAACGTAGGAGTCCCCGCGACGGGGATTCCCCTCCTCCGCTCCATCGAAGAGGTAGTCAGTCGACCCTATGCGGGTAGGCCGACCTTCTCAATCCAGAAACACCTCGTACAGGAGGTGGAGAGATACGGGTGGAGAAAATGCCGTCGTCCACCCAAGAGAGAAGAAAGAACGGATGACGCCCAACGCCCGCTTTTTGGCCTTTATGTGAGCGGAAGGAGCATCGGCTCCGAACGCCGGAGCAGAGCGATCCGCTTTGACGCCGCAGCTGGAGTTCGTCAGAATTGCCGACGAGTGCGAAACGACGGCCTCCTCCCCCTGGCACTCGGAGGCGACGGTGCAGGCGGCCTCCTGGCCAACCTGCTCACCGCAGCAGGACGAGATGGCGTCGTGCACGGCCCCCGGACTGCCCGCAAGAGACAAACAGACGCTCCCGATCCCGACCAACCCCACGCCGATGAAAAACACCAGCGTGGTGGCAATTCGTGACCGAGAATGTCGGGTTGGGCAGCGCATGGTAGCAGTACGGGAAAACGCCTCTGTCAAAAGGTTCGGGGGTGTCGCCCCCCAACGCGAGCGTTGAAGCAGGCCCCGAAAGGCCTTCTGTGTCACGCTGTTGCTCTATACTTCTATAGTGAGGTATAGGGTTTCCGTTTTCGAAACCCTATAGTCGGGTACAGGGTGTTGGATTCGATCAATGTTCACCGTTTCGGGTGTCTGAAGACGAGCGACGCTGACCTCTCCCCTGAGACTACAACGATTCCGCCGCAAGACGAAGAATCCGAACCGTGCCGGTCCCCTCCAGGCGGAGCCCCACCGATCCCGGCTCCGCAGCGTCGCCGTGCCCGTGCACCATCATTTCTCCGTCCACGTATCCGCGAAAGTGTGTGCCGTCCCCAACGGCCCGGATCGTCCGCCAACCGCCCCCGTCAACGGTGCTCGTGGCAAACGTCGATCGCGTGCCATCCGTCATGCGCCCCTGCTGCAGCGTCGAGCCGTCCACCGTGAGGAAATCATACGATTGCGCCCCCTGCACGTGGTGGAGGAGCGACGCGGTGCCCTCAAATCCGTCCAGGTTCATTTCTGCGCTGAATTGCACGGCGCCGAGCGTATCCGGCACGACAAACGTGACCGGAGCCGTCGGCCGGAGCGCGAGGACGACACGTCCGGCGTTCGTGGTGTCGAGTGACGCCTGCACGTCGGTCGGACGCCCTTCCAGCCACGTCATGCGCGACGTCCAGGCCGTGTCCGACTGCGGCTGCCACTGCCAGCCGTTTTCCCCGATCGTCAAACCGGGCTCCACTGACGCACTCTCCGCTTCGGCCTGCTGTACCCCCACCCCGTATCGATACACCATCTCCGCACCGTGCTCGCCCGTCTCGTAGAGCAGATATCCGCCGCCGAGGGCAACCAGCAACAGCACGACGTGAACAGAGACTCGCTCGCGTGTTTTCGGCCAGAGATGCGCTCCGAGTCGCACCAGAGCATAGATCCCGAAGAACCACATCGTCCACCATCCGAGATTGGCATGCTCGCTGAGGGTGGCCTCCGCCGCGGCGGGCACCGACACCGCGTCCGCCGCCCAAGAGCCGGTGAAGTAAGTCACCACCGCACTCACCGCCCCTGCCACGTAGAGCGCGACCGTGGCCGGTCGAAGCCAGTTCAAGGGCCGCTGGACGGCCCACCGCCGCAGGCCGAGCGCCATCACATCCGCCCCAATTGCGCCTAGAAGGAGCGCAATCGGGAAGTGAACGAGCATCGGGTGAAGGTTGGGCGCCCACTCTGGAATCAGTTCCATGAGTCGAATCGGAAATCGTCAAAGAGAACGAATGGCTCACTCCGCAGGTGGGGCCATCAACCTGTCGCGTCTCAATAGTACAAGCACCCATCCGCCGAGGAGAATGTCGACAACGCCGCAGAACAGCGGCCACCAGGCAGGCACCACCGGATTCGTCACGACACTGGAATGCACGAGGTCGTACACCCCGTGCGCAGTGAGCCCGGCGGCCATCAACCACCCGGCCGTGCGCACAGTCCCCCACCGCGCCGCCGCCACAGCAATGACGATGAATCCGGCGGCAATCGCGCTCTCAATCCCAATTTTGCGCGGCGTGCCTGCCATTGCTGCAAATAACACGTAGCCCAACGCAATGACAATCAGCACGCTGCTGTAGAACGACAGGGACCGGCCCTGACGGGTGGCGTATCCCAGCGCAACGATGGCTATTGTCGCAATCAGTCCGGCAATGATCTCCATGAGACTCAGAGGTTGGGATCGAGGTTACGCAGTGCCGCCCGTCAGAGCAAAGGCCACGAGACCGCCGACGAGCACGGCGATGAAGAGATACACGACGAGCCGCTTGATTGATACCCCATCCTCCCCATGATCGTGGTCATGCCCACCATGCCCTCCCTCGTGCATCTGTCGGTGCTGGCGACGAAGATACATCTGGCCGCCGACCACCGCCACCGAGACGACGTTCATCCAGAAGGTGTAGTCGATTTTGAACTGAGTCAGGCCAGCGATCTCACGAGCACCCTGCGGCGTCCACCCGGCGAGAGCGAAGGCCCCGTCCAGTAGCAACGCCGTCGCCACGATGCTCACGAACATAATTCCGGCGATGTAGAGCGCGACGCGCCAACCGTAATACTTGGCGTTGGCCGCGACGAGCGGGGGCACCATCAGGTCGGAGTAGATGAAGCCCATGATGCCGGCGAAGAGAACGCCGTTCGATGCCAGGACGGTGGCCAGCGGGATGTTGCCCATCGATCCGATGAAGGTGGCCGCCGCCACGAACGGGGCAACAACAGCATTTTCGAGGGCAATCAGCCACGCAGGCAACTGGCCCTGGAAGTTGGTCAGGAAGAGGGCCTCCCAGAAGCTCTGGGGCACAAGAACGGCCACGAAGCCGGCCACCGTGAAACCAATCAGGATCTCCTCCCACACCATCTTCCACTCGTCGACGAACGACTTGCCGACCATGTGCCAGCCCATCCGGCTCCGGATGCGCTCCTTCCAGTCGAAGTCGTCCTCCATGTCCGGCGCCCCCTCTTCCGCCTTCTTGCGAGCAGTCTCAATCCAGTCGGACGGATAGGTCCACCGGATCAGCAGGCTGGAAATGGCGATGAGCAGCAGTCCGCCGACAATCTCGGCGGCAAGGTACTGCGGCCCGAGAAAGATGAGAATGAGGATGCCAAGCTCGATCACGAGGTTCGTCGAGGCAAACATGAACGCCACGGCACTCACGAAGTGCGCCCCTTTCGCCACCAGCGAGCGGGCTGCGGCCAGTGCCGCAAACGAGCAGGACGAAGAGGCTGCTCCGAAGATCGTGGATAGCCCGATGCTCTCCGCGTCCGGCGCGCCCATATACTTCGTGAGCCGCGCCTTCGGCACGAAGGATTGAATCATGGCGCTGATGGTGTAGCCGAGCACAAATGCCCAGCCGCTCTTCCAGAAAAACCCGACGGCCGTTTTCGCCGCTTCGCCGTACCAGGCCCAAATCGAACTGCTCATCGAGTGGGAGTGGGATTTTTAGAGGATGCTGAGGAGGAAAGAAGTCGTCTTTCTCATCTCGCATACCCCATACCCCTAGGGGGTACCCCACGTTTCCCTCTATAGACAGTCTTGATTTCTCTACGTTCTCCCGCATCCTTCATCTCGTTGCACTGGTGGACACGGGACGCTCCCATAGGAGCAAAAGACACAGCAGTCGCCCGGCTGGGGCCGGAGCGTCGTGTCACACTCGTCGCACGTCCAGAAGAATTGACAACTGTCCGTGGGCATGTCTGCCTCCGCTTCGGCTCCACACTCCGGACAGGTGATGGTGGAAATCGTCTGGATCGTCCGCACGGCTAGGAGTTGGACTTGGGGCGGGACGGGAAGCCGGCATTTTTGGTCGCCTGGGTCAACGTCTCGACCGAGGTCGTCTCCGGATCGAAGCGGACGACAGCCTGCGGGGGCTCAAACGTCGCCTTCGCGCTGTAGACGCCCTGAACGTCGCTGAGCGCCCTTCGCACGGTGACGGGACAGGTCTTGCAGGTCATGCCCTCTACCTCTAGAACGACCTGCCGGAACGAGGCTGGAGTGCTCGACTCGGAGGCTGCCGTCGATCCGGCCCCAGTCGTGGGAATCTGGTGAGATGGAGCAGGAGACACCCCCCCGAACACCCAGGGACTCACGATGAGAAGGACCACCGCCAGGGAGCCCGTTCCCAACAGTGTCCGGCGCGTCGTCGAGGAAACAACGGTGTCACAGTTGCAGTCCGTCCGTCGGCTCATCTTCCACTCGTTGTACCCGGCATAGCCAAGAGCACTGAGGGCAAGACCGACGAACAGCCAGCGGTACGGCGCGAGAGCGGTGAGGCTGCCGATCCACGCCCCGCCAACGCCAAAGCTCACCAGGGCAAGTGGAATCGTGCAACAGGCCGAGGCGCCGAGGGCCGCCCCGATCGCTGTCCCGAGGCTCCAATTCGTATCGGCGTTCGAGGACTCCTGCATATTCACGTCGAGTTGGAAGCGTTCAGGTTCAGTGCATTCTCATTTGCCATGGCATCGAGGATCGGACACTCGCTGGTCGGCCCTTGACTGGCTTCACAATCCGCGGCTAGTTGTGTGAGGGCCTTCCGGATGCGTTCTAGGGCTCGGATTTTCTCTTCGACCTCGTCGATCTTTTCCTCGGTCTGGACCTTCACGTCGCGACACGTCGCCTCGTCGTCGACGCGCAACTCCAGAAGATCTTTGATCTCCGCAAGCGTGAAGCCGAGGTCTTTTGCCCGCTGAATGAAACGGAGTCGATCGACGTAGCTGTCGCCATACAGGCGAAAGCCGCCATCTGAACGGGGTGGTTTGGGAATGAGCTCTTTTCGCTCATAGTAGCGGAGCGTTTCGGGATTCACGCCGGCCTTTTCGGCCACCTCCCCGCGGGTCATGCCATCCATAAAAACAGAACCGTTTGAAAGAAACGATTAGAGAGGTTTCCCCACACCGGCAGCGCGCAGGTCGTCTTCGTTGACGCCGCCCCCCCGACAACAATCCGCAAGCGTGCCATTGACGGCCACGGCGGGGACGGTTTCGACGCCTACCTCCCGGGCGCGTCGGTGGCCGTCGTCTTCTTGAAGGTTCACAGTGTGTACGTCACAGGAGTCGCACGCGAGGTCCTGCACCAGACTCACGATGTCGGAGCAGAGAGGACAGCCGGCAGTGAAGACCTCGACGGTTCGAGTATCAGCCATTGCTCTAGGGACGGTTTGGAGGGAAAATGGATGCACTCCCTCACACGGGCTGTACCATGGTACAGCGTTTCGTTGCGTTTCCAAATTTTCACACTCTGAGAGACAAAACGGATCTACTACTCAGCAACGTACCACCCCCGATCGCGTCGCTGAACCTCCTCAATCCCCTGCAGAACGGCGTCCAAGTCCCGACTCGTCTGAACGGCCCGGACGAGGGCACGGAGCAATCGGTTGTAGACGATCGGTCGCTCCATCATGGCGACGTGGCCCGTGCGCTGGATCCGGCAAAAGACCGCCTCCGGAAGGCGCCGGGCCGTCTCTCGGGCAACATCGATTGGGACGATCCGGTCAGCCGGGCCGTGTAGCACGAGGGTCGGGGCCTCGATGCAGTCGAGATCGTCGCGCCCGTCGTAGCCCCAAAACGCCTCGGTCACGGTGCGCCACGCCGATCGGCGACGGGGCATCGGGTTCGACTGCAGAATGTCGTTGATTACGGCCTGGGGCGTATCGTCGTGACAGGCAACCCAGCGCGCAAGGACGTCCATGAGTGCGTTGCGGCCGAGCAGCCGGTAGAGTCGAAGGGCCAAAAAGAGTCGCAGCAGTGGCTTTTCCCACGCAGGCGTCAGGTCGTGGTCGCCCCCGGCGTGTAGCACGAGTCCCCGTACCGGATGCCGCTTCGCGTATTCGATCGCTATTGCCGTGCCATAACTGTGCCCATGGAGAATGGGACGATCAACGCCTACCACATCAAGCAGATGCTTCAAGTCGGCCACGTGCCCTTCGATCGACTGGGCGGGGCGGTACGAGGACTCGCCGTTTCCCGCCAGGGCGTACGTCAGAAGCTCCTGCTCCCCTCGAAATGCATGTAGCTGCGGATAGGGGTTCCAGAGCGAGCCGAGCCCGCCATGGACAAACACGAGGGCGGGGGCAGGCCCCGAGACGTGGAGGATGTTCAGCGTCACGTCCCCGGAAACCTCAACGGGCGTCGGTTCGGGAAGGGTGTCGTGCACCCGGTCAAACGACACGTATCCCTCTGGCCGATCTGGGTTGATCATGCCATTGTCGCGGTCTACTGCAGCAACACGACGGGCAGTACTCCCCCTGCCTGACGGGTTATGCCGCCGCGGAAGCAGCGGTCGTCTCCGTTCCGACGGCCACCTCCAGACGCCGCAGGCGCAACGCATTGCCAATCACGAACAGGTCCGAAAAGACCATTGCGAGGGCCGCCAGGGCAGGCGAGAGCAACAGGCCAAAGGACGGATACAGCACACCGGCCGCCACTGGAATCAGAACGACGTTGTAGGCGAACGCCCAGAACAGATTCTGCTTAATGTTGCGGAGCGTGTGCTGCGACAGATGCACCGCGTTCGGCACGCCGCGCAGGTCGCCGGACATCAGCACGATGTCGCCGCTTTCGATGGCCACGTCCGTGCCGGTACCGATGGCAATGCCCACGTCGGCCGTGGCGAGGGCCGGCGCGTCGTTGATGCCGTCCCCGACGAACGCGACCGTCTGCCCGTCCGCCTGGAACGACTTGATGGCCTCCGCCTTGTCCTCGGGCAGCACCTCGGCCTGCACGCGGTCGATGCCAAGCTCGCGGGCGATGGCCTGCGCGGTTCGCTCGTCGTCGCCGGTAATCATGGCTACCTCGATGCCGAGCTCGTGCAGGGCGTCGAGCGCAGCGGGCGTCGAGTCCTTGATCGGATCCGCCACAGCGACGATAGCGGCCAGCTGTCCATCTACCGCCACGTAGAGCGGCGTCTTGGCGGCATTGGCCAGTTCGTCCGCGACGGCCTCCTGCCCGTCCAGCGACACGTCCAGCCGATCCATGAGGCGTGCCGCCCCAACGGCGATCGTCCGTCCCTCGACGGTCGCCTGTACACCGTGCCCCGGGATGGCGTCGAAGTCCGTGGCGTCCGGCAGGTCCAGCTCCCGCTCCTGTGCCCGTGCCACGATCGCCTCGCCGATCGGGTGCTCGGACTGCGTCTCGACACTCGCGACCCAGCGCAGCAGGTCCTCTTCGTCAAAGCCATTGTGCGGACGGAAATCCGTGACTTCGGGCTGCCCCTTCGTAAGGGTGCCCGTCTTGTCGAGCGCGACAATGTCGGCGGTGTGGAGCGCCTGCAGGGCCTCGCCCTCCCGCACGTACACGCCCAGTTCGGCGGCGCGGCCCGTGCCCACCATCACCGAGATCGGCGTGGCGATGCCCATCGCGCACGGGCAGGCAATGATGAGGACCGACACGGCCGTCACCAGTGCGTACGTGAGCACCGGGTCCGGGCCAAACGCCATCCAGATGGCGAACGTGATGGCCGCCGTCGCGAGAACGAAAGGCACGAACACCTTGACCACACGATCGGCCAGCGACTGAATGGGGGGAGCAGAGCCCTGAGCCTCCTCCACCATCTCCACAATCTGGGAGAGGACCGTCTCCTCCCCCACGCGGGTGGCGCGGAAGGTGAAGCTGCCGGTCTTGTTGATCGTGCCGCCCACCACCTCGTCGCCCTCCCCCTTGCTCACCGGATCGGGCTCGCCGGTCACCATCGATTCGTCGACGTACGAGGAGCCGCCGATCACCTCGCCGTCGACCGGCACCTTCTCGCCGGGCCGCACGCGGATCACGTCGCCCGGCACCACGTCGCGCACGTCAATCTCCTCCTCGCTGCCGTCGCGCACGACCCGAGCGGTCGTGGCCTGCAGATTCAGCAGGGCGCGGATGGCGTCGCTCGCGCGGCCTTTCGCGAGGGCCTCCATATAGTTGCCCGCCAGGATGAGCGTTACAATCGTCGCGGCGGCCTCGTAGTAGACGTGCACCGTGCCTTCCGGCAGTACGCTCGGAAGGAACGTGGCGACAACCGAGTAGCCGTACGCCGCCGAGGTCCCGATCATCACGAGCGTGTTCATGTCCGGACTCCAATTCCGAAGCGCCGGCCAGCCGTGCTTGTAGAAGTAGAGCCCCGGCCCAAACTGCACGACGGACGTAAGCGCAAAGAGCACGTAGTAAAGCGTTTGCGTGGACACCTGCTCGGTGATCCAGGCCTTCATGGTCGGAACGTGCATGAACCCCATCTCCAGCACGAAAACGGGGATAGCGAAGGCCAGCGCCCAGAAAAAGCGCCGTTTCATCGACTGCTTTTCCTCCTCGCGGGCCTGCTTCTCCACGTCCGACCGGTCGCCGCCCCCGTCCGTGTCCACCACGTCGTACCCGGCGTCACGAATCGCCGTCGTCACATCGGCTGGTGCCACCGTCCCGGGCACGTAGCGCACCGTGGCGCGGTCGGTGGCGAGATTCACGTTCGTCTCCAGTACGCCGTCCAGGGCCGCAATCGCGTCCTCAACACGGGAGACACACGACGCACAACTCATCCCCTGCACCGTGAAGGTCGTCTCGGCTGTGCGCACGTCGTAGCCGCTGTCCTCAATGGCCTCGACAAGCTCCCGGACGCAAGCCTCAGAATCATCAACGGACACCTCTGCCCGCTCGGTGGCAAAATTGACGGACGCGCCCGTGACCCCATCCACGTTGGCCAGCGCGCCTTCGACTCTCTGCGCGCAGGAAGCACACGACATGCCCTCCACCGGCAGCGTCAGACGACGCCCTTCAGCCGCCGGAGCAGAGGTCTTTCCGTTGGTCTCGGACGGCGGCACCGAGCACGTATCCTGCCCCGCCGGTGCGCCATTGCCCTGCACAGATTCATTTTGTGGAACCGGCTCACGCTGTGTCGTCGACTCACTCATTGCGATTTGATTTCGTGACAAAATACGACAGCAGAAGCACTCCCCTCGAAACCTTCAACTTGTCAACCTTTCCCCCTCTATGTTACAACTCCTTCTTCAGCAGTCCCATGATCTCGTCGTAGCTCTCTTGGGCTGCCTCTTCGTCCCCAGAGCGGATCGCATCGGTCACGCACGTCTCCAGGTGATTGCGAGCAATCTCCCGGCCCACCGACTTCAGGGCCTGCTGCACCGAATGAATCTGGTCGAGGATGTCGCCGCAGTAGCGGTCCTCCTCCACCATTCGCTGGAGACCACGCACCTGTCCTTCAATGCGGCGGAGGCGAGACTGCAGGGTGTCTTGGTCAGCGTCGCTGATCGGCATCGGTTCTCAGGGATCGATGGAAAAAAATTATGCAGAAGAAAGCTCGTATCCGACATCGTCTAACACCGTCGCCAACTGGTCCTCAGACACTGCGGAGGGATCGTAGGCCACGTCGGCACGCCCAACCTCCACGTGCTCCACCGATACGCCTCGTACCGATTCCAGGGCCTCCCGAACAGCCTCGACGCAGTGCTCACAGTGCATACCGTCGATGGTAAGGGTCTGTGTACTCATGTCAAGCATTAGGGGAATTTGTCGAACTTAGAAGGGTATACCCCCTACCCCTACCCGAGTCAGGTGTTTCGATCGTCCGGGGTGGCCGGCACACTGACCTCTCGAATCTTACTCTGTTTTCCTCCCGGAAACTGAACTTCCTTTTCCCACCCCCATTGAAGACGCTCTGCGCTTTTTCAGCGGACCCTCCCTTCTTTCCCTCATGCGCACCTGTCTCGCCGTTGCCCTTCTCTGTCTTTGTGTCGCGCCCGCCAGCGCACAAACGCTCTGGTCGCGCCCCTACCAGCCGAACCAGATCGCCCTTGAAGCGATCGTGCCGGATGCAGACGACGATGTCGCTCCCCTGTCCGGCGCCTCGTTTTTCACCTGGACCGTTTCCCTCAGCGACAACGTGGAGCTGGCCACCGAGCTTCCATTTGCCCGCTACGCTTCCAATACGAGCGGCGTGAACTCCTCCACCGCGATCGGCAATCCGTTCGTCGGTCTTGGACTTAGCAGTACCAGGATTCCCTTCCTCTTCGAGATCGGCGTCCGAGTGCCTACTGCTCCAGCCAACAATGCTTCTCTCATCGGGGGCACTGCCGACATGGGTCGCGTCCCGGCCTTCGGATCCGATGAGGTATCGATTACCGGTTTACTCAACTGGCGAACGGAGATCGGACGATTTTCGACGGCACGCTTCCGTGCAGGCCTCGGCTATGCGTCCTACACCACGCCCTCCATCCCACGGGATTGGCGCGCCCACTACGACGCTCAATTATGGCGTGAAACCGACCGGTTCATCACCGGGCTCACCCTCACCGGTCGCGCCCTTCTCACCACGCCGGCCACGACGCAACACCACGCCGTCCTTTCGGTCATGGGGAACTGGAACTGGGTTCAGCCGGGTCTCCTCGTGGGCACCTCCCTGAACGACCTCGTGCAGAACAGCGAATTTGTACCCTTCGGGGGACTCACGCTGTCGATTTCCTACCTGCGTCCCTGATTGCTCGGAGCGAGCCCCGGAACCTAGAGAAATCGCTCTTCCCGTTCCGGCCTCATTTGGAGAACCACGACATGATTAAGTGAAGCGTGATGAATAGAAAAGCATGTTCACGCATCACACAATCACGCATCTCTTCCTGCCTCGTCTTCTCCCTCCTCAATAACAATTTCCTTGCGGAGCCGGGCCACCGGAATGCCAAGATGCTTCCGGTACTTTGATACCGTTCTACGCGCAATCTTAAAGCCCTGCTCCTCCAGCGCATCGGCCAACTCCTGATCGGACATCGGATCGGTCTTATCCTCGTCGTCCACGATCCGCTGCAATTCGGCCTTCACCTCTTTGTTTGAAACCTCCTCCCCATCCACCGTCTCCAGCCCTTCCGAGAAGAAGTACTTAAGCTCATAAACTCCCCATTCCGTCTGCACGTACTTCCCGTTCACCACGCGGCTCACGGTGGAAATGTCCATGTCGATGATCTCGGCTATATCCTTCAGAATCATCGGCTTCAGGTGTCCCTCGCCGTACCGAAAGAAATCCTTCTGTAGCTGCACGATCGCATCCATCACCAGCGACATGGTATGCCGGCGCTGATTGATAGAATTGATGAACCAGCGGGCAGAGTCGAATTTCGACTTGAGGAACTGACGAGTCTCCTCGTCGATGTCACCGTCCTCGTCGGACTTCTTCTGCGCCTTAAGTTTCTCCAGCATCTTGCGATAGTGACGCGAGATGTGTAGATCCGGCGCGTTGCGGCCATTCAGGGTAATGACGAACTCCCCGTCGACGTACCGCACCGTAAAGTCGGGCGTGATGTAGTTGGTCTCCTCTGAAAACTCCCCCTCGCCCGGTTTCGGATCGAGACGCTGACGGATGAGATCGAACGCCGCCTTCAGCTCCTTGTCGTTCACGTCGAGGCGCTTCTTCAACTTATCGAAGTGCTTCATCGTGAAGGCCTCATAGTGGTCCTCCAGCATTTCGATGGCTGTCTGACGCCCATCGACGTCTTCCGACATGCGGTAAAGTTGGAGCAGAAGGCATTCCTGCAGATCGCGCGCGGCGATGCCCGCCGGGTCGAGCGACTGCACCTGCGTGAGCACCTCTTCGACCTCCGCCTCCGTCACCTCTACGCCCTGATTAAAGAGTATATCGTCGATAATCGACTCCAGTTCACGCCGCAAGTACCCGTCTTCATCAATCGAGCCGATGATCTGATCGGCAATAATTTCGTCCGTCTCGTCCAGGTTCAGAAACGAGATCTGATCCTGCAACTGCTCGGCCAGTGTTTGGTCGGCCGGCATGGGCCGATCACGGTCTTCCTCATCCGCGTCGTAGCCGGGACTGTTGTACCCGTACATGTCGTCGGTATTGTTGAGGAGGTCTTCCACGTCGAATTCCTCCTCTTCCTCCGTGTCGAGCTCGTTTTCCATCTCCTCGGCGGTCGCGTCGAGCTCTTCCTCCTCCCGTTGCTCTTCCTCATCAAGCCCCTCTTCCAACAGGGGATTCTCTTCCAGCTCCTCCTTGATGCGCTGGTCAAGATCCAGCGTATTGAGCTGCAGCAGTTTGATGTACTGAATCTGCTGCGGGGAAAGCTTCTGCTGGAGTTCCTGTTCCTGTTTGAGCTCAAGCATAGAATCGGCCGTGGGATTGGTACGTCAGAACGGACGGCACAACATCCGACGCTCCGCAGAATGCGGCGATCGGATGATGCAAGGAACGGATGAGAATGGAGAAACCGAAATAAGTGGGCAAAATTCATTCCGCAACTCGGTGATGTCTACGCTTTTTCCAATCGAAAGTTTTTGAAATGCAGGACCCGACCCGCCTCGCGCCCAGATCCCATTCCCCACCGTTCGA
This sequence comes from Salinibacter sp. 10B, assembly GCF_002954405.1. Classification (NCBI taxonomy): domain Bacteria; kingdom Pseudomonadati; phylum Rhodothermota; class Rhodothermia; order Rhodothermales; family Salinibacteraceae; genus Salinibacter; species Salinibacter sp. 10B. The sequence goes on along the minus strand of NZ_MQWC01000004.1, from coordinate 3,956,829 downwards.
TCACACAAATCGTACACATGAAACCCTGCCCCCGGTACCTGCTTGAATCTACAGATTCACTCTCGCCTCTTTCCGCACCCGCCCTTCCGTCCACTCGCCCATGAGTGACGCCCGCTCCGACGCCCTGAATCCCGAGGCCGCCCGCTCCGAAACCGACGTCGAAAAGCTGCTGCGGCCGCAATCGCTCGATGAGTTTATCGGGCAGGAAAAGATCAAGGAAAACCTGAACGTCTTCATGACGGCGGCCCTCCAACGCGGCGAAACGCTCGACCACGTACTCCTCTCAGGGCCCCCGGGGTTAGGGAAGACGACCCTAGCGCACATCATCGCCAACGAAATGAGCGCCCGCATCCGGACCTCCAGCGGTCCCGTCCTCGAAAAGCCGGCCGACATCGCGGGGGTACTCACAAACCTGGAGGAGGGCGACCTGCTCTTCATCGACGAGATCCACCGCCTCAGCCCGGTCGTGGAGGAGTACCTCTACTCGGCGATGGAAGACTACCGCATCGACATCGTAATCGACCAGGGCCCGAACGCCCGCACGGTGCAAATCGACCTTCCCCCCTTTACCCTCGTGGGCGCCACGACCCGCAAGGGTCTGCTTACCGCTCCCCTCCGCGCCCGCTTCGGCATCGACTTTCGGTACGACTACTACTCGGCCGAGGTGCTGCAGGCCATCACGCAACGCTCGGCCCGAATTCTGGACGTCGGCACGACCGACGAAGGGGCCTTCGAAATCGCGCGCCGGAGCCGCGGCACGCCCCGCGTGGCCAATCGCCTCCTCCGCCGCACACGTGACTTTGCTGAGGTCGAAGGCGACGGTGAGATCACGAAGGAAATTGCCGACCGGGCCCTCAACGCCCTTGACGTGGACGAGGCCGGCCTCGACGACATGGATACCCGCATCCTCCTCACGCTGATTGATAACTTCGACGGGGGACCGACCGGGCTCAAAAACTTGGCCGTGTCCGTCGGTGAAGAATCGGGCACCCTGGAGGAGGTCTACGAGCCGTATCTGATCCAGGAGGGCTTCATGGAGCGGACGCCCCGTGGGCGCGTCGCCCTGCAGCGTGCCTACGACCACTTCGATCGCTCGTCCACCTCCAGTGCTGACCTCTTCGACCAGGACGGCTCTCGTTCCTCGGCCAGCAGCGACAACGCCTGACGATCGAGGCGCATGGACACTCGTAGCATTTTGTCGTGCTTCCTTCTCCCTGTCTCCCTCATCCCTACTCCCGGGTGAAGTCCCAGTTACCCCTTTCCGCCTCAGGAACCGAAGACCGCACCACACCTATCAGCTACCGGCGTTCGTTCTCGCTCAGTCCGTTCCCGGCAGCCAACGCATCACGCGAAACGCCCAACCCGAACCTTTCAACACCCACCCCACATGCCGTACGTCGTTACCGAGCCCTGCATCAATTGCAAGTACACCGACTGCGTGGAGGTCTGCCCCGTCGATTGCTTTTACGAGGGCCCGAACTTTCTGGCCATCCAGCCCGACGAATGCATCGACTGCAACGCCTGCGTACCGGTGTGCCCCGTAGAGGCCATCTACCCGGACGATCAGCTGCCGGAAGAGTACGAGCACTATATCCAGTGGAACGAGTATCTGGCCAATCAGTGGCGCGAGCTCGGCTACAACATCACTGAAACGTCCGGCCCGCTCGAAAATGCGGAAGAGTGGGAGGACGCCGACAAGTCTGAGCAGGACATCCTGACGTGGGACGTGTAAACCGCGGCAGGTGTGGAATGACGAGCTATGAATGTGGAATTTGATCCCGACAGGCCAATGGTCATTGTGTTGATGGGAGTGTCGGGATCGGGCAAAACGACGATCGGCACCCGGCTGGCCGAGGTCCTGGATTGGGACTTCGTGGACGGAGACGATTTCCATCCGGACGCGAACGTGGCCAAGATGCGTCGGGGCGAGCCCCTAACAGACGAGGACCGCTGGCCGTGGCTGCGCTCCATTCGCGCGTTCATTGACGAGCGCCTCGCGACCAACGATCCGGCTATCGTCGCTTGCTCGGCCCTCAAATCCTCGTATCGCGACGTGCTCCTGGACGGTGCCGAGAACGCTCATCTCGTTTACCTTCGCGGCGAGTACGACCTCATCCGCAAGCGGATGGAGGCCCGCGCCGATCACTTCTTCGACGCTGACCTTCTCGACAGCCAGTTTGCCACGCTGGAGGAGCCAACTCCCGAGGAGGCCGTGATCGTGCACATCGACGCCCCCCCGGACGAGATTGTGGAGTCCATCCGCAATCAGATGTCGGAACTCTCCTCCCCTTCCTAATTAGGCCGCCCCGGCACCGGCATCGGAGACGAACGTCCCCGCATCCGCAAACCAAAGGCCCGACGTCCCCACCGGCTCTCCGGTCACGTCGGTCCACGCCTCCACGTACGCCCGAACCTGCCGCCGGTACTTGTGATTGGGTCCAAGTGCCGTCGCCAGCCCCTCCGCGTCGTCAACCCGATCACTCTTGAAGTCGACGAGCGTCCACGTGTCGTCGCGCCGATAGAGCAGATCAATATCCCCTCGCAGTATCTGCTCAGACGATTCTCCTCCTTCGCTGTCGGTCATCTGTCTAGCAAACGGATGCTCAGTGTGGAGCTCTGATGCGGCCTGAAGTTCCTCCCAGATCCAGCTCTCCTGAAAGGCTACCAGCATGGAGCGCAGACGGCGCACCGTTGCTTCTGTGACCTCGGCGTCTTCCTGTTCGAGCACGTGTTGAAGGACATCGTCGGACACCTCCAGAGGCGTGAGACGGTGCCGCACGACCTGCTCGAACAAACGGTGCATCGCGGTCCCGAATTCGCGCCCATACCCGGCTTCTGCACGAAGAAGCGCTCCTCCCTCCTTCTCATCGGTCACGAACGTGTAGGTATAGGACGGATGCGACTGGGTTGCAATCCGCTCGGTTCGCCGGGTGCGATGTTCTTCCAGATCCGGGGCCGGTGCTCGTGGGGGAATGGGCGGCTTGCCCTCCGGAACCGCAAGCGCCGGTACGTCCGCCGCCTGGAGGGGCTCGTAGAGCGGCGCCCACGGCCCGTCGTTCGGCTTCTCTGGGTAGGTAGACACGACCAGCAGGCGCTCGGCCCGCGTGGCTGCGACGTAGAGAAGGCGGTGCTCCTCAGCCGCCTCGTGCCGTTCCTCTTCTCCCCGGTAGGACGCCTGCGTATCGTCGTGCCAACCGAGCGGGGCGTGCGTGATGCGCGTGAAGTAGCCTTCGCCCTGCACCACCGGCGCTACAATCTCATTCTCTTTACGGCGGAGGTGAAGCGTCGGCTTGGGTGCGCTGCCACTGCTGTAGGGATCCGCCAGAAAAACGACCGGCGCTTCCAGTCCCTTCGCCTGGTGCACGTTCATCACCCGCACCGCATCCCCTCCACCGGTCTCTAACGTCATGCCATCCACGGACTCCTCCCCCTCCAGAATGAGGTCGAGTTCCTCCACCACCTCGCCCCACCCCAGCCCCTGTGCCCCCAGGTGCTGCACGTAGCTGGTGATGCGAAGCACCGCCCCGGCCCGCATGGACGCTTCGGCCGGATCGTCGGGATGCGCCGCCCCGGCCAGAAGGCCGAACGCGTCGACGATCTGCTCGATGCCAACACTCGGTCGCTCTGACAGCACGACGGAACGAGCGTGTCGCACCCGATCGAAAGCCCCCTCTATCCGATCTGTCCGGTCATCGTCCAGCGCCTCCCAAACGGCGTCGGGCACCGGTTCGTCCATCTGCCCGAAGTCCCCGCCGGCCCGACGGAACCGATACAGATCGTCGTCGCTCCACCCGGCCAGTGCCCCCTTCAGGTAGGCCACCGCCGCAATCGGATCGTCCGGGCGCAGCGCCGCGCGCAGGAGGTCGACCACGGCCTTGAGCTCGTCGCTGTCGCCCAGGTCTTCGCTGCCGGTGACGGTGTACGGAATGCCGTAACGGGCCAGCACGTCGGTGTAGACCCCGAGCCGCGTCTTGGCGCGGGTCAGGATGAGGAAGTCCGAAAAATTGACCTCATCCTCGAAGACGGCGCCCTCCTCATCCCGATAAAAATCAGATTCAGCGTCTCCCGCCCGGGCCGCCTGAATGAACCGTGCGATGCGGGTGGCGTCCTGCTCGGCAATCTGACGGCCCCGGTTCCAGCCCACTTTGTCCAGCGGATTCCGGCGCAGGGCCGTCCCCTCGGGTCCAGCGGCTCGCTGGGGATCGAACGGCACGTACTCGGCCTGAAGGTCTCGGAGGTTGGGGTCGTCAAAGATGGCCCCGAACGCGTCGTTGCACCACTCGCAGATGGGCGTCCGCGAGCGGAAGTTCTTCGTGAGCGTAACGGCCTCTCCGTTCGGCTCGTCGTCGATGCGCGTGCGGAAGGCGTCGAACACGCCCTTGTCCGCCCGGCGAAACCGGTAGATCGACTGCTTGTCGTCGCCCACGATGAAGAGGCTGCCGTCGCGAGGCCGGCACGCGTCCCACGTCCGCTCCATCGGGTCCTGACTGGCGAGGAACGAGAGGATTTCGGCCTGGAGAGGATCGGTGTCCTGAAATTCGTCGACCAGAAGAATCGGGTACCGCTCTTGAATCGTCCGTCGCACGTCGGGGTGATCACGGAGCAGATCGCGCGTATGGGAGAGCAGGTCGTGGAACGTGAGCAGGCCCTCTTCCCGCCGTAGCTCCCGGTAGCGCTCGACAGCCGGCTGTGTAAAGTCGACCACCGCCTCATGCACGAGCGCCTCCCAGTCTCGGAGGACCGGCTGCACGGTCGTTTCGATGAAGCTGGGCAACAAATCGTCGCGAAGGGACCTCGCCCAGTCCTTGTTGTCAACCTGATCGCCTTTCCAGTAGGTGATCTTGACGTCGGCCCGCTCCGCATCCGACACGTCGGAAAACAACGATAGAAACTCCGCTTTTTCGGCGGGCGCGTCCAGATCGCGATAGCGGAGCATCCGTCGGGCCGTGTCGAAGGCCGCCATCACGTCGTCTTCCCCCTTGGGCAACGTATCGGGGCGACGAGCATCCCACTCGCGGAGCCGTTCGCGGGCCGCTGCCACCGCCGCGTCCAGCGCCGGCGGCTCGTCCGGTGCGTCGACGAGCGGAGAAAGTTCGGGGTAGGCACAGAGCCGCTCGAAGAAGGCCGTGAGGTCCTGCGGATCGAGGCCGTACTCGGCAATGCGCTCAATCCTTTCTGGCGAGTCTTCGTGCACCCTGCTCAGGTGCTGCTGCCACGCACGGTCCCGGAGCTGTCGCTCCTCCCGGTCCTCCAGTCCCGCCGTAAAGTCCGGGGGCAGGCCCGCTGCAAGAGGCCGTTCGCGCAGGAGCCGAGCACAAAACGAGTGGATGGTGCCGATGAAGGCGGACTGCACACTGCCGAGCGCCCGGGTGACACGCTCGTGCTGCGCAGACCCGTCCGGCAACACAACCCGCGCTTCCTGCAACTCTTTGAAGAACCGGGTGCTCATTTCCCCCGCCGCCTTCCGCGTGAACGTGATGGCGGTGAGGTCCCGAACAGGCACGCCCTGCCGCACCAGCGCCACCATGCGGGCCACGAGCGCCGTCGTCTTGCCCGATCCGGCCGCCGCCGTCACCACGAAATTGGTATCCGGATCGAACGCATCGAGATCGGGAACACCGTCCTCGTCCCACGGCCCAATCCGCCGCCGGACGGCTGCATCATCGTAGCGCTCTGACTGATCTTGGAGAGATGTTGCTTTCATCAGATGAGGTCGACGCCGAAAGCTGAAAGAGAAGAAGGGACGGTAGAGTACGATTGCTGGCCTCTCTTCATACGGGAAAACACCCACGGCCTTGAAGAAAACGGCGCGGAGAGTCCTGAGACTCACAGCAACCGAAATTCGGGATGTCTGAGCGAACCGACCACTGTCGGTTTGGGAGTTTGCCGAATTTCAGTGACGAGTCGAGGGACTCAGCCGTTTTCTTCACAGCCTTGATCTTTTCAGTCCCTTTTGTACCAAGACAAAAAGGACATCCAAAATGGATGACGCCCCACTGCAGGATGCAAGTGCCGAATGTGACCGAAAAAGCACCATTGAAAATTGAGAAGACTCAGAACGAGGGCGGCTCGGGCCGATCCTCCGGATACGCCTTGCCCTTCAGCTCCCGCCGCCGCTCCCGCAGATCCTTGACGATGCGGTCGTACCCGTTCCACTTCCAGTCCGTCACGTCTGGCAGATGCGGCGCCACCGGAAAGGTCCCACTCTCCGCCAGAGCCCCCAGCCGCGACAGAAGACGATTCACCGCCGTCCGGTGTGCATCGGGAGACGCGGTCATCCGACGGCCCACCTCCGCCGCCGTCGCAAAGAAGTACCCCGAGGCCTCCACGGTCTCGCCCCACAGGGCCTCCAGCGCGTAGGCATAGAGCGCCCACTGGAGCGTTTTGCCGTCCTGCAGCGGGTCGCTTTCGTCGTAGGACGACGTGCCGCCGGTCTTGTAGTCCCAGGCCACAAGATTCCCAGTCTCGCGATTGCGATCCACCCGATCAATGCGGCCACGAAGCTGCAGCGATCGATCGTCGACCGTCAGACGAGCGGGAGTGTCGTGGTCCTGATCCTCGCGACGATGCGGCGGAAAGCCGAAGCCCCATTCGAACCCATCAGGGGCGTAGTTCTCTCCGTGCTCGATCTCGGCGCGGAGGAAGAGCTTCGCGTTGCGACGGAGCGCTCGCAGCGCCGATTGCTTTGCAACCTCGGATGGAGCCGCAGATTCTTCCATCTCTTTCTCCAACTTCTCTTCGACGATTTCCATCAGATCTCCGAGATCTTCAGCAGAAGGGGGCTCTCCCTTTAAGTCCTCCATGAACTGCTCGTAGATCGCGTGGAGGAGCGTGCCCTTCCGCAGCGGGTTGAACCACGGATCGTCGTTGATCGCGGGTTCATCGAGGGATCGCACGCCGAGAACGTATTTCAGGAAGTAGACGTACGGCGCCTCGGCGAGGGTTTCGAGCCGCGAGGCCGACACGGGTCGCTCATCGTCCCCAAAGAAATCAAGCTCCGGATAGTCGGCTGCGGGCAAGAGTCCGTCATGGACGGTATAGCGGTCGGACTGCCGCGCCTGCCGGGCCGCCTCACCGTCTACAATCCACGGATGCTCTGCCTCCAGCCGATCGCGGGCCGAGGTCTCCTCGTCGGCCAACGCCTCTGTGCGCTGACGTCCCCGACGATACGACGACAGCCACCGGTCGCGATCAGCAATCGCGATGCCGTCAGCGGCCGGGATGAGGCCAACCGTGCGGGACGCTTCCTGTTTGTCGTCATCCGATTGGCCCGCAAGCGCCTCACTTTCTTTCTGCAGAAAGAGCGACGACGGATCCCGCTCCTCCCCGGCCTCGACATCGAAGATGCGCGTGTAGTAGGCCGTGGGCCCACGGTGTCGTTCCAGAGCACAGGCGGCCCGCCACAGGGCATCGTCGGCGGGCGTGGTGGGACGGGTCTCCTCCGCAACAGTCGTAAGCGACTCCACCAGGGCGCGCCGGTCGGCGTCCTGCAGCATGCCGTTGTCCACCATGGGCGCGGCGAAGGTGGTGCCATCGAGCCCCACGACGGACAAGTGCGACCGGTCGCTGTAGCCGGCGCTTTCGAGCGGCAGGACGTGCACGTGGCCGGGGCGAGGGCGCTGCGCCTGCACGGCCTGCTCGTCGAGCCACCGCCCCATCATCGCGGCCAATTGACGATCCGACGCCTCGCACGAAACCTCCATCTCGCTGAGTCGGGTGAGGCGATCGTAGAGGAGCTGGCGGGCCGCCTCGTCGAGCGTGCGCTCCTCCTCCGCCACATCTTCTACAGGATCCAACGGACCGAACGTCTGAAGAAACGTGCAACTGTTCTCTGCTAGCATCCGCACGTCGCCCTCGCGCGGCACCAATTCCACGAGCGCCTTCAGGTATCCGGCCAGCAACCGACGTCGCTCCAGGCGCCGCTCTTCCCGATCCGTTAGGGTGCAATCGGCCCGTTCCTCCGATTTCTTCTTCACAGAGGAAATCGCCGATTGAAGGCCGCCGAGCAGCCCGTCCCGACCGGATTCGTAGGATCGGCCGGCCAGAAGCGTCGCCGCCTCGTGCGGACGTAGGCTCGGCAGATTGCCCTCATCAGAGTCGTCAATTTCGCGATCGAGCCAGCGATCCGTCCGCAGGAGCCGCTCGCGCAGCATCCGGATGAGAATCGCCGGATCGTAGTTCTCACGCACCCACTCGTAGAGCCCGCGCAGCGCCCGCCCCGTGCGGGTCTGCTCCGCCGGAAGGCCGGTGCCCATCGTGATGGGGATGCCGGCCCGCTCAGCCTCATCCGCAATCAGGCTCGCGTACGGCTGTGAGCTCGCATAGGCAATCGTCGCGTCGTCGAAGGCAACCCCGTCCTCCAGAAGATCCCGAATGACGGCCTTCACCTCGTTCGTGGCGCCCACGGCCCGTACGAAGCGATCGTCGACCGTCTCCGCTTCATCCTCCGCAGTCGAGACGGGCACCACGTCTACATTGCCGAACCGTGCCGCGGCCGTCTCCGGGGGCGCCATCGCCGCGGGGCCTGAACCGTCGACCCCAAGGCGCAGAACGTCCTTCGCGTGTGCCTGAAGGGCCTTCAGAAACTGCGCCGCGTGCTCCGAAAGTTCAGCGGCGCCCGCAACGGCGTACACCGTGTCCTCCACGCCCGGCGCGTCTCCGGCCTGCACGCGCTCCGTGGCCCACTGGTAGACGGTCGCGTCATCATAGAGATCGCGTGCCTCCAACTCTTCCCTGTACTGCTCATAGCAATCGGCCACGATGCCGAGCGTCTCCGACGCGTCGGGCGCTGTGGCCCGTTGCCGAATGGCCTCGACAGACACATCACCCTCTCGAAGCGTGTCGATCGCGCGTGCGACCGTGGAGGCAAGCAGGTGCCAGCCCGGCAGGCTGTCCGTCTTCTGTTGGGGGCGCTCCTGGAGAATGCGGGCCGTGCGAAACAGGTGTGCTTCCACTGGTGCCTCGTGTCGCCCGGACGTCAAAACATCGATCTGGGCAACCGCTTCGGCGTAGTGCCGGGGGATCTGAAACTGCAGCCCCTCCCATCCGCCGCGGTGTCGGGCGAGGGCTGTTTCGAGGGCATGTCCCAGCTGTGTACGAGGAACGAAGACGACGAGCGGGGCGCGCGGATGGGTGTCCCGCAGCCGATTCAACTGCTCGACGAGAATGCTGGGCGTCATTCGGTCAGTATTATCTCCTAATGCCAATGTTCGATTATGCGTCTTCGTGCCCTTTTTCAAAGATGTGCGTCTCCCACGTTCTTTTAGAAATCAGATAAGCGTTCGGCAACGGTTGGACCCATCACTAATGATTTGATGTTCATTTTTGCCTTGATGGAAAAATGAGCCAAAAAGATCAAGGCTGTGAAAACTCAGGCTGACGCTGGGAATCCCAGATTCCCTGCTCCGGCAAGACTCTGCGCGTCAACCGATCTCAGACCGGTAATCTCGCTTCCGCTCAAACAAGAACGCGCAGCAGAGACATCTTGCCGTCGCCGCCGACCGGGCGCCTGAGTTTTCAGGCCGGGGAGCAGAAACCGATCACTGACGCTTCTTCTTCCTAACCCGAAAACATCAGCCCTGAATTCCTCGATACTCCAGCTCCAAGAAATTACGCAGAGCGGAGCCAATCGTCGATCTCGTCCTCCATCGAAAAGGCCTCTTCCGGCGGATACTCGAACGTGCGGTGCGTCCAATCGCCACTGCCGTTGAGAAGCGGGCGGTACTGGGCCCGATACTCGTCGGGCCGGGCCGCAATGTCGGCCAGGGCGTCGGCAGCGGCGTCCACATCCTCCTTCGTGTTGTAGAGCCCAAACGAGACGCGGACCATGCCCGGCTGCGAGTCAGGCGCGCATTCCCCTTCGGTGGAGGAGGCCCCTTCTCCGCCCGTTCGGCCCAGCAGCTCCCGCACAAACGGCTGCGCGCAGAAGCACTCGTTCCGCACGGCAATGCCGAAGTAGTCGTTGAGCGCAGCGGTCACGAGTCCATGGGGAAGGTCGTCGAGATTGAACGTGATCACGCCGATCCGATCGGCCACCTCCAGGCGATGCGAGCCGTAGATTTGGAGCCCGTCGATGGCTTCGAATCGTTCCAGCGCGTACTGCGTGAGCGTGCGCTCGTCCTCCTCAATCACGTCCATCCCGATCCGCCCGAGCAGGTAGAGCGTGGCGGCCAGCCGCAGGGCGCCCGGCAAGTTGGGCGTGCCGGCCTCCTCCCGCTCCGGCAGCTCCTCCATGATCTCATACCGATCCGTCTCGACCCGATTCACGATGCCGCCACCCACCTCTTGCGGCTCCAGTCCCTCGAAAAGTGCCTTCCGGGCCACAATGGCGCCCGGGCTGCCCGGCGCGTAGATTTTGTGCCCGCTCATGCACAGAACGTCGATCGCTTCGTCCTCGGCTCCGCCCTGTACGCTGAACGGCAGGTGGGCGGCCGACTGCGCGGCGTCCACGACGCACAGCGCCCCCACCTCGTGTGCCATGCTCGCAATCTTGTGCACCGGATTGATGACACCCGTCACGTTGGAGGCGGCCGTCACAGCCACGTAGTTGAGCCGATCGGCGTGCTCCTGAATGGCTGCCCGGAGCGCCGCCATGTCCACGCGTCCCGCCTCCCCGTCCGGGTCCTTCTCCAGCGGGACGTGCACGACCTCGCCCACGTGCTTGCGATGAGGCAGGTCGTTGGCGTGGTGCTCCATCATCGTGGTGATGACGAGGTCCCGCTCGGGCCGCCGCTCGGCCAGCACGCGCGCAGTGCGGTTGAGGCCGCCGGTGACGCCGCTCCCGTTGAAAATAACGGTGTAGTCGTCGGAGGCATCCACAAAGTCGCCCACAATCTCGTGCGCCCGGTGGTAGAGGTGCGTCATCACCCGCGCCCCGAAGTGCAGCTGCGAATGGGTGTTGGCGTAGTGTCGGAGCGCACGGCGCACCACGTCGTCGGCCACCGTGAGACGCAGATTGGAGGCCGCACTGTCGAGATAGATGCGGCGGGCCGTCGTGTCGTCGGCCAGCGGATACTCCGTATCGAGGCCGGTGAACTGCGACCGTAGCGCCTCCAGCCGCTGCTGTCGCTCGGTGCGGGCCCCGAGCGGGTCGATCTGGGTCGGGAGTGTGGAGTCGATCATAGCGGAAACGAGTCAATGAGACGAGCGGGATGGCCGTGGCTACGAGGGGGTAAACTGCAAGCGCCTTCAGGAGATTCACGGACTCGGGTCTTCTTGGCCCAGTGCACCTCGGATTTTTCCATGTGGGGTGGATAGCACAGCATGGACAGCTCGTGCCCAGTTTTCCGCTCTCCTGCTCGCCCCCCATACCGTCTGGGCCGACCTCGATACAGCCTCGTCCCCCTACGACGGCGAGCCGTCCATTCCCGACTCCGTCGCAGAAGACGCACGGGATGACGATGGTGGGGGGCGTCCCGTCCCCCACCTGATGCCTCAACCAAACGAGGAGTGCCCCGTTGCCCAGGCGCTTCGAATCACTGGCGCCAGCGTATCCTACCAGAGAGGCGTCTCCGGACCGGCCTTCAGCGGAAAATCGTCGATGGTGGACCGGAGAAGACTCTGCTTCTGCTCGTACGGCAGGAAGGCGTAGCGGAATCCGTTGAGCGCAATCTCGCGCAGGTCCGAGGCGTCCAGGTTACAGTGCTGATACACGCGCCACAGTTCCTCCGTTACCGACGTGCGGCTGAAGAGACGGTTGTCGGTGTTCACCGTCACCGGAATGTTGGAGTGGACGAAGGTCTCGATGGGATGAGCCTCCAGGCTCGGCACCGCCTGCGTGTGCACGTTGCTCGACGGGCACACCTCAAGGGGAATGCGGTGATCGGCAAAGTACTGCATCAGCTCCGGATCCTTGCGCAGCGAGATGCCGTGCCCAATGCGGTGAGCGCCGCAGTAGAAGAGGGCCTGCCGGATGGAATCCGGTCCCCAGGCCTCGCCGGCGTGGATGGTGAGGTTGAGGAGATTGTTGCGGGCGTGGTAGAAGGCGTGAAGGTGCCCTTTGGGGGGATTGCCGGCCTCGCCGCCCGCCAGGTCGAACGCCACGATGCCCTCGTGCTTGTACTCGACCGCCATCTCAGCGAGTCGCATCGACGCACTTTCAAACCGGTCCCGCAGCCCACAGATGATGAGTGAGGTCGTGATGTCGAAGTCGCGCTCCGCTTGAGCCAGTCCGTCCAAGACTGCATCGTTCACGGCCTCCAAACTCAGGCCCTCCTCGACGTGCAAAATCGGGGAGTAGCGCACCTCCAGGTACCGCACATTTTCCTCGGCATTGTCCTCCGCCAGCTCATAGGCGGCCCGTCGAAGGGCCTCCGTCGTTTGCAGGAGCGGAAGCGCATACCCGAACCAACTCAGGTACGCCTCCAGCGACTCGGACGCCTCCACGGCCCGCAGTTCGTCCCGAAGCCCCTCCACGCTGTCGGACGGAAGCACGTCCCGCTTGCCCTGTGTCTTCGCCAGCTCGAGCATCGTCTCGAGCCGCATCGAGCCGTCGAGGTGGCAGTGAAGCTCGGCCTTGGGCCAGGCCTGAATGTCGTCGCGGGTAAGCGGAGCCGGATCGGACGTCGTTGGAGAAGCCATAGCTGGAAGCCATCAATGCAACAGACAGAGGGGACGGGCCCGTCGAAGGGCGCGCGAAAGTGATTTTTGCCAACATGGCGCGTCGGGGGCTGTTTCCGGATCCCGGAAGGAATCATCTTGAGGAATTCGCTCTTCCGAATGCCGTCAGCGATTTTTTTCGCCCCGATTGAGCGGAGCGCCCCGTTCCCCCGGCCCAGCCAGTTCCCTTGCGTCTTTCCCTGCTTGCCCCCGTTCATATGCAATTCGCGCGGCCGTCTCCATGCTCAATTCCGACGACACGCCCCCCAATCTCTGCGGACGGAACCCCCACCCTTTGCTGTTGGTTGTTTGGGTCCTGTAGAACGAGCGACACAACGTTCTCTTCGGTCCCGTACCGGGAGGCTTTCGTCGTTCGGTTCGCTCTCTCCGAGCGGACGCGTCCCACCGTACTTTCTCACCCATCCCGTTTTCGGTCATGGGCAGCTTCGGCCCCCTCGAAATTATTCTCATCTTCCTGGTTGTGCTCCTGATCTTCGGGGCCAAGCGTATCCCCGAGATCGCCCGCGGCATCGGCAAAGGCATCCGCGAATTCAAGGACGCGACGAGCGAGATCTCACAGGAGCTGGAATCCGAGGCTCAGAACCGGCAAATCAATCGGCCGCAGTCGCCCCAACAGGGGCAGCCGCAGGCGCGCCAGTCCCAGCAGCAACCGCAACAGGAGCGATCGGCCGCGGACGCGTCCGACTCCTCCGGCGACGGCTCGTCCGACTCCGAGGCCGCCGATGCCGAATCTGCGAACCCCAAGAAGGAAGCCTCCTAATCTGTCGTCGGAAGTAGCATTCCGAGTCGTGCCCCGTCGGGCATCTCCGCTCTCTTGCTCTCGCCTCCGTTCTGCGCAGAATCGCCCTTCAGTATGGATCAACCGACGTTTGCCGAGGCCCATCGGGCCCTCGACGCCGGCGAGACCACGTGTGAAGCGCTGGTCTCGTCGTTTTTGGATCGCATCGACGACCGAAACGACGAACTCAATGCCTTCACGACCGTCGATCGCGACGGCGCCCTTAACCACGCCCGGTACCTCGACAGCCAGCGAGAGCGTGGGAATGCACGTCCCCTCTCGGGGCTCGTGCTCGCTGTAAAGGACAATATTTGCATTCGCGGCTACCCAGTCAGTTGCGGGTCGAAGATGCTCAAAGACTTCTCGTCGCTGTACGACGCGACGGTGATTGAGCGTCTTCGCGACGCCGGGGCCATCTTCATCGGCAAGACGAACTGCGACGAGTTCGCCATGGGCTCGTCGAACGAGACCTCCCACTTTGGTCCGGTGCGCAACCCGCACGATCCGGACTACGTGCCGGGCGGCTCGTCGGGCGGATCGGCCGCCGCGGTGGCCGCGGGCATGTGCCATGCCGCCCTTGGCAGCGACACCGGCGGATCGGTGCGGCAGCCGTCGGCGTTCTGCGGGGTCGTGGGCCTGAAGCCGACCTACGGCCGCGTGAGCCGGTCGGGCCTCGTGGCTTTCGCCTCGTCGCTCGACGTGATCGGGCCCCTTGCCAACAGCGTGGAAGACGTGGCAACGCTCCTGAACGTGATGGCGGGCGAAGACCCGAACGATTCGTCCAGCGCGCCCGTCGACGTGCCGGACTACACGCAGGCCCTCACGGGCGAGGTGGAGGGGCTGAAGGTGGGGTTGCCGGACGAGTACTTTACCGAGGGCCTCGATCCCACCATCCGGCATATGGTGCGCGACCAGGTGGCGACCCTGGAGGATCAGGGCGCCGAGATCGAGCGGGTCTCCCTTCCGCATACCGAGTACGGCGTGGCTACATACTACCTCCTCGCCACCGCCGAGGCCTCCAGCAATCTGGCCCGTTACGACGGCATCCGGTACGGCTTCCGCGCCGACCTGCAGGAAACGAAGCACGAGCTCCGGGAACGACGCAAAGAATTGCAACGCGAGCTCTCTGCCGCTCGAACGAAGGGCGACGACGATCGCGTGACGGAACTCGAAGCGGAGTTGGACGACGAGCAAAGCGCCCTCGACGCCCTTTACACCCGCACCCGCACCGAAGGCTTCGGCGACGAGGTAAAACGCCGCATCATGCTGGGCACCTATGCCCTTTCGGCTGGCTACTACGACAAGTACTACGAGAAGGCCCAGCGGGTGCGCACCCTCATCCGCCACGACTTTGACCGGGCTTTCGAGGACGTCGACGTACTCGTGACGCCCACCACGCCCACCCCGCCGTTTCAGCTCGGCGAGAAGACCGACGACCCGCTGGAGATGTACCTGAACGACATCTACACGGTCACCGCCAACCTGGCCGGCATCCCGGGCCTTACGGTGCCCATCGGCTCGCATCCGGAGACCGACAACCTGCCCGTGGGCCTGCAGCTCCTCGGGCCGCACTTTGACGAGTCGGTGCTCCTTCAGGTCGGCGACGTGCTCACGAGCGAATAGGCCGTCCCTAAAGAACGACTCGTCCACTGCTTCTTCACGGCGACTCGGAAACACTCTGCGCGCCCGATTCGATATAACAGGTCGACTTTCTGGCGTGGTAGCTCAGTTGGTTAGAGCGTCGGATTCATAACCCGGAGGTCGGGGGTTCAAATCCCCCCCACGCTACCAATCACACAATCCCCTATCAGCGGCGCTGGGAGGGGATTTTTGTGTTTCTACGGCGCGTCTTTCCCCAGGTGCCGTGCCCCTGGAGGAATCTTCCAGTACTAGTGCTGGCCCTCCTGGAGAAACCTGCAACAGACGGGGTTGCCTCCCGCCGCCGCAGTCTCTTTGTCCTGAATGCGGTTGTGCAATTCTCACGGCAAAAAGGCAAGCCAAGGCTGTCCCGTCCTCACGGGCGTAGCACTTGCACAACTCCCTCTACCGAAGACACCCGAAGCAGCGGCCCCCCGCCGTGGACACGCCCCTCGTACTGTCCGTCCTCCGTCCGAAGCGCATCGATCGCAAAATCACTCCGCAGGATCCCCTCTTCCCCAAGGTCTGTCGACAGGTCAAACCCGCTGCGGGACGGGACGGTGAGGGTCACCTCTCCCTCGTGCGTATCAACGGTGGTGGTTCCGAGCGAGTCGACTGCTACCGCCGCTTGCCCCTCATGGGTATCGAGTCGCAACCGCCCCCGAAGCCCCTGCGCCTCAACCGATCCCTCGTGGGTATCGATCATTGCGTCGCCGACGATATCCGTCAGTGTCAACGTCCCCTCATGGGTATCGAGCCGAACCGGGCCCCGATGGTTGCGCACGGTGATCGCTCCCTCCTGGGTGTCGACCCGTAGCCGCGCTGCAAGCCCGGCGACGTCAACAGTCGACTCCTGGTCCTCAATTGTCACAGCGACCGATGGCGGCACCCGGACCGTATAGTGCACCTCAGGGTACGTAACGCCGTAGCCATACAGTTCGGGCCCAAACGCCCACTGGGGGTCAATCTCATCCATGTTGCTCGTCAGTGAGAGCCGTTGATCGAAGCGGTCTACTTCGATCATGGTTTCCTCAACAATCTCCTGGGCCTGCCCCGATACGATGCGGGCCGTATACACGACCCCATCGCGGGACCAGGACGAAACGGTAATGCTGCCCTCTCGATTGTCAATCGCCAGGGCCGCCGGCGCGTCCGAAAGGGTGTCGCTCCGGGTGCGCTCGTACGGTTGGGCATGCAAGGCGCCTCCAAGCCCACTGCCAAACAGAATGCTGACGAGAACGAGGAGAGTCCGGAAATCCATAACTGTGCGTGGGTCCGAAGGAAAAAACTGATGACAGGGATGCGGCATTACTCGGGGGACTCCTCCGTTCGCGTAAAGAGGATTTCCTGGCCCCGCTGATAAAGGGTGAGCTGAGGAACGCTCGCCTCCTTTACGGTGAACTCAACCTGCGCGTCCACCACCTTCAGGAAAAATCGCGTCTCGGAGGAGGGATAAAGTCGGTATCGGGCCTGCCCGGTGGCCTGCCCGTACAGTTGCTTCCCCTCTCGCGTAATCGTGAGCTTAAAGCTGGGACGCTGTTGGGCGGCATATACTCCCGTGTATCGCTCCAACAGTTCCGGGGAAAGCGTCACCGTAGACGTGCCCTCTTCTACTCCCATTTCTCGCAAGGCCCGCTGTGCCTGCTCCAGGGCCGGATTCCGATCCAGTGCCGTTTGGAGGTGGGGTTCGGCAGCTGCGTCATTTCCTAGCGCCCGTTCCGCAAGGCCGAGCCCGGCATACGCGTCTGCGAGCGTCGAGTCCATCGAGAGGGCAAACTCGTAGATGCCAATCGCTCGGGCGGGCCGCTCCTTCTCCCGAAGCGCATCGCCGAGGCGAACAAGCTCAGTAGGATCGTACACGTAGGCGTTGGGCCGCTCCTGCTTGAGCGTCCGATAGCGCGCCGTTGCGTCGGCCACCGTCTGCTTCTGCACGACCGGCCAGAGCGCCCGAGCCACCGACGGCTGGGGCGACGGGGGTGTCCCCCCGTGCAACACCTGACGAATGCCCTCGGTAAGGCGGCTCGTGCTCTCGCTCGTGGTGTTGTCGAGCGCCAGGACCGTGTAGTCGCCCGGGGTGGTGTAGTTGAGCGACGTCGTAAACCCATTGATGCCACCCCCGTGCCCCGTAATTGAGACCAGTGTGCCCCCAATGGTATCACTCTGCATCACGAGGCCATATCCGTACCCATTCTCCGAGTGGGGCGTCGTCATCGCCTCGTAAAGCGAATCCGGCAGAACCTGTCCCGTGTGCAGCGCCCGCGTCCACCGGTACAGTCCCGTCGGTGTCGCGTAGAGCATCCCGGCGGAAAAGGGAACGGAGGCCTCAATCGGCTCGGCTCGCTGATAGCCCCACACAGTCTGGGTGTAGCCGCTGGCCTCTCGCTCAATGACCTCTTCGCTGAACGCGTAGCCGATCGGGCCGTCGAGCCCGAGCGGGGCCAACACCTTTTCGCGCAGGGCCGCGGCGTAGTGTTGACCCGTCACCTCCTGCGCGATCACGCCGAGAAGAAAATAGCCGGAGTTTGAGTAGCTCCACTGACGCCCGGGCTCAAACTGGAGTCCCCGCCTTGCAAACGTCGTAACGAGCGAGTCCGGCTCCCACTCCAGCCGCATGGTGCGCGACTCGTAGTCCTCGAAGGCGGTAAAACTCGGAATCCCAGACCGGTGGGCAAGCAAATGGTGAATGGTGATCCGATCTGCCCCAGGTCCGGGATACCCGGAAAGATAGGTGGAAATTGTGCTATCCAGCGCAACCGTATTCTCGGCGACGAGCGTCAGAATGAGGGCCGCGGTAAACTGCTTCGTCACCGATCCAATGTGGAAACGTGTGGAGGTCGTATTGGGCACATCCCACTCCATGTTGGCGTCTCCCACCGCCGTGGCATACGCCACCGAATCGCCCGTCCCCACGAGTACAGCGCCGTTGAAGAGACGGGCATCATGGTAGGCCGACACGAGCGAATCGATGCGCTGGACCGGAACGTCTCCTTGAGCAAATCCCGGGACGGTGCCCCCAAGTGCGAACAGGAGCAAAATGGCAACACGCTGAATCATGGGTCGTCACGAGCGTTTGGTCTGAGAAATGAATTCGGCCGGATGTTCTTCTCACGAGTCCGCCGCCGTCACCGCTGTCAGATTGTCGTTGGTCTCGCGGTCGATGAGCAGCGTAAACGGATCGACGCCGGCCCGTGCGGGCTCTTCGTCGACCGTAACGGTGATCGTCTGCTCCCCATCCGTGAGCCGATGTTTCTCCCGATAGAGGGTGTGCTGGTCGTCTGCATCCACGTCGGCCGCCGTCGCAAACACGCCGATCTCGACCACGTCGTCCACCGGCACGGGCTTCGGAGACCCACCAAGACTATCGACCTGTTGTTTACCAGCCTGCACCGTAAGCTCGACACGGTAGCGGCCGTCGTCGGTCTCGGTGTAGGTCGCCTCCACAGCCCGGTTGTCGTAAAACGTGATCTTGCGGAAGCGATCCCGCACGAAGCCCTCCAGCGAGTCGGGTGCGGCGGCCTCGAAGCGCTCCACCAGTGCCTCCGAGGTCGTAAATGGCGGCGTCTCATACCGATGCTCGCGCAGAAACTCCCGCAGCACGCGGTTCACGGTCTCCTCGCCCAGGTACTCCTTCATCGCGTACATGACCACGGAGCCTTTCCGGTAGTGGATGTACTGTTGACTCGCGGCCACGTCCATCAGCGGTCGTTCCTCGCGCGGCTCCGTGCTCCGCCCACTCAGATAATCGTCGAGCTCGTACTCCAGGAACCGTTTCATCTTGTCGCGCCCGTACGTGTCCTCCATCACCATGAGCGCGCTGTACTGGGCCAGCGTTTCCACGAGCATCGTCGCCCCCCACACCGGCCCGCTCACCACCTGGTGCGCCCACCACTGGTGCCCCATCTCGTGCGCCGTCACGTAGTACGGATAGTCGATGTCCGTCTCCGGATCGACGCGGGCAATGAAGCCGATGCTCTCCGAGTACGGAATGGTGCCGAGGAAGGACTGCGCGAACGTCGCGTACCGCGGGAACTCCGCAATGCGCACCTCTTTGCTCTGATACGGCCCAAAGTGCTCGGTATAGTAGTCCAGCGACTTCTTGGTCGCCTCCACCATCCGGTCCACGTTGTAGTCGTGCGACGGGTGATGGAAAATCTCAATGTCGACCGGCTGCCCGCGGTTCTGGGACGAGTCGGCAGGCGTCCAGGTCTCACGCACCGCCTCGTAGCGGGCGGACAAGAACGAGAAGAAGCCGAGCGTCGGGGCCGTCGTCCGGAAGCGGACGTGCCGGCGCCCCTCCGCCGTCCACGAGGAGTCGCGCGTGCCCGGCGCCAGCGGAATCTGCTCGGCGCTGGTGCTGACGGTGGCCTCGTAGTCGAGCCACGTCGCGTCGCGGGAGACGTAGGGTCGCATCCGGGCCGTCGTGTCGCTGCGGGGCTGCATCCGCGGCTCCTCGTCGAGCCCCTGCTCCTCGCGCTGGGACCGGGAGCTGAGCTCAGCATTCTCGTTGTAGCCGATATGCGGCAGGACGGCGCTGTTGATGAACGTGCCGTTGTGAACGACGGAGGTCTGACTGCCGCTGTCCGTGAAGCCGTCGTTGCGGTTCCACACGTCGAAGTCGAGTGTCGTCGTGTCGCCCGGCGCCAGTGCCGACGCAAGGTGCACGAGCCGCACGCCGTGCGTCTCATCGTGACGGGCCACCTCCGCCTCCCGACCGAATTCCATTCGATTCACCTCCAGGTCGGCGGGCGTTTCGACGAAGATCGTGTCGACGGCCGCCTTCGTGTCGTTCACAAGGACGTACTCCCCCGCCATTCGGGCGTCGCGCCGATCGGGATAGAGATCCACGTCCAGGTCCACGGCATCGATGCGCGGCTGGGGAATCTGCGCATACCGCTCGTACGTGGTCTCGTACTCCACCTGAAGGGCCGTCTGCTCCTCGCTGGTGCGGAAGGTATTCCACACCGTGGTATTCATGTAGATGAAGCCTCCGACCGCAAGCGCCACGACGAGCGCCCCACCCGCCGTACTCATCAACGCAGGCGAGAGCCGCTGCCGGGCCTTCCGCAGCCGCATCGGAATCGTCACGTCCTCGCCCCGGACCCACGCGAGCCGCGCCAGGACCGCCATCAGGACGGCCACCGCCGCCCAGAGCAGCTTGTACCACGCGAAGGCCGTCGCAAAGTGGCCGTAGCCGTTCATGGCGGAGTACGGCAGGCCGGGATCCGAGCCGTACTGCCAGAGCGAGTGCTCAATGCCAAGCTGACTGCTAAAGAGCAGACCGATGAAAAAGGCCACCATCACGAAGTGGCCGAAGTACTTGTGGTTGATTACGGCGTGAATCGTGAACGCCAGCACGACCAGCAGCAGGTAGTCGACGAGCTGCACCGCGTAGAGGTCGGTGAGATAGAGTCCAAGGTCGATGTCCGTAAATCCATAGCTGAGCTGAGTCCCGATCCCCGTCACGAGAATCACCAGCATTAGCATGGCGCAGACGAGCCCAAGGCCCAGCCCTTTTGCCATCATCACGAGGCTGCTCGGGAGCGGCAGGGCGTCCTGGATCTGCTGAATGTGGGCGTCGCGTTCCCGCCACACGAGCTGCCCGGCGTAGAAGGTGATGAGAATGATCATGAAGAGCGTGAACTGGCCGCTCAGCTGGTCGAGCACGTGGTAGGTGACGGGCTGCACCGCCGTGCCGTACATCTGCCCGGCCTGCGAGGCCGCAATGACCAGAAAGATGACGCTCGCCCCCACGATGGCGTAGAAGTAGACGTCGCGCACGACGTACGTGAAGGACTGCCGCACGATCGACCAAAACTGGCGCCACCGCGCGCCCCAGCTCTCTGACAGCGCTATCGTCGGCAGGTCCACCGCATGGATGAGCGAGGTCGGGGCCACCTCCGCGAGCGACTGCGGCCCGTCGTCCGTCTCCTCGCCACTGCTCGTGCTCCCGCCTGAAAGATATGAGAACTGAAACGCGGCATAGAGCCCCGCAATCAACACCACGCCCACGCTGATCCAGACGAGACGGTTCATGAGCACCATGCCCTCAAACGGCACCAGTTGAGCGTTCTGCTCCGCCACGGTCCAGTAGCGCGTCAGCTGCTGCGTGGGGATGAGGCCGAACGGGTCGGCGATGGACGCGACCGTGCTGTTGCGCATGGCATCGGCCCCCATCAGAACCGCAGCGATGTTGTAACCCATGAAGAGCAGCACGCCGCCGATGTAGTTCGGCAGCATCTTCCGTGTGAGCGCCGGAATGGCCACAAAGAGTCCGCCGACCCACAGCAGGTTGGGCAGGACGTACAGGAGATAGGGCTTGAGGTAGGCCGCCAGACTGAACGGCCCGAATTGGCTCGCATCGACCCACGGCACCACCTCCCCCAGCATGAGGCCGCCCGTGAGGCCCGCGTAGATGTACAGGTGCACGAGCACGGCCCCCACGAACCGACTGCCGAGGTACTGCGCTTTCGAGATCGGTGTCGTGAAGATGAGCGGGTAGATGCCGCTTTCATAGTCGCGATACACCGATTGCCCCATGAACGGCGCCGTGAGGATGAGGCCCAGCAGGCTCAAGAACAGGGTGCACACGTTGATCGCGAAGGGACTGTTGGCGTGCGTATTCGGCCCCATGCCGAAAATCACGACCGTGGTGTCCGTGAACGCGCCCCCCAGCGCATTCATCAGCAGGAAACTGATGCTGAAGAAGATGAGGAAGTAGACGTGCGTGGACATCTGCCGGAGGCGGTACGAGACCTCCTGGCCGACGAGGGTGAAGAACATGGAGAGGGAACTGAGTCAACGTTGAAAGAGCAGTGGAAACCATAACGTATTGCGTAGTGCGTATTGCGGATCAGCCCAAGTGAACGGAATACACAATACGAAATACGCAACAGAAATCAGCTGACAGCGGGAGCAGGCTCGGACTGCGCCCCATCCTTCATCCGGGTAAAGTACACGTCCTCCAAATCGGGCTCGACCGGCTCAAAGGAGTCGTGCGGCTGCTCGGCGCTGTGGACGTGGATGACGGGACGACCGGCCACGAGCTTCGTCGAAATGACGTCGAACTCCGCCTCGTGATCGGGCAGTGTGTCCTTTGTGACCGTTTTGCGCCAGATCTGCCCGTCGAGGTCGGCAATAGCGGATTGCGGCTCGCCCTCAAAGATGATCTCCCCGGCACGGATGATGGCCATCTGCGTGCACAGCTCTCGCACGTCAGCCACGATGTGAGTGGAGAGGATGACGACGCTGTCCTCTCCAATCTCGCTCAGCAGATTGAGGAAGCGCACCCGCTCGGCGGGATCCAAGCCGGCGGTCGGCTCATCAACGATAATAAGCTCCGGGTTGCCGATGAGCGCCACCGCAATCCCAAAGCGCCGCTTCATGCCGCCCGAGTAGCCCCCGAGCTCTTGGTCGCGGGCATCCGCTAGGTTCACGCGGTCCAGCAGGGCATCGACCACCTCGCGGCGCTTCGTCCGCCCGTCGATGCCTTTGAGCGTGGCGAAGTGGTCGAGCAGCGACTCTGCCGTCACATTGTCGTATACCCCCACCTCCTGCGGCAGATACCCGAGACGCTTGCGGAGGGCGTGCTCGTCATCTAGCACGTCAATGTCGCCGAGGTGGATCGAGCCGGTGTCGGGCTCCTGAAGGGTGGCAACCGTGCGCATGAGTGTCGATTTGCCGGCACCGTTCGGACCGAGGAGTCCAAACATCCCGGGCGGAATGGTAAGCGACACGTCCTTTAGGGCCTGCGTACCGTTCGGATAGGTCTTCGAGACGTTCTCAATGGAGAGCTGCATGAACGATCGGGACTGTACCAGAGAAGCAGTGAGGATTGTCGATGTTCAGACACGAGGGAGTATCGTCGTCCACGGCAGAAGATGCGAGCAACACGCTCGCTCGTCGACGGGATTCGATGAGCGCCCGCCGATGCTAGTGCTGCGTCATGTTCTCCGTGTCGGGTTGAACGTTGCTCATCGAATCATAATTTCGTAGCAGACAGCAACCTTTGGACGCAGAGCACAATTCGGTACCCGACATCCTCAGCTTGACTGAGCACTAGATTGGGGTACGTACACGGCCGTCGAACCGTTACACGTTCGCCGTGTGCACCAACGCTGTAAAAATGCGTGCACGATCATTCTCAGTCCACTCTCCCCCAAGAACCTTCTCAGACCGGAGAGGTGCAACAGACACTATTTTTCCTGATCGATCCTGCTGTTTATGGCTTCTGAGTCTCCGGCCCAGTCTCCGCTTCTCCAGCTGACCAACGTGACCAAGACGTACCGCGAGGGCGATGCCGAACGGGCCGTGCTCCGCGACCTGTCGCTGTCGCTCGCCCGCGGCAAGACTGCGGTTCTCATGGGGCGGAGCGGCGCTGGAAAGAGTACGCTCCTTAACCTCATCAGCGGCATCGACCTACCCACCTCGGGGCGAATTTCGATCGACGGCACGGAGCTGACGGAACTGTCCGAAACCGACCGCACGCTGTTCCGGCGGTCGAATATCGGCTTCGTCTTCCAGTCGTTCAACCTGATCTCGACGCTCACGGTGGTCGAGAACGTGCTGCTGCCCCTCGAACTGGCCGGGGAAACGTCTGACGACGCCCGCCAACGCGCGGAGGAGATTCTGGGTCGCGTGGGATTGGCCGACCGCACCGACAGCTTTCCCGACCGACTGTCGGGAGGCGAGCAGCAGCGTGTGGCCGTGGCCCGCGCCCTCGCCCACAATCCGTTGTTCGTGCTGGCCGATGAACCGACGGGCAACCTCGACTATGAGACGGGACAGCAGGTCCTCGCCCTGCTGGATGAGCTCGTGCGCGAGACCGACACCACCCTGCTCATCGCCACACACGACCGCGAGGCCCTTGACCGAGCGGACCGCCTCCTTCACCTGCGCGGCGGCGTTCTTCACGAGGGGGAGCCCGACTTTCTCACGACGAGTGCATGATGCTTCTCCCCTCTTTGGAGTCACCGGAGGTCTATCCAATGGTTCGCCCCCGAACGCTCACCTTCTGCTTTTCGCGCTCTGCAACCACTATGAAGGCCGATCGGGTCGCTCATACTCAGACAGAACTCGGAGCGTCCCAGTCGTAAATTCCGGATTGATGTGTCCGGGTCGCAGTTCCCACTCCCCCAATCTTATCAGGAGAGTCCAGAACTATCGCATTAACTATGGAAATGACATACACCGTCGCTCCAAACTTGATTTGGAGCCTTGTATCTTCCAGAACACAGCACTTTCGCGTTCTGGAGGCAGTAGCTCGTAACCAACCAGGTCCGGAAGAGAGACCGTCTGTTAGCTGGAGCGCTGCCTCAATTTGTCGCTTTGGAGCCCGAACCGTTGCCTGAACCGGAGTCGGAAAAGACCTTCCGCTTCGAGTTCGTATCCTGCAAGGTGGGGCCGCGGCGACACATGCTATCTCGCTCATTGTCTTCCTGCCCGTTATGACGTGCGTTGGCATTGACGTGGCCAAAGATCACTTGGACTTGGCTATTCGGTTTGATTCCGATAAGAAGAGAACTCGCCGCTTTGACAACAATTCCGATGGTATCGATCAGCTCGAAGAACAGCTCACCCAGGTCGAGCCCGAGCGAATCGTTCTGGAAGCCACTGGCGGCTACGAACGACCGGTTAGCGCCGCCCTTGCGGCCGCTGGCCTTCCGGTAGCAGTTGTCAACCCCCGTCAGACCAGAGACTTTGCTCGGGCGACAGGTCGCCTGGCTAAGACCGATGAGATCGATGCTTGCGTTTTGGCTCTCTTTGCCGAACGAATTAAACCGGAGGTTCGCCCGGCTCCTTCCGCCGATCAGGAGGTCTTTTCGGCTCTTGTGGCTCGCAGACGGCAACTACAGAAGATGAAGACCGCAGAGGAGAACCGGCTCGGGACGGCCCCTTCCGAGGCTGTGCGCTCGGACATCGAAGAGCATTTGGCCTTTCTGGAAGAGCGTCTCGAAGAAACCGAACGTCAAATCGAGGAAGCAGTCGAAAACAGTCCGCTTTGGCGCCAGGAAGAGGAACTTCTCTGTTCAATTCCAGGCGTGGCAGAGGCAACCGCCCACGTTCTCATGGCGGAGCTTCCGGAACTTGGTGAAGCAAATCGTCAGGAAATTGCCAAACTCGCGGGCGTGGCTCCGCTCAACCGAGATAGCGGCAAACATCGTGGAGAACGAAGTACCTGGGGCGGTCGGGCCTCGGTTCGAAAAGCCCTGTATATGGCAGCTCTCTCGGCTACCCAGTATAACCGAAAAATTCGGGAGTTCTACGATCGGTTGGTCGATCGAGGAAAGGCCAAGAAGACAGCGCTGGTGGCCTGCATGCGAAAGCTCCTTGTGATCATGAACACGATGATGAAAAATGGCACCCATTGGAATCCGGAGTATCAGGCTTCTTCTGCTTGACAATCAACACCGTTGCTATTCAGCAGAATGAGGAAGCCTCTTCCGTCCAGCAGATAGGCTCTCAGTCAAGCTTGGACATCTCAGATGTCCTAGAGCGACGAAGGGAATGCTTTCAAGATTGAAAAATCGGATACGAGCAGCACTTTCGACGACTTCCTCACGAATCGGTTGATCAATCTAACCGACAACTGCCCCTGTGCCATCAGCAATCAATCAACATCCCGGTCATGGGTGATAATCATGCGACCTTTATTGGCGGCCCGGCGAACGATTTCTGGATCGGATGTCCCCATCTGCCCAAGCTCTTTTACGTCGAGAACGTTACATCCCCGGCCACGAAGAAATGAAACCACCTGAGGATGAACATTCTCATCAGTTAGAAGGCGCGCCTCAAAGTCGATCATTCGGGAACGGTGCCCGTCTCAACGACCTCATTCTCGAGAAAGCGGGCGGCATACAGAAGAGCCTGCTCGATGTCTTCCGCTTCCAGGTGCGGGTAGTCCTCAAGGATCTGCTTGCGGTCCGGCCCCATTTGCGACCCATTCGAGCACCATTGAGATGCTGATCCGAGTGCCCTGAATTCGAGGGGCACCGCTCAAGGTGTCGGGACTGGAGACGATCCCGTCGAATTTCATGGCCATAAAGAGGCTGGTGAAGAACGGCTTCTTGAATACACCTCGGGATGCGGAACGATTCATTCCTTAAGTCCCACACGCACGCACTCCCAAACGCCCATCCCCGAAATCAGAATGTCTCTCCTGCAACGATCCAGCCGTCGCTACCTCACCCGCCACCCGTGGCTCATGGGCCTCTCGGTGCTGGGCGTGGCGATCGGCGTGGCCGTGGTGGTGTCGATCGACCTCGCCAACACGAGCGCGGAGCGCGCCTTCCAGCTCTCGGCGGAGACGGTGACAGGCAAGGCGACGCACCAAGTCGTGGGCGCGGGCGAGACGCTGGACGATGACGTCTACCGACAACTGCGGACCGAGGCAGGTGTGCGGCCCTCTGCCCCCATCGTGGAAGGATACGCCTCTCTCGAACGAGGCGACCGGACGTTCCAGGTCGTGGGCATCGACCCGTTCACCGACGCCCCCTTCCGCCCCTACCTCGGCACCGGGGCCGGGGGCGACCTCGATCTCGGCACGTTCATGACGCAGGATGCGGCGCTGATGTCCGCCCCTACGGCAGAGACGCTCGGGCTGAATCCTGGCGATACGCTTGCCGTCCAAATTGAGGGGACGATGCGGCCGGTACTCCTTGCTGGGGTC
The DNA here is from genome assembly GCF_002954405.1 of Salinibacter sp. 10B. Lineage (NCBI taxonomy): Bacteria > Pseudomonadati > Rhodothermota > Rhodothermia > Rhodothermales > Salinibacteraceae > Salinibacter > Salinibacter sp. 10B. Next base: position 3,930,130 of record NZ_MQWC01000004.1, on the reverse strand, counting down.
GTGGAGCCGGAGGACGAGCGCACCCGCCGCGCCGTGGCCAATCTGCTGGTCGTGGACGTGTCGACGGCGCAAGGGCTCTTCGATATGCGCGGGACCCTCAGCCGCATCGACCTCATCCTGCCGTCCGACGACGCAGAACAGACCACAGCCCTGGACCGCATCCGCGCCACGCTGCCGGACGGTGCCCGCGTGCAGCGCTCCGAGACTCGCACGCAGACCGTAGAGCAGATGACGCGGGCCTTCGAGCTGAACCTAACGGCCCTCAGCCTGCTCGCGCTCGTGGTGGGCGCGTTCCTCATCTACAACACGATGACGTTTTCCATCGTGCAGCGGCGCAGCCTGATTGGGCGGCTGCGGGCGCTCGGCGTTACGCAGCGGCAGATCTTCGGGCTCGTGTTGGGCGAAGCCGCGATTCTCGGGGTCGTGGGCACCGGCATCGGACTGCTGCTGGGCATCGTGCTGGCGTCGGGCCTCGTGCAGCTCCTGGCGCAGACAATCAACGACCTCTACTTCGTGGTGCAGGTGAGCGAGCTGTCCATCACGCCGTGGATTTTAGTGAAGGGAAGCCTGTTGGGCATCGGTACGACCATCCTGGCCGCACTTCCGCCCGCCCGAGAAGCCACGAACGCACCGGTCAGCACCGTGCTGCGGCGCTCCACGCAGGAGACAAACGTACAGGCCCTCGCCCCCTGGCTGGCAGGCGGTGGGGTACTGGTCGGCACACTCGGGGTCGTGATGTTGACCGTGACGGAGCAGAGCATCGTCGTGAGTTACGCCGCACTCTTGTGCCTGCTGATTGCGGCGGCGCTCGTCACCCCCCTGGCCGTGATGGGACTTGCGAAGGCCTTTCGCCCCCTGCTGGACCGTCTCTTCGGTGTGCTGGGACGGATGGCGGCGCGGGGCGTGGTCACGAGCCTCAGCCGCACCGGCGTGGCCATCGCGGCACTCATGGTAGCCGTGGCCGCGACCATCGGCGTCGGCCTCATGATCGACAGCTTTCGCGGCACGGTGGAGGACTGGCTCACGCAGTCGCTCCAGGCCGACGTGTACGTGCAGCCGCCGAGCCTCGTCTTCCGCCGCTCCAACGCCACGATCGACTCGACCGTCACGGCCCGCCTGCGCAGTATGGAGAACGTTGCGGGCGCCTACTCCGTCCGGCGCGTCTCCGTACAGGCGAATGTGGGCCCGACGGAGCTCGTGGCGATCGAGCCCGGCCCCGAGACGCCGGACGTGTACCGGTTCAAGGTGGGCGAACCAGATAAGATCTGGCCGCAATTTCGCACCAGCGCGACGGTCTTCATTTCCGAACCCTACGCCTACCGCCACGACCTCGCCGTGGGCGATACGGTACGGCTCCAGACGGATCGCGGACGAGCATCCTTCCCCATCGAGGGCATCTACTACGACTACGGGTCGGATCGCGGCGTCGTGATGATGAGCCGCGGCACCTACGAGCGTTTCTACGACGATGACGGCGTCTCGGGACTGGCGTTCTACGCGGCTGAGGGCACGAGCGTCGACGATCTCATTGCCGACATGCGGGCCGAGGTGCAGGGCCTCCAGGACGTCATCATTCGCTCGAACAAGGCGCTGCGCGAAACGTCGCTCCAAGTCTTCGACCGCACGTTTACGATCACGACCGTCCTCCGTATTCTCGCGATTGTGGTCGCGTTCATCGGGGTGCTCAGTGCGCTGATGGCGCTGGAGCTGGAGCGCCGGCGCGAAATGGGGGTGCTGCGCGCTACGGGCATGACGCCGCCGCAGCTGGGCGGGTTCGTGACGATCGAGACGGGCCTCATGGGCACCATCGCCGGCCTTTTGTCCCTCCCGCTCGGCTACGCGCTGGCGTACGTCCTCGTCTTCGTCATCAACAAGCGCTCATTCGGGTGGACGATGCAACTCTCCGTCTCGCCGGACATTCTCTTGCAGGCCCTCCTTCTGGCCGTGGGGGCGGCCCTTCTGGCCGGCCTGTATCCGGCGTGGAGCATGGCGCAGGCGAGCCCCGCCACGGCCCTGAGGGACGAATAGGCCTACCGCCCCGCAACTCCGACGAGATCTCTACCGCAACTGCTCATACAGCACGTCGAGCAGCACCTCGTGGTAGTCCAGGCTGTGCTCCCAGTACATAATGCCGCCGAGGTCTTTCTCCCGCACGAATTTCGCCTTGTGCCGAAGGGATTCTGGATCTTCGTATGAGACGAAGGTAGTAGAGTCGGGCGCCCATAGGTACGGCGCCTTGGCGCTCTCGTCCCAGTGCCGCGTAAAGCCCCGCTGATTGATGTACTCTCGGACGAGCGTCTCGTAAGCCCGGTAGCCCGCAAATTCCTCGAATGGCTGGTTGAGCCCGTTTCGCTTCGGGCTCACCCCCGTCCACGACCGTCCATAGAAGGCGACCCCAAGGGTCAGTTTCTTCGGCGGAATGCCCGCGTCCAGGTGCCGCTCCACCGCCGCAGCCGACGTGCGCGTTGGCGCCCCGGCATGCGCAGACTGGTAGAGGCCGGTGTGATGTCCGGTCATCTCCGAGCCACTGGAGAAAAAATCGTACGTCATGATGTTGATGAAGTCGAGGTGCCGGTGCACCTTCTCCATCTCGGTGTGCTCGAAGTAGGCCTCGTCATCGTTGCTGGCGATCGTGAGCAGGTATCGATCCTCCCCCACCCGTTCCCGCACAGCGCTGAGGGAGTCGAGGTGCGTGCGCAACGTCTTCAGCAGCAGGGTAAAGTTGCGCTCGTCCTCGGGTCGTGCCTTGATGCCGCCGGCCGCCTGGCCCGGAAACTCCCAGTCAATGTCGATGCCGTCGAGCCCGTACTGCTTCACCATTCGTACCGCACTGTGGGCGAACCGGGCGCGCGACGCCTCGGTGAGGGCAGCATCGGAGAAGTTCTTCGCCCCCCAGCCGCCGACCGACACGAGCAGCTTGAGGTCCGGGTTGCGCGCCTTCAAGGCCTGAAGCTGAGCCAGGTGCTGCGGGGCCTTTTCGTTTTGAAATCCGATTGTGTCCGCTTCGCTCACCTGCGCAAAGGCGTAGTTGATGTGGGTGAGCTTCTCCGCATCCACGTCCCAGATGTCCGCCCCACCAGTCACGTACCCGATGATGCGGTACGGAGAATCGGCGGCCGGAGCGTTCTGGGCCATCGCCGCTCCGCCCCCAGCAATGATCAATACAAGAACAGAGGCGAGCGAGAGACGAAGAAATCGGTCCATGATAATGTACTGGCCAGAAAGAAATCCGTTGTAGTGAGGCCCAGAATACCGACGTCCCATCGCCTTTTCATCTGGAAGCGGTTCCGGATCTCCAAACCGGACATGTTGCCTTCGGAACGAATAGCCTAATCCGGGGACGGAAGCGCCACGTGCAGGTGGTCGGCCGTGCCCACGTGGCGGAGGGTGCGGAACCCCAATGCCGCAAAATAGCCTCGCATCAGGAGGTTGCGAATCTCGTAGTGCCCCTTCGTGCGCAGGTCTACCGCGTGCACATAGCCGTCTGCCTGCGGGTAGTGCAGGGAGCGCGGATTGGTGGGGAGCCCCATCGCCTCATAGTCGCTCGGGTGCCGCGACAGGTCGGTGATGAGCAGGTGTTCATCCACGAGGATCATCGTGGCGAGGCTCGTCCGGAGCAGGGGGTGGAGCCGGCGGTACTCGGCGTGGACCGCGTCGGATTTGACGTGCGCGGGATCCGGCGATAATAGCACGTACCCCTGGAAAAGCCCCAGCCCAACCAACACCACAAGGGCTTTCGTCCAAGCCGTGCGAGCGTGATACGGCGCGTGCCCCCCTGCCACCCAGAAGTAGGCCCAGGTCACATACAAGAAGAGCACGCAGAACGCGGCCAGAAATCCCATTCCGAGCGCAAGCGGGACGGGCCACGCGTGCTGATACCCATAGAGGGACACCCGCATCAGAACCAGAAACGGGAAGAAAACGATGGTCCCCCACTTGAAAAGCGGCCACACGATCCGACGAAGCCCCCACATCAGAACGGAGACGCCCGTTCTTTTGCCCGAGCCTGACTCGGGCGACCCGGGCACCTGCCCCCGCTCCTTCCTCCCCACTCCCCGTGATGTCCCCCTGGCCCAATTCGAGTGCTTTTGTGAGAACAACGAAGAACGGGACATGGCGGGGGAACTGAGAATTGAGTCGACCTCAAACACAAATCGGGCGAGTCCGGCTGCGATGACCAGACTCGCCCGACAGGACGTCAGAACCTCAAGCAGTTGTCAGTTGATAGACTGAAAGGTTGAAGGAAGCCCGTTGCCCGAATCGGCCGAGCCCGTATCGGGACGCGTGGGAGCATCCGACGGCGGCTCTTCGTCGGTGCAGTAGGCCTCAAAGGCCTCCACGAGATCCGCCGCGATGGCGTTAGCACTTCGGCCCTCAATGTGCTTGCGCTCCACGACATAGACGGGCTGTCCGTCACGGAAAAGCGCAAGAAAGGGCGACGACGGCGGAATGCCCGCCAGATACTGGTCGCGAACCTGCGCGGTCGCTTCTTCGTCCTGTCCCGCAAAGACCGTCACGTAGCGGTCAGGCTGCACGTCGGCCTCACGGGCCATGGCCACGGCCGGCCGCGCATTGCCGGCGGCACAGCCACAAACGGAGTTGATGACGAGGAGCATCGTGTCGTCGGCGTCCTCAAACGCATCGTCTACCTCTTCGGCGGTTCGCAACTCCTCGACCCCGAGTCGGGTCAGTTCTTCACGCATCGGGTCGACCATCGCTTTCGGGTACGGCATAACAGGGGGCAAAGCGGCTTTCAGAAGGACAAACGATTGACTTCGTTTTGAGTATGTGTCCAACGACAGAACGGGATCGGTGATCCTCCGCTTCCTCTCTGCGCATGTGCCAAAGTGGCAATCAAGGGCGTCCTTCCATACGTTATCGTTTGCGTCTTCTCCTCCGAGACGGCTCCTCGCAATGACTCGTGCTTTGGACCGAACTGCACCGCTTTTCTTCCTTGTCCCTCTCGTTCTGGGGGCCGGTCTGCTACTCGTGGGATGCACTTCGTCCCGCCCCCCCTCGACGCAACAGGGACAAACGACGCAGACCTGGTCTCCCTCGACTGCAGAAGATCGTCTTCGATCCGCCGCTGCGGAGTGGCAAGGAACGACCCATGAATGGGGCGGTGCCTCCACAAAGGGGGTCGACTGCTCAGGCCTCGTCCAGTCGGTCTTTGCCGACAAATTCCAGTTGTCGGTGCCCCGCACCACGAAAGAGCAGGCCCGCGTAGGGCGCGTCGTCTCCCGTTCGGCCCTAAAGCCCGGCGATTTGCTGTTCTTTCGTACGGCCCCAAAAAAACGGCACGTTGGGATCTATCTCTCCGACGGCGATTTCCTGCACGCCTCCTCGAGCGACGGCGTTCGGGTCTCCCCGCTGGACCGGTCGTACTGGTCTGAGCACTGGTGGCACGCTCGTCGCCTGCTTCGCTTCTCGGGATCGGACGCTTCGTCTTCTCCGAATGCCTCCCGCTCTTCGTCCGACACTGCGCCGGTCGGCTGGTAATGAGCCCCATACCGGTCGCCTCCTTCTCCGCCCCACCCCCTATTCCGAACGAGTAACGGGAGAATCGGAACCTTTTTCTCTGCTACCCGAATATGTGAGACCGCTTTTGGAGACTTCTCTACTCAACGCCGCCGCCGACAGGCTGTGGCGTTCCTTTTTTTGGTACGAGTGGTCCTGCACATCCGTAGGGACAGAGTGCACTGCCGTGCACAACCACTCGGGCGCCAATCCAATGTCGCTATGACGTTTCACCGGACCCTAGCAGTATGGCTGACGACAAGACCGTTTACATGACTGAAGAGGGGCTCGAAGAACTCAAAGAAGAGCTCCACCGCCTCCGCACCGAAGAACGCTCGCGCATCGCCGACGAGATTGCCGAGGCACGGGCGAAAGGCGATCTCTCCGAGAATGCAGAGTACGATGCCGCAAAGGAAGAACAGGGAAAGCTGGAGGCCCGCATCGCTGAAATCGAAGACACCATCGCTCGGGCCCGGATCGTCGATGAATCTACGGTCGACGACAGCAAGGCCTACATCCTGTCAAAGGTAACCGTTGAGAATGTCGACACTGGGGACGAGCAGATGTTCACGCTCGTCTCGGAGCAAGAAGCCGACGTGTCGGAGGGCAAAATTTCAATCGAAAGCCCCATCGGCCAGGGACTCCTGGGCCAGGAAGAAGGAGATGAGGTGGAAATTGACGTCCCGGCCGGCACCGTGCACTTCAAAATTACCGACATTTCCCGGTAGCCGGTCCGTCTTGACCATGGGTGCGCTCCATGCCGCTGCCCTCGTTCTCCGATTTCGGTGACTACCGCCTCGCGGGGCATTCCCTCTCCGTGTGGAGCACCCGGCTCGGCCGAGCGGGCCGGGTCGGCGTGACGATGGCCATCTCCCTGTTGGCCACCTATCTCGGGGGATGTGTGTTGGCCCTTGCGGTATACGCGGCTGTATTTCCTCCCATCACGGGCGTGCAACTGCAACGGAGTCTCGAAGCGACCCTTTCGGGAACCGAATCCTCTCGCACGTACACGCCGGTCCCGCTCACGGCCGTGGACCGGTCCCTTCTGCGCTCCGCCGTAGCAGGCGAGGACAGCCGGTTCTTTGAGCACAACGGCATTGACTGGGAAGCGGTCGGCGAGGCCGTGGAGGAATACCGAGAGGGAGAAGACCTTCGGGGCGCCTCTACCATCACGCAGCAGCTCGTGAAAAACCTCTTCCTCACCACTCACAGCACCTACGTTCGCAAAGCGTTGGAGGTACCGCTAACGTATGCGGCGGAGCTCCTGCTCTCGAAGCGGCGCATCCTGGAGCTCTACCTGAACGTGATTGAGTGGGGACCGGGAGTGTATGGAGCCGAGGCTGCTGCCCAATATCACTACGGCATCTCTGCCCGGCACCTGAACCGGTATCAGGCGGCCGCGCTCGCCGCCTGCATTCCAAATCCGCGCGTCCGCCGTCCCGAAACGGTGGGATGGTACCAACGGATCATCCTGGGCCGCCTGGAAAACCTACCGCCCCTGCCGCTGTGATTCCCCGTCCCCCTCACTGATGCTCGTCCCTCCCCTTCTTCTTTGCTCATGATCGATCTTCGCAGCGACACTGTTACGACCCCCTCCGAAGGCATGCGTACGGCCATGTATGAGGCCGAGGTGGGGGATGATGTGTACGGTGAGGACCCAACCGTAAACCGTCTTCAGGAACGCATTGCCGACCGGCTGGGGACAGAGGCGGCTCTCTTCGTCCCGTCCGGCACGATGGCGAATCAAATCTGCCTACACGTGCTCACGGATCCCGGCGACGAAATTCTTCTGGAGCGTGGGGCGCACATTTTCAACTACGAAAGCGGGGCTGCCGGGCTGCTCTCCGGCATTCAACTCCACCCCGTCGAGGGCAACGAGGGGCTCCTTGAACCAGAGCAGATTACGGCCGCCATTCGCCCTGCCGGAGAGGTCTTTCCCCCGACGCGCGTCGTCTCGGTCGAGAACACGGCCAACCAAGCCGGGGGCGTGGTGTACCCGCTCGATCGCATCGAGGCCATTGCACAAACGGCCCGAGAGAACGATCTGCACCTCCACCTCGACGGGGCCCGCCTCTGGAACGCGTCCGCTGCCCATGACGTACCGGAGCGAGCCTATGCCGCTCCTTTCGACCTCACGTGGGTCGCGCTGTCGAAAGGGCTCGGGGCCCCCGCCGGATCGGTCGTCGCCGGTCCACAGCCATTGATCGACGAGGCCCGCCAAACCCGAAAACGATTCGGCGGCGGCATGCGGCAGGCCGGCATCCTGGCCGCCGCCGGGCTCTATGCCTTGGACCACCACCGCCCCCACCTGTCCGACGACCACGCAAAAGCCCAACACCTCGCAGAGACGATTGCCGATCTCCCCTCTTTTGAGATCGACCTTGATCGTGTGGAGACCAACATTGTTATTTTTGAGGTGGTGGATGGAACGGCCGCCTCGGTCGTCGACACGATGGAAGACCACGGCGTGCACCTAACCCCGTTCGGCCCTACAACCATCCGTGCGACCACGCACCGGGACGTGTCGATGGCGGAGGTGAACGAAGCTTCGACCGTCCTCCGCTCGGCGTACGGCTCCACGTAGCCGGGGGCGCCTCCGTCCGAGCTCGCATTCGGCCGTCTCGGTCCCACCGTGCCCTCCTTCGTCCCTTCCCCTCTGACGCCTCTCCCATTGGGTCCCCGCCATGCGAAACGTCACAAAGTGGCTCGGTGCTGTCCTCGGCACCCTTCTTCTGGTCGGTGTGTTTGCGCTGCCTTCGATCGAGCAGGCGTACGCGCCAGAAGCCGCTAACATTCAGAATGTGGGCGACACGCTCTGGTATGCCCTCGTCACCCTCACGACCGTCGGGTACGGCGACTACTATCCCGTCTCGGCCCCCGGGCAGATCGTCGGGGCGATTTTCGTCCTCAGTAGCCTGGGCGTACTGGGCGTGCTCATCGGAAAGATCGCCGACCTCTTTACGAGCTACCGCGAACACCGTCGCCTTGGGCACCACGGAACCGACGCGACGGGACACATCGTCATTTTCGGCTGGAATCCCTCTACCGAGCGCATTGCGGAGCAGGTGCGAGTGTTGGGACGCCAGATTGTGATTGTCACGCCGAACCGCGACCACATCGACACCATCCACGACCGGTTCTCGGACGCCGTCTTCCCTCTCCACGCCGACTTCGAGGATCAGACGCTCCTCAACCGAATCAACCTGCGGCAGGCCGACCGGGCGCTCCTCAACATCGAGTCGGATACCGACACGCTCATCCACCTGCTCAATCTCCGCAAGTCGTTCCCCGACGTGGAATTCGTCGTGGCGGCCCAAAACGAAGAGCTCCGCGAAACCTTTCAGAATGCCGGGGTCGCCAAGGCCGTGTCGTCCGACGCCAATGCCGCCCACCTCATCGCTAGCGTCATCTTTGAGCCTGACGTCGCGGCGTTCGCACAGGACCTCATCACGACGGCCCGAGACAATAGCGATCACGACATTCAACAGTACACCGTTCAGCCCGGAAGTCCAATTGAGCAAATGAACTACGGCGAGCTCTTCCGCACCCTCTACGAGACCCGCAGTGTCGTGCCGATTGGGGTCAGCAAGGCCGACGGCGAGGAACGCACCCTACTGAAACTGCCGGCGGATGATGTGCCGCTGAATGCGGGGGACATTCTGGTACTGATCGCCAGCGGGGCTGACATCACTCCCCTGCAGAACGAGTGGAATTTGTCGCTGGGTGGCACCGGATGAATGTGGGTATGGGTGCGTGGAATTCGGAATGTCAATTCCGCCCCGCCTCCCTCCGGCCCTTCTCGCTTCTGCAGGCCTCTCTTCACTGGACCCGATTCTGCCATGTCCGACTCGTCCACCAATTTCGAAAACCACGTCGTCATTCTGGGATGGGACGCCCTTGCCCACCGGATCACGCGGCAACTGGTCCTCGCCGATAAAAAGGTGGCCATCATCACCCAGCAAACCGACGCGCGGGAGGTTATTCAGGAAACCTTTGCCCCGGCAAACGTGCAGGTCCACCTTTCCGACTTGAACGACTGGTCAACCTTCGACACGGTCAACATCGAAAAGTCGTTCAAGGTGTTCGTGAACCTCGATAGTGAGGAAGACAGCCTGGTGGCCATCCTCAATCTGAAAGGCCTCTACGACGATCTCGAGTTCGACGTCGTCCTCAACAATCCGGAGCTCGAAGACACCTTTTACGCAGCGGGGGTCACGTATGCGGTCTCCACCCGCAACCTTGCGTCCAAACTCACGGCTGGCCACCTGTTTGAGCCCGAGGTTGCCCGATACACGTCCGATCTGCTCTCCGCCGCCAACGGAAACGACGAGGAGCACGATATCCAGCAGTATGAACTCCTCAACTCCAACGAGTACGTGGGGCAAACCTGGGGAGACTTGTTCTGGGACCTGAAGGCACAACTCAACTGCGTGCCGATCGGGATCGGCCGCGCCACGCCGAATGCCCCCGGCCGCGATCTCACGAAACTCCCGGACGACGACCGACCGCTTCGCGCAGGCGATCACATCATCCTCATCACAGCGGGGACAAAAGAAGCGGAGTTGGAAGCCTTTTTCGGGACCGACGAAGGCGTCGGGCGATGAGCCTCTCAAAGAGAAACAGCAGGGCGATTTTCCGGACTGGAATGGGTCCTTTCCTCCATTCAGCCGCCCCCCCACTGGACTTCCCCTTATACCAACTCCGGGAGCTCTATTCCGGTAAGAAGCAGGCGTCCGTAGCGCCGTTGGAATCCCACGGCGCTTCTGGTGCCCTCCTTAACGGTGCCGACGATATGAGAGGGGTTTACCTCCTGCCTGACGGTATTACACAGTGGACGGTCATACCGCGACGTATTGTGGAGCGGGCCCGGTAACGCGGAGAAATCGTTACCGTACGACCGTGAGGCGCTCCGTTTGGGTGTGTCCACCCGCGGTAAGTCGTAGCAGATACAGCCCGGCTGAGAGGTCAGTGGTGTCGAAGCGCACTCGCTCCCGACCTCCCCCAGTCAGCCGTCCTTCAAAGACTGTTTTCACGCGTTGTCCGATCGTGTTATAGACCGTTAGGGTTGCCTTTGCGTTCACCGTTCCTGCCAACGACAGGATGGTATGCTTTTGGGCTGGGTTCGGGGCGGGTGTGCTGAGCTGAAGAGTCTTCTCCGTCCCGACCCGCACGGTTGTCGGCCGGTGAACGTGCGTTGTGCCGTCGTAGTCAACCTGTTTGAGGCGAAACTGATGGGTGCCGACCGAAAGGTCTTTTGCCGTAAACTGGTAAGATTGGGGCTGTACGGTGGTGCCAGCTCCGTCTCGGCGGGCCACAGTTTCCCACGTGTTGCCTCCCCGATCCTCCGACGACCCACCTTGGTGCTGGATTCGAAAGCCTGCATTGTTGGTTTCAGAGGCAGTCTGCCAGGAGAGTGTGACCGTTCCCTCCCCAACTTGGTGGGCACGGAAGCCGACGAGTTCAACCGGCAGTGACTGGCTATTGCTGGCAAAGACAAACTCGCTGAAGTCCGACGTTGAGGCGTAAATCTCGTCGTCCGCAATGGAGGACGTGCCGTTCGCGTCGACCTCTGTGGGGAGAAGCGGCGAGAAGTCCCCAACGCCTGCGGGGGAGCGCTTGTAGATGGTCACCTCGCTCGGCGTCGAGATTCCGTCGAGGTCGTTGACTGCGAATCGAACCTCGGCGGAGGTAAAATCGAGGCTGTTCGCGGCGTCGACGACGAACCGGTAGGAACTGACATTGCTCTGTGAGATGTTGTCTGTCCCGTTCGGGGAATTCTCAATGTCGCACACGGTAACGGCGCCCGATTTATTCACGCCGGAGAAGACAATCGCCGCGCCGGTCGGATCGAAGTCCACGCGTTTATCAGTCGAGATCGACTTCTGAGTACAGGCCTGTGCGGTCGGCCAATTGATGACGTAGGCGCTTCCTTGATTGTCGTTTTTGAGATTGTTTCCGTCCGCCCCGACGAGTGCTGCGGTTCCGTCGTTGCTGAGGGCAACGTCATTCCCAAACTCGTCGTCGTCAGCACCGTCGAAGGCCGTAAGCTGACGTTGCTGGGTCCAGCTGCCGGCTCCGTTCCCGGCAAACGTATAAGCACTCCCCTGCTCGTCTGAACCGCCGGTGACATCGTGCTTCCGGGCCCCGACGAGCGCCGTTGTGCCGGAGGCATCGAGCGCAACGGATTCCCCGAACTCGTCGTCTTCGTTGCCGTCCGTAGCAACAAGCTTGTCCTGCTGGGACCAGGAGGCCGGCCCGTTCCGGGCAAAGACGTAGGCGCTTCCCTGAGGGTCGTTGTCCACGTCATCGCCCATTGCTCCGACGAGCGCCGTCGTGGCGTCCGCATTTAGGGCGACGCTGCCCCCAAAGACGTCGCCCCCTTCTCCATCGGCGGTGAGGAGTTTGTCCTTCTGGCTCCAAGTGCCCGTACCGTCCGTGCCAAAGACGTATGCGCTTCCTTGTCCATAATTGGTGTTGACGTCATGGCCCTTGGCCCCGACAAGGGCCGTTTTGCCATCGTCGCCAAGGGCGACGGCACTGCCGAAGTAGTCGCCATCGGTGCCGTCGGAAGCAAGGAGGATCTCCTGTTGGGACCAGGAGCCGACCGCATCTCGGGTAAAGACCCGTGCAGTCCCCTGGTTGTCGGTGCCGTCGAAATCGTCGCGCGAGGCGCCGATGAGAGCGGTCGACCCGTCGGCACTGAGCGCGACCGACCGGCCGAACTGGTCGAGGCGCTCGCCGACAGAGGCGGTAAGAGTGGTCGTGTAGCTCCAGGTCCCCCCGCTTTTAGCGAAGACAAAGACCTTCCCCTCCTGGCTGTTGCCGTCGACCTCGGTGTAGTAATCGGCAATGAGAGCGACAGTGCCGTCGGCATTAAGGGCCACATCGTTTCCGAAAAAGGTAAAACTCGACGAACCGGGACGATACAGGGTGGCTTCTCGGGTCCACGTTCCTGAGGCCGTCTTGGTGAAGACGTAGGCCTCCGTTTCGCCGGCCGCGCCAAGCAGGGCTAGCGAGCCGTCGCCGTTGAGAGCGACGGACCAGCCCAGTCCGGCGTTCATGTCAAGGGACGTACTGAGTCTCTCCTGCGGCACTTGCGCAGAACTCGGATGAGCCACGAGGATGAAAACGACGAAGCAAAGAGCGTAGCGGACGTAGGTCATGACACGGTCGAGAGAAATGGCAAATAGAAGTGCGATATGGCGGGTGAACAATCCACGAGGGAAGAGCTATGGCGCCTCCGTGAGAATGCGCATCTGGTCGGCCACACTCCAGGTTTTGAAGTCGATCCGAAGCGTGCGCCGGTCGGCGCCGATGCTGAAATGATCGGCGCTGCCCTCAGGAGCGCGCTTTGTGCCGGGGTTGGGGTATCGGACGTCGGCGTGCCCCAGGGGGCCATCGCTGGCGTCAAGGTACTCGCTCTCTGCAATGACGGCCACGATCGTCTCCGGAAAGATTAGGCGGCCCGTCTTCTGAACGGCGCTCCCGGAAGAGCCACTTGCGGGGTCGAAGTGCAAAAAGTAGCTGCGCACCTCGGTACCGGCGGGCAGCCGGCGCTGCACCAGGTCGCCAGAGCCGTCGTAGGAGTTGGGCAGATAGCCGTCTACCTCCAGCGGGGCATCGAGTGTGATTCGTGGGTGCTCGCGAAAGACGTAGATCTGCTCGTCGCTCTCCAGCGAACTGTTGGGCACCACCGAAACGGGAGCCTCGATCAGGCCAATCTCGCCCACGGCGGTGGCGTCCACATCCTGAGCAGGAGCAGGCTCATCGGTGGCCTGCGTGACGTCTTCCGCCGCCTCGCGGGCGGCCTGTTCTACCTGCGTGCAGGCGGGGAACGCCAGCAGGAAGAGAGCGGCGGCATAGGGGAGGGGTCGGGGAATGGAGATCATGATTGTGTTCCTGAAGTGGTGGAGCGAACGAGCGGCTGAAGCGTAAATCCTCGCCCAAACGGGGGCGTCAGCGGACCGGGCTCCAGTGGGGATCCTCGTCGGTGGCGGGGTGCTCGGTGACGCGGGTCCGGCCGGTTCCGTCCGTCGCGACGGTATAGATCTCGGCGTTGCCGTCTCGCCGGGACACGAAGGCGACCCGCTCCCCGTCCGGCGAGCAGATCGGCGATCCGTCGGCGGCTTCGTGGTCGGTGAGCGGGGTCGGGGCCTGATCTCTGTCGTCCGGGTTCAAGGCATAAAGGTTGGTGTTGCCGTCCCGCCGCGAGGTAAACACGACGGGCCCTCCACCGGGGCAGTAGGTCGGTTCGGAATCAGCCGCGTCGTGCGTCGTGAGCGGTGTTAGCCCGCTTCCGTCCGGGGTCACCGCGTAGAGGTCCGAATTACCGTTCCGCTCCGAGACGAAGACGATCTCGCGCCCGTCCGGCGACCACACGGGGGCCCGATCGTTCGCCTCGTGCTTGGTCAGTCGTCGGGACTGCGACCCGTCGGCGTTCATCACGGAAAGGTCGTGGTTCCCGCTCCGGTAGGTCTCGTAGGCGATCATGTCGCCGTCGGGCGAGACGGCGGGGTTTTGGGCCGCCGGCGGGCTACTGGTGAGAGCCGTTGGCTCGCCTCCGTACAGGGAGATCTTATAGAGAGCACTGGTGCTCCCCAGCCCGTCCGCGCGTCGGCGGTGGGAGTCGTACACCATCGTCGAGCCCGTCGGGACGAACGCCGGATTGTGGTCCCAAGCCCGCGTGGCTCCGCCCCAGTCGTTGTGCGTGATTCGGGCAGTCGTTTTCCCGTTCGGGGTCACCGTGTAGATCTCCCGGTCGTTGTCGCGGTGGGAGATGAAGGCAACCCGCCGCCCACGGGGGGACACGACCGGCTTTCCATCGCGGTCGGTCGTCCATCCGTCGGCGTTGTGGGTGAGGCGGCGCAGCCCGGTGCCGTCCGGGCGAATCGCGTAGATTTCTGGATTTCGGTCGGGTGCCTCCCCCTCGCGCTCGGAGGTGAACACGATGCGGTCGAGCAAGGCCGGTGCGCAGGTCACGGCGAACGTCGCTTCGGTCGTGTCGTCGGCGGACACGGACACCCGCTGCGGGGTGCCGTCTCGCGGGGTGCAGTTGGTCTGGATGCCGGAGAGGGCAATCTCGTACTCGGCTACGGGGAGGTTCCCGAACGCGACCGTTCCCGTGGACGCGACCGTGACGGTGTCCTGAACGCCGGCCGCTTCCGAGGTGGTATCGATCTCGGCCATCGTGACGGTGTATCCGTTCGGGTCCAGCGTGTCGCCAGTGGTGGTCGTAGCGACGTGCAGCGTCCCGGTCGGGTCGGAGAAGAGTCCACAGCTTGCCAGCACCCCGAGGGCGAGCACGAATCCGAAGAGGGAGAGGAGGCGACGAATGATCATGAGAGAAGACTCGTTCGTTGGAAGGATGTGCGTGAGGATGCTCCTGCCGCGAGACCGCTGCGGTCAGGAGCGACCGCCGTTATTCAAAGCGCATCGTCACCGCCTCTTTCGTCTCCAGGCGGATGCCGGGAAGTGCACGGATCATCCGTTCCGTGTCCGCATCGGTGCGGCCCTGATTCTTCGCCGTCAGGAACCGGTCGAACGCCTGCGGGTCGGCCATCAATTCGTTGAAGTTCAAGGCCATGAGCGTGATGCGGCCGGCTGCGGTGCGGTGTTTGGCGTCAGTCCCGACGAGTGTGCCCTGTGGCTCTATGTCGATACGCATCTCCGCGTCCCGCAGCATCATGCGCGCCATGCGCTTCTGTCGAGCGGTGTTGGACGTGTCGGGCGCGTCCGGGGGGCCCCTGCCCATGTTGACGGAGGCGTCCGGGGCGGCCAGGCCGCCGAGGTGCATCGTCAGCGTGGCGGGCACGCCGGCGCTGAAGTCGAACGTGATGGGGGTTTTCGTCTTGGCGTCATCCGCGCTTGCGCCGGGGGCGTCGTCGCCGATGTCCATTTGTTCGCCGGGCAAGAGGTGCACCGTCCGCACGTCGTCGAAGGCGTAGACGGCGCGGTAGCCCTTGCCGCCGCGTTCGTCGAGGCGCTCCATGCGCACGAAATGAACGCCGTCGCCGAACTGCGCGGCGCGGGCGCGAATTTTCTTTTTCGTGAACAGTGTGGGGGGGTTGTCGGCGTCCTGGCGCGCCGAGTCGTCCGTCGTTGCCATCGAACTCATAAACTGGGTCGCCATCGCGTTGAGGCGGATTGTCTGCACGATCGTGCCGCTGCCGTCGGGGTTCACTTTCAGGAGTGTCCGAAAGACCCCACAGCCGGAGCACAGCGGCAGCACCAGAAAGACGACGAGCGCCGAGCGGACAACCGATCGGGACAAAGGGGAGAGAAACCACATAGGGAGGGGTGCTGCTGTGAGTTCGTCTGGGCAGAGGAGGGCGGTGACGGAAAGAAGAAGGGGGCGTGCCGGGGCGCGACGATCGGCGCGGCTTTTCTGCCGTCGCGTCTCGTCACGCGCCCGACCCTGCACTTACCGCGCCACCGTCACCTTGCGCGTCGTCGACTGGCCGTCGGCCGGAAACGGGTCGGAGAACGCCTCTCCTTCATTGTAGCCGAGGGTGATGTCGCTTACGGCATTGCCGGATCCGACAATGCGAATGCCATCGCCCCCGCCGGAGCCGTTGCCGATGTCGGTACCGCTCGGATTGGTGCCGACGAAGTTCTGGCCGATTTCAACGCCCGATGCCTGGCCCCTGAAGAGAATGCCGTCGGCCCCGTTGTAGCCGATCACATTCCCGACCCCGGTGGGGGTAAAGTTGCCGGCGGCGCGGCCATTTCCCGGCACCGACGCACCGGATCCGATGAACACGTCCTCCATCCTCGATCCCCCGTTGTCGGCGATGACGCCCTGCGAGCCGTTTCCAATGTCGCTGCCGTCCGGCGCGACGCCGATGAAGTTGTTGGCGACATCGTGGTAGCCTCCCCGAATGTCGACGCCGTCGTTGCTGTTGTTGCCAATGATATTTTCGGTCACCTCAATTTCGGCGAGGTTGCCACTCGGGTTCGGCTTCACTTGAATGCCGTCGTAGGCGTTGCCGAGGCCCGTCGCAAAGCTGTGATTGGTGCCGACGAGGTTGTCGACAATGTGCAGGTCCTCATTGTAGCCCCCGGCCGAGAAGATGATGATGCCCTGTCCGTCGTTGCCGGACACGCGGTTGCTATCGATCACGGCCCCCGTCACGTAGCTCCCCACGATGCCGCCTATGGTGCTAGAACCGTCGCCGTTGGGAAGAGCAGCATCCCGGCTCGCGTTCAGGCCGATCACATTGTTGCGCAAGGTGTCATCGACCGCGGCGTAGTCGTTCTGGTCGTCGCCGAGCGTGATGCCGTTTCCGTCGTTTCCGGACACGAGATTCCGGTCCTCGGGCACATCGTCGTCGCCAATCACGTTCCGCTGGGCGGGATGGCTTCCCGAGCCGGTGCCCGCGATCGTAACGCCCGAGCCGTCGTTGCCGAGCGGGTTGCTTCCCGTACCTGTGACAGTGCTACCGTCCGCGTTCGTGCCGATATTATTTGCGGCCACTGCGTTTTCGTCGCCGCGGATGTCGATGCCGCTCTCACCGTTGGCAGAAATGACGTTTCCGTTGTCGACGATACCAGAACGGATGGGATTAACAGTCGCATATCCGATCTGATTGCCGTCTCCGAAGACGGCGATGCCGTTTCCGGCGTTTCCCTTCGCTGCGTCGCCGTCGTGGTCGAGGCCCACGATGTTGTTGATCACTTGATTGTTGGCGCTGGAGACGGTGATTCCGTCATTCCCGTTCCCAGAGACGAGGTTTCCGAAGAAGACAGCCCCACCGCCGGCCAGAATGACTCCCCAGAGGTCATTGCCCTGCACCGTTTTTCCATCCACATCCACGCCGAGAAAGCAGTTCCGGATCGTAATTTTGGACGCAGGCCCACCCACAAATATCCCACTACTGGGCATATTCGTGATCGCGAGCCCCTCAAGCACGCTTTCGGCGGATGTTCCTCCGGCGTCGTTGGAAAACTCGATGCCGTTTTCGGTGCTCGACGACATGTTGGACCCGTCCAGCTTTACGATAGGACCGTCGACCACCGAGCTCGGGTATCCCGGCGCCGTCTCGCCGGCGATGTTAATTTCCCGAACCACCTGCAACTGGCTATTTAAAGAAATCGTCGCGAAGCCGCTGGTCGTCGGGATGTTCGAAAAGTCGATCTTGTCGCGAGTGTCGTCGCTGTTGGCTTCCTCGATGGCAGCGCGGAGTGTGCAGGCGCCGCCGGAGGTAGCGCAGGTGCCATCGCCGGGATTGGCGTCGCTGGCGTCGGCGGTCGAGTTCACCATGAAGGTCTGGTCCTGCGCCTGGGTCGCGTCGGGGCCCAGGAACGAAATGAGCAAGAGTCCAACAACTCCTCCAACGGTCGAAAGAGACGAAAAAATCGAGTGCGGAGCTGAAAGCACATCCATAAACGGGAGCGGTCGTGTGCAAAAGTCTGAATGACCCCAGAATCCCTAGCAGAATGAAGAGAAATAGGGATCAACATCTTTCGAGCCGTCGGTCCCCGGATTCCATTCTTTGGAGAAGCGTCTCTCCCTTCCCCCCCATCCGCCACCGGCAGCGAACGGGGAGATACACCTGAGGACGAAGAGGCAATGGCTTCAAAAAGAGCATGGGGAAAAAGCCCATACCTTCAGTATGATGCTCATTGACAGGTGCGTGAAGCGAGGCTCGACTCCCTCATAAATTTAGTGAAGAAAACATGAATCAATTCACTACCCACACTCTCATCCCCTATCCTTGCGAACCGAGAACATGACAGTGCCCGACGGCTTGTCGGACGGATCCGATTTCTGCTTCTCTAGGGAGTAAACTGCTCTTTGGACCTCCCTCGGATCGTCTTCTCCTCCTCCCTACAAGTCGCTTTCGTGTCCATGCCAGACGCTGATCACTCTGATCCGAACGTGACCGCCCTTCTCAAGGGAACGAGTGAGGAGGAGGTACTTGAGGAAATTCTGCCCGTCGTGTACGATGAGTTGCGACGCCTCGCCCGCCGTCATCTCCAGTCTGAGCCAACCGACCTGACCCTGCGCACAACGGCGCTCGTGCACGAGGCATACATGAAGCTCGCGGAGCATAACGAGGTTGACTGGGAAAACCGACGGCACTTCTTTTCTGTCGCGGCCCGGGCCATGCGTCAGGTGCTCGTGGACCACGCTCGGCACCGCACGGCCGACAAGCGAGGAGGCGCTCTTCCAGATCAGCCCCTCGACGACGTGACCCCAAAGACTCCTCGTCCCCCTACGGCCGTGCTTGCGGTCGACCAGGCCCTAGATCGCCTCGCCGAGATCGACGAGCGCCGGAGCCGGGTCGTCGAGTGTCGTTTTTTTGGTGGGTACACCATTGCAGAAACTGCCGTCGTACTCGATGTCTCGACCAGCACTATTGAACGAGACTGGCGGACCGCAAAGGCCTGGCTTCAGCGCGAACTCCAAGGCTAATCGACACTCGTTCGCCTAAGTGACTGTTTTGATTTTTGGCCGGATTGAAAATCGCAGAGGTGTTTCGCCGACCTGAGGGGACCGTTCATAGTTCGGAAGCCCTAACACAGAGAGATTTCGACGACCTGCGGTCGTTACGCTCAGCCTGAAATGCGATCGTGTGAAATTAAAACAGTCTCTAAGAACCTTCAATTTAGAACTAAGGAATTGGCGTCTAGAAAAGAAGCTCGTAACGGCTGCCAGAACCAATTTTGAGCAGAGCAAAGGCCAGATGGACGACGTCGCTTAGTGGTCAGTCAAGCTGAGGGGATCGGGCGTTGAATTGAACACGCCGTGTTGTATACAGCATTCAGCAGCGCAGGTACAGTCCACAAGTCAGCGTTCTACCCGACTTGGAAAACATGACGCACTAGCTCACAGTCCCCATGACGACTGAACAGTGGACCCGCATTTGGGACCTACTCGATCGGGCACTCGACCGTCCACCTGAGGAGCAAATGGAGTGGCTGGACACCGTTTGTTCTGACGCCCCGAAGATCCATGCCGAGGTCAGGTCCATGCTTGCGGCCTACGACCCCACCGATCCGCTGTTCACTGAAGTCGAAAGGACACCTCGAAGCCAGCGCATCGACGCCCCTTCCTCCCCATCCGTTCCTACAGACGGGGCCGTGCGTCCCGAACCTGGTTCTCAGATCGGGGCCTATCGTCTGGTCGAAGAAATCGGTGTCGGGGGCATGAGCGTGGTCTACCGGGCCGTGCGCGATGGCGACTCTGTGGAGCAAACCGTGGCGGTCAAGATCATGCGGCGTCGCCTTTCCGAGTATGAGGCCGAGAAACGCTTTCAGGCCGAACGACAGGTTCTGGCAAGCCTCACCCATCCCAACATTGCACAATTCATCGATGGGGGCGTCACCGACCGGGGAAGCCCCTACCTCGTGATGGAGTACGTGGACGGGCAGCCCATTACTGACTATGCCGACACCCATCACCTGGACCTCGAGACCCGACTCGACCTGCTGGAGCAGGTGTTTGACGCTGTGCAGGCCGCTCACCGTCAACTCGTAGTGCACCGCGACCTGAAACCCTCAAACGTCCTGGTGGCCGACACGGTGAGCGGTCCCCAGGTGACTCTGGTCGACTTTGGCATTGCGAAGCTGCTCGACCATTCCCTTCCGACCCCTCTCCCCAAAACCCGCACGGGCCACCGCCTCCTGACGCCCTCCTACGCCGCCCCTGAGCAGGTGAGCGAACAGGATATTTCCACCGTGACCGACGTATACCAGATCGGCGTCTTGGCGTACGAGTTGTTAGCAGAGGCCCGTCCCTTCGATCTTACAGAGAAGCGGTCTTCGGAAATCGAAACGATCATCCGAACGCACTCCCCAGCCGATCCGTCGGAGGCTGCTCCTCCCCCACGCGCCTCTCGGCTTCGAGGCGACCTCGATCAAATTGTGAAAACGGCCCTCCGCAAGGAGCCCGATCGGCGCTACGCTTCGGTCGAGGCACTGGCGGCGGATGTCAATCGCTATCGGGAGGGCAAGCCCATCGACGCCCAACCGGCCACGCTGAGCTACCGGATCCGAAAATTCGTAAGCCGAAACTGGGGGAGCGTCAGTGTGTCTATCGCCTTCCTCCTCACGCTGGTCGTCTTTATCGGTCTCCTCGTTCGCCAGCAGCGGATTACGGCCGCCGAACGGAACCGTGCCCAACAGGAGGCTGAAACGGCTGAGCAGGTGTCCGCATTCCTCGTGAGCCTATTTGAGGACAGCCGGCCGGGTGCGGGGCAGGGGGAGCCCCTCACGGCCCCGGAACTCCTTGAACGAGGGGTCACGCGAGCGGAGGCCCTGAAAAAGCAGCCCGTTGTGCAGGCCCGAATGCTTCGCGAGATGGCCGCGTCGTATCGTGAGCTCGGGAACTATGAGCGAGCGGCATCACTACTCCGCGAAGCTCTGTCTTTATCTCAGGCGCCTCCCGTCCCCCCTGCCGCCGAAAGAGCTGAATACTTGGACGAGCTGGGGCTCGTATATGAAAAACAGGGACGCTACACAGCTGCCGAATCGGTGCATCGGGCGGCCCTCTCCCTCCGAACCCATCGGTTGGGAGTCAGCGATCCGAAAACGGCCGAAACATTGAACAACTTGGGAGTCACTCTGCGAAAACAGGGAAAACCAGAAGCTGCCGACTCTCTATATCGCAAGGCCTTGTCTATCCAGAAGCAAGAATGGGGACCGCAACACCCACGCACGGCAACGACGATGAATAACCTCGGGATCGTCCTCGCAGAACGGGCCCAGTACGCAGCCGCTGACTCTTTCTATCAAGAAGCCCTACGCATCCGACAAACGAAGCTCGGCCCCGACCACCCCGACGTCGCAGAAACCCTGCACAACCTTGCCTTGCTCCGTGAGCAGCAAGGCAAATATCGTACGGCTGACTCGCTCCTGCAAAAGACCCTCGCAATCGAACGAAACCATCTTGGTCCCCACCACCCCTCAGTTGCAATTACCCTCAATAATCTGGGAATGGTGTGGAGGAACCTCCGAAAATACGACGCTGCCGTGTCAGCCTACCGGAAGGCACTGACCATCAAAAGAAACGTCCTGGGCCCAAATCACATCCGAACAGCCTCAACGCTGAATAACTTGGCGGTCACCCTTGAGAAAAAAGGCGAGTATGCGGCGGCCGATTCGATTTACCGAAAGCTATTCGCAATTGAGCGAACGCACTACGATCTGGACCACCCCACCTTGTCCACGACCTATAACAACTGGGGAGTTGTTCGGGAAAAGACCGGAGATTACACCGCTGCTGACTCCCTGTATGACAAGGCACTGACCATTCGAAAGGCGCATTATGGTTCAAAGCACCCTCGCACGGCCTCCACTTTAATGAATGTGGGTTCCTTGTATCGACAGCGGGGAGAATACGTCGCCGCTGATTCCGTCCTTCGAAAAGCTCTCAGGATTCGGCAACAAGCGTTGGGAAAAGAGCACCCCAAGGTAGCCGAATCTCAGACCGAGCTAGCGGATGTCCGTCAGGCCTTAGAGCAATACAAAGACGCCGAGGCCCTCCTCCAACACGCTCTTAACATTCAGCAGGCCGAAATGCAGGACGCCTCCCCAGAGATTGCGGAGACCGCGCATCATCTTGTGGAGCTCTACGAGACGTGGGACAAACCCGCCAAAGCGGAAGAGTATCGCACGTTCGTTCCCCAACGGCAAGAGAAATAGACCTCCCCGAAAAAAGTGAGCAGTCAACGGCGTTTATACTGCGACATGTCGTAGGTATTCTTCACAGGCAGCGGGCGACTGGTAAACAAATGCTGAGTGCAATCAGGGCGGATAATGCGATTCCTCGATGAGGGGCGACTCGATGCCGATCACGCTGGCAAAGAGACAGCAGGTCTTCCGGAAAACAGTGGCCTTTTACGCCTGGCTTCGATCGGCTCCTGCCCTTCGTCCTATTTCCCCAACTCGCTTCATTCTTCCCCTAATGGGTCGCCCCTTACATCGTCCCTCCGGCCTTTTCAAGCTACGCCGGGAAGGCCTTCCATCCAATGACCCCCAGTCCAACCAGCTTCAATATCTCAAGCGAGATGTAGCCTACGTGCACGTACTCAGACGCGTGTTCGAGTTCACCGGAGATAATGGCCGCCGCCTGGGTCCGCAGCACCGGTAAGAGCCAGGTCGTCTGCACGAGCAGGATCACGCCAACGCCCCCTGCCGTCCAGCACAGCGCCGTTCCGGGTCGCCCCAGCAGGTACAGGCCCAGCCCCCCCGTGGCCAGCCCCAGCTCTACGCGGGTGAGCACAAAAAATACGTGTCGTCCCACGTCGAGCCCAATCGCGCGGGTGACGCTGGGTGCGGTAAACTTGACCGGAGCCTCCAGAAATGAAATGCCCGCGACCAGTCCCATCCAGACAAAGCATAATGCCTGCAAAAGTCGTAAGGCCACCTCTTGCTCAATCACCTGTCCCATTGGTTTTATCGGTTGTATGTTTGAACGCGCCCGAAGAGGTCGTGCGGGCCCCAGATGCCACTGCGCAAGCATTCGAGCTGCACAATCTGGCTGTGATCGACGAAGAGATTGACCTCCGGGCCATAGTTTTGCACGTACCAGGGGAAGACGTGCGGATCGGCTGCCTCGAACATGATGTTCTCTAGCCCCAGCTCGTCGATGAAACGGGCGGGCACCTCCGTCCGCATCTCCGGCACGTTCTCGGTGATGCCCTCGCTCTCCATCATGATCTGGTAGGCCCCAGCGTCGAGAAATTTCTTGGCCTGCGCGATGGCCTGCGACGGATCCTGCTGGCCGATCTGCTCCAGCTCTTCGGTCGTCGTGGCTCCGCCACCCGCCCCATGCTGAATGCCCACCTCCGGCTTGGCCTTGAGCCCGGCCTCTTGTACCACCTCGAGAAGGCGCAGCCAGTCGTCGGTCGGCAGCGTGATGAAGCCGGCCGAGATCTCGATGATGTCGAACCCAAGACGAGCGCACTCGTCGATGTACTGGTCCACCGCGTCTTCGCCTTGCGTGAGCACGTACTCCATGAAGCCGCCGGTAGACACCAGCACGTCGTGGTCATGGGCGAGGTCGAGCAGTGCTCGAACCTCTTCCTCGGGCATGAGGCTGAAAGACCCGCCCGCAAACTTAAGGCTGTCGACGTAGTGCCCCATCGTGGACAACACGTCGTCCAGGTAGTTCGGGCCCATCACGCTGTAGTAGGGACCGCGAATCTCGGTGACGCCCGTGGTACGGGGCTTCTCACCGCGATCATTGAGGGCAAGAAATTGAAAGGCGCGTCGAGGATCGCCAGTGACGGTTTCGCTAGCCATAATCACGTTGGGGTTTGATTTGGGTTGAGACGCGTCGCCGCCGCGTCTTTACGATCGTTGTTTTTTCGGAGACTATGCATCGGGCGTCTCGACCTTCGCCAGAAGGTCGAAGAGGTCAGAAGCCGGAATCTTCTCCAAGTCCTGAACGGCGTCGATGAGGTCGTCTCGGAGCGCAGCGTCGGTGTACGGCTCGGCCAGCCGCAGGAATTTCTCCGAGACGGTGTCCCAGCTCATCGGGCGAGTGTGGAAGCCCTCGTAGTCCTCTTTGTGGATCTCGTAGGTCTCCCCTTTTGTGTGGATGCGAACGTCGCACACCATGTGACCGGGGAAGCGTGCGCTGTAGTCCGGATTGTCCCTTACTGTGACCTTCTGCAGGAGCGACTGCACGTCGTCGGCCTGAATGCGGGCTTGCTCGTACTGAGAGGGCATCACCTGATCGTCCAGCAGCGCTACTGCCGTCATGTAGTGCAGACTGTGGTCGGCTTCTTCCTTCCGACGCACAACGGTCTTGTCCCCCTCCTCCCCGCCGCCAATGATGTGGAAGGCGACGTCGAACGTGTCGATCTCAATGTTCTCGATGGCCGCCGGATCGATGTCGTGCTCCCGTTTCAACTCCAGCGCCCCTTCGAGCGTGGCCTGCGAGTGGATCTCGGCGTTGTATTTCTTGATGATTGTATCGGTGACCCGCTCTAGGTCTTCACTGCTCCAGTCGAGCGCAAAGTCCCCCGCGATCGAGTGCATGAAACCCTTATTGCCCTCAAAGACCTCCGGTGGACCGGTAATGCCGCGCCCTGCAAGGAAGGCCGAGTGCGTCGCTGTAAACCCGGTCTCCGGATACGCCAGTCCCTTCCAGTGCGAAATCTCACCGGTGCGGGTGACGCGGAGGGCATTGTGGGCCGTGCCGCTAATCGCGATGGCGTTGGCCGTAGCATCCGGATCCAGCCCGAGGGCCTTGGCCGCTCCGGCGGCCGCGGCGTACTGCCCCTGTACCGTGTGGTCGAAGCCCTTGTCCCGCACCGGCGCCTCGTCGCTGAGACGGCACTGTACCTGATAAGCGACCGCAAGGGCCGTGAGAAGGTCTTTCCCCGCCCCTCCCGCGTACTCGGTCGCTGCCATCACCGAGCCCAGGTTGTCCGACGGGTGACCCGTTTCCCCCTCGGCAAGATAACTGTCGTTGTAGTCGAGATAACGGACGAGCGCGCTGTTATAGAGGGCCGCGCGATCCGGAGCGGTGCGCCCGCCGCCGATAAGGGTGGCCTGGCCGGCCCCGCCGAAGTCATCAAGATGTGCTCGAAGGGCATGGAGAGGCTCTCCGTTCAGGGCGCCGATGGCACACCCTAGGGAGTCGAGGATGCGAACCTTGAGTTGCCGTTCGGCCTCGCCGGAGAGATCCTCGAATGAGGCTCCGGCAACGAATTGCGCAAGTTGCTGAACACGGGTCATGAGGGCTTCCTCCACTGATAGCAATGAGGACGGAATGCCATCGTCATAGGGAGAATATTATGGCCTGTCTGTTAAATTAGTTTCCTGGCTAATTAAATGAATAAATAGATTTGCCTATTCTTGATCATCCCTACATTCCCTCCCACCGGAGGCCCCATTCTGGAGAATCGAAACTACTCGGTAGACGGGAAATCAAGTTGAGGGACCTCCTCAGATACATCCGAATCCAAGTGGGCGTCGGTGGAGGTCCCCAAATCCAGGCTCGAAGCCATAGAGGGGGGCTTATTCGCTGCTTCACTCCCGTTCCGAAGCACGCTAACGACCGTCGCGACGAGGAAGAGACCAATCGCGATTGCATTGCCCCACGCTCCCCATCGGCGAAGCGACTCAATCAAGAGCAAATCCCCAATCCCACGGAGCGCGAGCGATACGTGAAGCAGGCTCACGTGAACATAGAACACCGGACGGTATGGAATGGAGATGCCCAAAACCGACGGAAAAATGACCGGGGCGTGGCCGAAGATCATGCTGAACACGAAGCCCACGAAAATCGCATGGAGGGTGGCGTCATAAAGAAAGCCTGCGCCCGTATTCCCGAAATAGAGCGCGAGCCCACCCCCTAGGAAGAGCCACACGTATCCAGCGAGCAGACACACGGCAATAAAGCGTGTGAGTCCCTCGGCCTGCACGGTCCGACGGGCCATGTCGTACACCGAAAGCCAGAGCGCTACGGCAGCGAGGCCCGCCCCCATTACGCGGAATCCGAGGTCCGGCCCTTCGACGGAAAGCAGCAGTCCTGCCCCCAGCAATCCGACAATGCCCAGAAAAAGCCGCTTCGTCCAGGCGGCGTGGAAGAGCATCCGGCTCAACTCCAGGCGCTCCCCAGCGATCGTGAGCACCAGAAAGCCAATCCACCACGGCACCAGCGCATGGATCGGCCATCCACTGAGCCACAGGACATTTCCTGTCACCCAGGCCACAGCCCCACCCGTCATGACAATAGCGAAGGGTACGACCTGAATCGACAGCACAACGCCAAAGATCGCTACGAGCCCCAGGCTCCCGGCCGTAATCAGCAGAGGACCAAGTGCCCCGCCCACTCCCGCAAGCGTCAACAGTCCCCCGATTCCAGTACATGCAGGCGCAAGAAACGTCCACGCCCGGTCAAGAGCCACGGCCCGCTCTAGACTAATGACCGTTCCAAGAAAGCCACACACCATCAGCGGACCATGGGCAGCCGGAAGCTCCGCCTGCAGGAGCGGCCCCGCCCAGCCGAGACGGAGCAGCCCCGCCCACAGCCCCCCGAGAAGGGCAAGCATGCCCATCGCCATGAAGCCGAACCGGACGCCACTCCATATCTTGTGTTGCTGGGCGGAGGTACTCATGTTCAGCCTCACGTATTGTGAACAAGAAATTCTGACGATGTCTTTGCGCACGAAAGGTCACGGGTCCCGTCTGGTGACCAGTTTCTCGCACACGGGATCGTCGTGCACTGGGCGTTCCGGCGGGCCCTTTGTCTCGCAGGTCCCGCAATGGATCTGACGACCGAGAAAGCGCTCGCGGCCCTCTGGCGTCGTGACCCAGGGGCGGTTCATCCAGGGCGGATCATGGCGCACGTGCCGCTGATGCCCACAGGCCAGGTGCGCTACCCAGTCGCCCTCCTCGTCTTGATGGTAGCCGGTAATCTCGCGTTTCATTTCGGTCGGGTGCTGGATCGAAAAGAGCCATTGTAAGGCGGAGCCTTCACGCTCCGAGGGACACGCCCAGGTACGCGGCCGTTACGCCCGACGCAAACGCAAGAATGTGCAGAACGACCGACACCTTCTTGATGAGCGGTTCGGGATTACCGTGACAGTCCACAGGGTCGTGCGGCGAATCGGGATCACCGTGACGGGCGTGCGAGGCGTGAAGGAGGAAGGGCGCGGCGTAGTACACGCCGAAGAGCACCCCGGCCGCCCCCAGTTTTGCGAGCATGCGGTGGCCGCGGCTCGTATGGAGAAGCGTGCTGACGTCGAGTAGGCCCAGGTAGGCCATATTGTAGAGGCCTGTCAGCAGGATCGTCGGAATCAGCCAGAAGACGATCCGACGGATTCTTTGCTGGATCTGCCCCTGCAACTCCGTGGCCCGGTCTGGGATCAGGCGCATGACGACGGGACGCAGGATCCCAAACATGAACACCATCCACCCGAGCCAAAATACGCCACAAAAGACGTGGAGGGCCGTGACGGCAAAATGAACAGGGGGCGTCCAGAGTCCAAGCGCAACCAGCATCGGTAACATACGCACGTTCGCATATCCATCCGAGACGACGCTGAGTCCAACGTTCACGTCTGAAGGCGAGCGGACACCAGCCTCACGTCTGTGCCGGCAAGTGCCTTCGACACCGGACAGCCGTCCGTTGCGGCCTCGGCGATCTCCTGAAAGGTCTGCTCGTCAATGCCCTCGACGGTCGCCTCCGTCCGCAACTCAATCTTTGTTATCGAAAGTGCGTCTGGGTCGAAGTGTACCTCAGCCGTACTGCGCACCGACACCGGGGTGTAACCAGCCTCTTCAAGCTCGTGGGCCAGAGCCATCGAGTAGCACCCGGCGTGAGCATCGCCGATCAGCTCCTCGGGGCTCACGCCTTCCCCATTCTCAAATCGGCTCGCAAAAGAGTAGGGGGTACTGAGCTGGTCGGACTCGATCGTGCCGCCTCCATCTTCGAGACCACCGGTCCAAACGGCTTTTCCTTGTCGCTCAATCATGTCTCAACGGGTCTGTTTTTTTGGCAAGCGATTGGTTTACGATGGGACTACACGTCCCAGGTGAGAATGTCCTGCTCGGATTTTTCTTTCTCCTCCCACTCTTCGGCCTCATCGAGAGGGCCATCGTTTTCGGTGATGTTATAGCCTAGATCCCGCCACTGATTGGCCAGATACTCATTCCACTGCTCATAGTGGGCCCACTCCTCTGGCACCTCGTCCCCGGGATAGATGGCCTCAACGGGACAAACCGGCACGCAGGCGTTGCAGTCGATGCACTCGTCGGGCTGGATGGCTAGGAAGTTCGGCCCCTCGTAGAAGCAGTCGACCGGACACACCTCCACGCAGTCGGTGTACTTGCAGTTGATGCAGGGTTCAGTAACGACGTACGGCATGAGCGTGAAACAAGAGGATTCGACATGATACGAGAGTGGACCCGGCGCTACTGAACGCCTCCGTCTCGGTAGAACCAGATGACCCAGTTGCCCTCTTCTCCGTATTCGATCCAATGACTCCATCCCTTCGCGCCGAGCACGCCGAAGAGGGGGGCCGGCTTAAACGGGGCGTGGAGCCGAAGCACCTGCCCCTCCCGCATCCCCTGAAGCACACTCATAATCTTGCCAAACGGCTCGTCCCCATTCCGCAAAATCGGCCGCACGTCCAGGTCGACGAGGTCCTCCTCGGTAACAGGCTCTAAAACGTCGGGGCGGTCCATCGTCGAATTTGTCATGCGGTTGGATCAGGTGTATTGGGACGCGTACTGCGGGGGCTGACGAAAGCCGCGGCTCCGCACCTCCGGCTCCATCATCTGCGGCGACCAGGGCGGATCCCACACGATCTCAATCTGCACTCGCTGTAGCCCCTTCACCTGCCCCGTCACCTTGTGGATATTTCGCTTGATGTAGTCGCTCAAGGGACACGCCGGGGTCGTCATCGTGAGCTGGATCGTGAGGTCGCCCTCGTCAAACTGAAGGCCGTAGATTAGGCCGAGGTCGACGATGTTGATGCCCAGCTCCGGATCGTCGACGTGACGGAGGATGTCGGCAATTTGCTTGCGGATCGGTTTGGGCATGGGCCTGGGAGAAGTGGTTCAGAACGCAAAAGGGGGTGTCACTCCTTGTCGGACGCTGCGGCCGGCTCCAGGGCCTCCTCTTTCGCAACGTGCACCCGCCACACCTTCGGCCCCTCCTCCAGATACTCAAAGGAGAAGGTCTCCGCGCCATGCTCAGCTTCAAGAGTGTAGTACATGCACTTGGGATCGTGGTCCACGACGAGCTCGAGCGTGTCCCCGGGCGAGAGGCCGTGGTAGGCGTCCATAATCTGCTCGAAGCGGTGTTTGGGCTCGATGGGTCGAACGTCGAGCTGTCGTTGGGCGGATGTGTCTTGGAGATCTGTCATGGTGGAGTAAGAAGGTGAATTCTATGATGGATGCGAGCGCGTCCGTCGCAGGATGAGGGTCATTCGGTACGCCGCGCTCATGAGGCAGACTCGGCTCGGGCAGCCTTCTTCTGAGCGGCCGTTCCGCAGCCCCATCCCCGCCCTTCGAACAGCCACTCGCGCCACTCGGACGTGGAGCCATTGGCGGACGGGGTAAGGGCAACAGTGTGGGCATATCCGTTCAGGGCCAGCTCCTTGAGAACCGCACCCGTCCCCGCCGTCCCCGGCGCCGCCGACTGCGTTTCCGGCCCGGCGCCCAGCAGGCGCACGTGAGCAAGGGTCGGCAGTGTCGCGTCGAGCACATCGGCAAACTGCGCCGGCTTCCGCTGCCCAAGCTCGACGTTCCAGCACGTCTTCGCGTCATGCACTCGGGCCCAGGCGGCCGCCCGCTGCGCCTCCTGAAGATCCGTTCCGTGCACCAGGGCAAGCGGCACCCCCAGCGGCGTTTCCGGAATCGTGTTCCTGAGTAGCAGTCCGGCGTCGAGAAGGGCGGCCTGCCGCCCCCAGTACAGAACGTCTGTGATTGACGGCTTCTTTCCTGCAAAAAGCCACTGTACGGGCGGGATCCCTCCTTTCTTCGGACGCCCCTCGTCCACAACGGACGGAGCCGATTCGCTAGGCGTCCCGATTCCGTGTGCGTGTCCCGCTCCGAGCACAAGCTCCAGCCCCTTGAGGTCCCGGCGCTGGGCCGCACGGCGGAGCGTATCGATCGGTGCGTTGGGCAACGCGGCACTACTGAGAGCAAGCTGCATGGGGCCTCCAAATCTTGGTGTGCATGGACGAATTCCGCCTACCCCTCCCCACTATTATAAACGGTAAATTTGCTAACTAACGTTTTATTTATGACAAAACTCCCCTTTCCTCAGGAGATCCTCGTGTTCACATCCGGAGAGACGGCTCAGGCGACGGGTTCAGTCTCGACCTCATACGAGCAGGAGGAATTCCCCTCGGGGATGTGGGACACCCGTTCGAGCTCTCCTCCGAAGATCTCCTGGTAAAACTCCTCCTCCAACCGGCACGGAATGCGCGACTCCTTCACCGACTCGGGAAACGGGCAGTTGCACTCCCGAATCGTCACCCGATTGTCCTCACGAGAAATCTGGGGCATAAAGCCTTCCTCCTCCAGAATCTGCCGGAGGGTTTCCACCTTGTCGTCGATGTCACCAGACGCTACATCTTTCAGCTTCTGCTTCACCGCCTCCGTCCGATCATTCCAGTACGACTCGAAGAACGTCTGCACCAGATCCTCCGCGCCTCGTTCGTTCAGGAACCGAACGAGCCGTCCCATAAGCTCGCCGTCTCGGGACGGAAAGAGCACCTTGGCCCGCCGGGTCATTTCGTAGCGGTGGCTCGGGCGGCCCCGTCCTTTCCGCTCGACAGTTCGATCCAGGAGGCCTTTTTCCTTCAGTTGCAGAAGGTGCTCTCGTACGGTCGTGCGGGCCATGCCGAGCGCCTCCATGGCCTCATCGACGGACAGACTTCCCCGTCGCTTGATGATCTGCAAAAGCTCGCGTCGCGTGTCGGACGAGACGAGATCAAGGGCGGAGGACATGGCGGTTGGAATCTATTCGGTAAGGTTGCGCGCAGTGGAAGGCGTACGGCCCTGATGTTACGACGGGAGTGCACCGGTAGTTGTGCAGAATCGGCGGCGTGGTCACCGCGCCCCAATCGGGCGTGGTCGCGCCCCAGGGATTCATCGGCGCCGTTCGTCCACGCACGAGCGAATAGGCGAGAGATCCCAGAATCAGCGTCAGCAGCCGCGAGACAAGCGAGTGCGGACCCTCGAGATACGACTTCCCCTCCTGCTCAGACCCACGGGCCTGCTCGAGGTCGGAACCGTCGGTCTGCGTGCTCATCGGGCAATCGCTCGTGTTCTCAGGTGGACCTCTTGAAAATCGTCGGGACGAATCGGAGATCGCTTTCGCCCTACGACTGCTCCTCGACCTTCGAGATCTTCACGCGCCACTCCTTCGGTCCCTGTTCCAGATACTCCCACTTCATCTGTCCGGGCCGCTCAGCCTGAAACTGGTGGTACAGCGGCTTCGGATCATGGTCGTTCACAAGCACGAAGTGGTCGCCGGGCGCCAGATCGTCGAACGTCTGGAAGATGGTCGGGTGCTTTTCGCGCGGAGGAATCGGGCGTACGTCGAGGGTCTTTTCGTCTGTCGTTGGCATCGTTGGAGAATGGTGTCTTGTGAGCAAACGCAATGTTGGAGGCCCGAGAGGGCTCTTTTCCTTCGTCGGTGTACAGAAATAGAGTCGGTGACGACTTTTTTCAAGTTAAAATAGCCAACTAACGTTATTATTAGAACGATCTGCACATTTTCTTCGCATGAGCAAGCGCGTCTCCCCCTTCCTCATGAGCGTCTCCTTGATGCAGCCCCCTATTCGTGTCCTCGCGCCGGAAGGGCCAGCACACGCGGCCACAGCACCCAGAGCACCAGCAGTCCCGCGGCACTCTCTGCGCTCCGCCCCACAAGCTGAAGCACCGGCGTTGCTCCCCACTGCGCCCCGATGACGCTCACAATTCCGCCGTTCAGCAGCCCCCATGCCACCCAAAGCCGACGGTCGGAAGAGACCTGATTGGAGAAGGGCAGAATCCACAGGGCCACTCCAAAGGCCAACTGGCACACCCATCCCATCAGCATGCCCTCTACGTGGAGGACGCGTAGCGAAAGCGGCAGGGTCGGCAAGGCCCCACCGGTGGCCGCCAGACGCCATGCGCCGACCGTGGCTCCGATCGCAAAGTGCACCAGAGACGCCCGCACGAACCAGATACTAATCGTGGACATTCGGCAGTGGCCTCGGGCCGATTACAGAGACTGTGAGCTACTTCGAGCGTATCCGACCCCAGAAGTGCGCCACCAACAAAAGGCTCGCACCCCACTGCAGTGCCGCCGACCCCGCAAGACTCCACGTCTGGACCGATTCGGGAACGAAACCGGGTTCTCCTCCCACACGCAGAAGCACACCCGCATTTAGCAGTCCGTAGGCACTCCACACGAGCCAAGGCGATGGCTGCGTGCCGGGCGCCGGGCTGGGAAACAGCCAGAAGGCCACCCCGAAAATCAGCTGCGTAAGCCAGCCGACCGTTAGAAGGTGCAGCTGCGGCAGCCAGAGCGCGGCGGCAGTGCCCGGCATGAGTCCAGCAGCTTGGCCTGCACGCAGGAGCGCGAGCCCAAGGGCCAAGACGAGGTGCAGCAGGGCAGTCTTGATGAGCCAGCGGGCGGGCGTTGGCATGAACAGGACGACTCCTAAAGCCGAAAGGGAACGATCAATCTACACGAGAGCACGCGCTCGCGGAAAGAGGATGCTGTTTTCCTTGTGCACGTGCCGGTGGGTGTCCGTTTCCAGGGACTCCAGCCCGTCCATAACGGCCCGGAAGCTATTGCATCCCCATTCCGGCACCGCAAAGTCATGCGAGAGCGTCCGCATCCGCTTCAGTGCCGCGCCTGTCTCGTCGTGCTCCTCTTCCATGAGAGCGATGGGATCGCCGCCGAGAACGTCCGGCGAAGGGGGCGACGCCTCCTCCACACAGGCCCGAATGAAGGGAAACACGACCTCTTCCTCCTTCTCAATGTGGGCCTCCATGTTCGGCCTCAGCTCCGCGAAGACCTCTTTTACCGAGACAACCCATGGAGCATCGGTCCCATGAACGTGCGCGACCTTTTCGAGGAGCGACTCTAGCCGTGGCAACTCGCGTCGGAGGTAGGCGTGATGCGTTTCTTCAATGTGATCAATGAGCTCATCGAGCGGAGCGGCCGCCCAGTTCGTGCTCTCCCCCTCGGCCCCGTCGTCCGCGTCGAGATCCACGTCCGATTCCAGCATTCGGATCACCGTATCGGCGTCGAGGCCTTCCTCCGCACAGGCGGTGCGCAGCGATCGGTCGCCCCCACAGCAGTAGTCTACCCCGAGTCGATCGAAGAGACGAGCCGACGATGGATACTTTGCAACAAGGTGACCGATGGGGGTTTCGGAATTGAATGTCGTCATAGATGATACCAGGGGTTGGATGGAACGAGATGAATTCGACCCGCCGCAAATAAAAACGTCTAGTAGCTAATTAATTCATGTGGTTGGACGCGTCCTCCTGACGGGTGTTTCACTTTTCTCGTTCGACGGCCAGGTCTGAACACGCTGAGAGCGGTGCTACGGTCCCACTCCTGGACGACTCCCTCCAATTAAAAAGCTATTCACCTAATTAATTATCCAACGCCGGACCGTTTGACTGATCTACTCCTTCAACTTGGACACCGACACGAACTCCGTCGACTGCTGTCTTCAAGCAGACGGTAACACTGGACTCTCCAACGACTCTCCTCAACATCATGGACGAAGAGAACGCCTCTCAACCCCACCAGAACGTTTCTCGCCGTAACTTCCTCCAGCGACTCGGTCTCTTTGGCGCTGTCGGCGTAGGGGCCCCGTCGCTCCTCGTCGGATGCGGAGGCGGATCGAGCGAGAACAGCGGCGGATCCTCCAATCAGTCCTCCGCGGCGGCCGGAAGCAAATCGTCGGCCGGCAGCGGTGACGTTGCCAAGACGGTGACCATTCACCCGAAAGGCAACCAGATGAAATACAAAGAGACCGAGTTCACCGTCCCTGCCGGAGAAACGATCAAGCTCGTATTCGACAATACCGCAACGAGCCCCTCGATGCAGCACAATGTTGTTATCGCTACGTCCGGATCTGAGGGGGTTCTCAAGAAGATTGGGCAGGCCGGCACACAGGCTGGATCTACAAACGACTACGTTCCCCAAGAGGGAGAGCTAACGGACCAGATTCTCGCCCATACGCCCATCGCGAAGCCCGGCGAAACGGTCTCCATCACCTTCACAACCCCGTCAGAGCCCGGCAAATACGGCTACGTGTGTACCTATCCCGGCCACTGGGCCACAATGCAGGGAACCATGATTGTAGAGGGATAGCCCCTACCTCGCGTCTATGAGCGGAAGGCTGGGATCGCGTGGATGCGCCCCGACTAAACAGGCGTCCCCCGCGGTCCTCGTCTTCCGGTCGTGGTACGTGGTTGTCCCCTCTCGCCTCATGTCGCACCTTCGGACCGGAGTATCTCGACAGTGTCGACCCCGATAGGGCCTCTCATTTCTCTTGCGATACGTTCTGCTCCCTGTCGGGCATGACATCCTTTCCCAGGCTGCGAGCCCAGTCCGTGAACGGCGGTCTGCCGCTCATAACGATCCCACGGGCGCGTGTCCTCAAACCATCAGTGGCGAGTCAGAAGTCCATGCATGCGGATTGGCCCTCATCAGAAAGGGGGTTCTTCTGTGTATGCCCCTGAGATCTCTGTGCCAGGAGGTTCAGCGGTGGAAAACGAGACAATTGTATTCTGGGTTTGTCCCTGAGCCCGCGGCAGAAACTGCCTGGATTCCCGGTCGGGATCTCCGTATCTTTTTACTGAAATGATCGTGGCTGCCACGATGGAATCGCTCTCCAAACGAGAGACATATGCTCCATCGTCGCTGCTGGACATCCCTGTGATGTTTACAGTCTATCCGTAGCAGCAATGCGCGTGACGAGAATCATGCTCTTGGCGTCCAACGGTGCACTGACTAAAGAAAAGAAGTACTTTCAGAGTGCGCCCTGACCAGAGGGAAGAAGTACTTTCAGAGTGCGCCCTTAACGAAGTACGGAAGTCGTTTTCGTCCCCCTACAGAAGGCCCCTCTCTCCCATCTGACGGGCAATCGTACAGAGATATCCTGGAGCAACGAAGAGGGGATGTCCTCTGCAACTGCCCCATCTTGAACCTCTGCTGCACGTTCTCCAGTAGCATACTCGCATTATTCTCCCTGTTGCTTATTCCTATGGCCGACGCTTCTTCCGACCATACCTCCTCACGCCGCGACTTTCTGAAGACGGGCGCCCTTTCTGCCCTCGGTCTCGGCACCGCCGGCCTAGCCGGACCCGCACAGGGCCGCTCGGCCACCACCCTCGACGCAATCGACGCAGCGGGCAAGGCCAAAAACATCATCTTTCTCGTGACTGACGGCATGAGTGCCGGGACCCTCACGATGGCCGACCTCCACCTGCGCCGTCACGAGGACCGTGCCTCAAACTGGATCCGGCTCTACGAAGAGGGGCGTGTGCAACGGGGGCTCATGGACATGGCCTCAGCCAACTCGATCGTCACTGGCTCCGCGGCCGCTGCCTCTGCCTGGGGCTCCGGCCACCGGGTCTACAACGAGGCGGTCAACATGAGCGAGGACGGAGACGAATACCGTACGATTCTCCAGATCATGCGAGACGCGGGCAAGAGCACAGGCCTGGTGACCACCACCCGGATCACGCACGCCACCCCGGCGGGCTTCGGGATCAACATGCCTGAGCGGTGGAGTGAGGATAAGATTGCGGCCCAGTACCTGGAACGGGAGTACGACGTGCTCCTCGGGGGCGGTCGGCGACACTTCGTCCCCAACACCCGGACAGACAATTCCAATCTCCTGGACGACTTTCGACAGAAGGGATATACGGTCGCCGAATCAAAGACCGACCTTCAAGAATGGAACCACAAAGGACGGATCCTCGGGACGTTCAACGACACCCACCTCCCCTACCTCCTCGACTACCGCCACACGCCGGCCCACCAGGAGCAGGTGCCGCGGCTGCCGGCCATGACCGAGGCCGCGCTCCAGCGGCTCGACCGCAACCGCGACGGGTTTCTCCTTCAGGTCGAAGGCGGACGCGTAGACCACGGCGCCCACAACGCTGACACCGGCGCCCTCGTCTACGATCAGATCGAATTCGACGACACGATTGGCACGGTGCTCGACTTCGCCCAGGACCGCGACGACACGCTCGTCATCATCACCACCGATCACGGCAACGCCAATCCGGGAGTCAACGCCGCGGGCGACCGCTATAGCGACTCGAACGCGATGTTTGACCGTATCGCTGACTTCCAATACACAAACGACTGGATCCTTTCCAAACTCGACGAAAGCAGCACGTACCGAGAGATTCAGAATCGGGTCGAAACCGCATGGCAGTTCCCCATCACGCGGGACGAGGCCGAAATCCTGCAGGAGTCCCTTCGAGGACACTACGAGGCAGCCTACCGAAAGGAGAGTGAGCCCGACACGGTGCTCGCCGCCATTCAGGCCAACTACACATCCGTAAACTGGCTAGGCACCGACCACACGAGTGACTACGTGGAGCTGGCCGCCCTCGGCCCGGGAAGCGAAGCCCTCGGGGGATTCACCCGCAACACCGACCTGTTCGACCTCATGGTCGAGTCCGCCGGTGTCCAGGAGTACGCAAAGCAGTAACCGCGGATCACGAATGTCAGCGAGAGGCGAGCCCCCCTCCTATCGACTTTAGAAACCGGCCCTGGCAGGAAACCTAAGCGGGACGAGAGGTCTCCCACGTCGTAGCAGTCGCGCAACAATCATGTGATCATCTCCGAGCGCACAGAGGTGTGGGGCCAAAGGAAGAGAACCGCGGGCTTCTCCATGGATAAGCGACAGAATTAGCAGGAGATAGAATCAGCAGCCTCCGAGAGGCCGTCGAAGAACGCACCGAACTGGTCGCGCAGAGCCGCAATGGCCTCCGGAGCAAGACAGTAGCACACGCTGGGACCATCAACGGTGCCCTGGATGAGTCCCGTCTCCTTCAGCACCTTCAGGTGGCGAGACACGGTGGACTGGGCAAGGGGCAGGTCCTCGACGATCTCTCCGCAAATGCACTCGGAGCGCTCGGCCAATACCCGAAGAATGGCCAGACGGGCCGGATGGGAAAGGGCTTTGGCCTGCTCGGCCATTTTCGCCATCTCAGCGTCGAACTGGTCTGCTTTTGTTTGCATACCGGAAACCTATTTCATCAAGTATCGCCGATATTCGATGTATAGAGGGAGGGGGAGTTCCGTTCAGGGAAACATCTCAACTAGGAAAAATATGCAGGAATCGGTTTCCGCGTGCCGGGATCTCATCCTTCGAAGCTCCAGTCCTCCCCCCTCTCTTTCGTGTGCAGGTCTTTGGATGATGCAAACGCCACGTCGGACCGACCGTCCTCTACGAAGACTCCCAGACCAGTCTCACGGTGACGCTCCCAATGCCCAGGAGTCCTAGCACCTGCATGCCCATAACGAGCGCTGGAAGCGACGTTGCGGGGGTCACAGCTACGTAGTAGATGCCCCCCTGAAGGGCAACGAAAAGGAAGAGCGTGAACGTCGCCATCCAGTACAAGGCCCGCTCCACGGTTCGCCGTACGCGTTTCTGTTCGGTGTCGGTCGACAATTCATCGGCCTCTTGACCAGGCACACTGATCCAGGATGCAGGAACATTCGTCACGACCCAGGCCGTCCCGTACAGAGTTCCCGCATTAAGAATGCTCAGGCCCGGGAGTAACAGCCAACGTCCCAGGGTTGTCCCCCAGTAGGCATCGGCCGTCCCATAAACACTGAAGTGATGGGGCATCTGCTCAGGAAGAGTGGGGTACAGCAACAAACTCCCCACCAACACAACGATCAGGACTCCGGCGTTCACGAGGTGGGGGATCCGATTTCTGATGTACATACCAGTCTAACTCCGTTCCGTCCTTCAAGAGGGGCGTCCGCGCTCAAACGTAGCCTGCTGTACGGTATCGGGCGCAAAGGCCTCCTTTAATACCGGCACCCCGTCCTCAGGAGCACAGTCACCGCAGAGGAAGATATCAACAGCAGCATAGTCGTGCTCCGGCCACGTATGGATCGTGATGTGAGATTCGGCCAGGAGAATGACCCCCGTCACGCCCCCATTTTCCTCAAAGGGATGGAGGTGCGTTTCCAGCAGGGTGGCCCCACACACCTCCGCCGCTTGCTCCAACACGTGTGTGACGTGCTCCACATCGGCAAGACGAGAGGCCCCGTAGAGTTCGCAGATCAGGTGCCGCCCGTAGCACGATTCGGGGGCACCGAAAGAGGCCGAATCGGAGGCGGACGATACACTCGACATGGGACAGGAATGTAGATATGCAAAAACGGATGGGGAGACGATGTAGAACGCTCAGGACGACTCGTCCAGGTATTCGAGAACGCGCTGATAGGCCGCATTGACGCGCTTGGAGACCTCACCTGCCACTTCCCGCTTCTCCTCGTCCTGTTCGAAGCGGTCTTGATGATACTGTTTCATTACGCGCCGGTAGCCCGTTTTCACGGTTTCGCGGTCACTCCCCACCGGCACTTCCAGCGCCCGGTACGCCTTCGCAACGTCGGGCGGCACCTCGGCGGACGACGCCCCCGAACCGGACGGCGGCTCCGACGACAGCGGATCGTCCCAGTCTACGTCCGTCGTCTCCGGCCCGTTCGAATCTGCACGGAGGTCGCCGAGATGGGCCCGAACAATGCGCTTCAAGCGACGGGAGAGAGACATGACAGGCAGAGAAGGTGCATTTAAGAGGACGCGCGAGGGAGAATGTTGTCGAATTCGTACGGCTCTACTTCACGTCCGGCGTACACGTGCCAGTCGTTGCTTCCCAGACATTGAAACGCCACGAACCCCTCCTCCCCCTGGTACACCCAGTAGTGGGAAAGGTCGTCTCTTGGAGGCGACGGAGGCGCTTTCGACATGCTCGCCCCTACGATAAAGTACCCTGGAATCAGAAGACATCCCGATCCTCCACCGGAAAAGAGTCCCGACACCAGAATCGCCGCGATAAACCCAATCCGAGCGTAGGTCGGCGGGATGTCCAGATGCTCAGCAATTCCTCCACATACCCCCATCAGCCAGGCATCGCTACGGGAACGAACGACCCGACTCGACGAATCCTGAATCCGTGCGTCCTCCTCGGCCAGAACGTACTCCTCGCCCTGGTAGGTAACGGTATTGGGAGGATCCTCTTCACGCACCGCCGCCAGAAAGGGCTCCCCCTCAACCGTGACGTCGGTAATGTCAGCCGGACGCAGCAGCCGAAAGAGATCGCCCTGCACGTACTCATGCTCCAGAAAAAGCACGTCTCCTCCGCATGTAAGCCTCCATTCATCGGCCGGCCATCCCTCCTGCTCGTATGTTTTGTGTCCCCTCACCTCCCAGGTGCGCATATCATAGTCGAGCATGAAGCCCTCGCGCAGCTGGTCGAGCGAGCCTGAAGTACCCATCAGTCGAGGTGAAGCTGTGGAGTAGACGCGACGAGCGTTCTCGAAGGAAGCTCAGAGTGACGGCAGGGGAGCCTCCCCAAACGCTGAGGCCGCTCGTTACTTCTCGCTATCGAGCTCCGCTTTCAACGCTGCGAGTTCGTCGTCGGTGTCGGAACTGCTCGCTTCCCCGAGTGCATCTTCGATTTCCTGGTCCACGCTCTTGTTTTCTTCCGCCATTTCCCCATAGGCCTCCGCCATGTCTTCCTCCTTCTCCACCTTCTCCTTCATTCGCTCCATCATGGCGATGGTCCCGTCACTATCGCTCTGGGCGAGCTCCTCATTCACCTTGCGCGTAGCGGTCGCGGCCTTTGAGCGGGCACGTAGGGTGGTTAGCTCACTCTCATACTGGCTGATCTTCTGTTGCAGTTTGCTCACCTGCTGCTGTAGCTGGTCGGCCTGTTTCTTCTGCGACTCGTAGCTGGACTGGAGCTGTTCGACCTTGCTTTCGGCCTGCTTCTTTTCGTTGAGGGCCTTCCGGGCCAGCTGGTCGGCCTTCTGCTCATCCATATCTCCCTCCTTGCCTCTCTGTAATAGCTTCTTGGCGTCGCTCTGATACTTGTCGGCTCGCTTGCGGGCCTCGTTCAAATCTCGCTCCAGCTTGTTGACCACCGACTTCGTCTCGGCGAGCGCCTCCTTGGCATCGCGCAGGTCACTCTTGAGGTCGCGGATGCCCTGTTTAAGCATCTTCTCGGGGTCCTCCGCCTCATCGAGGGCGGCGTTGGCTTCGGACTTGAACATGTTGATAGCGCGCTTGAATAGACTCATGACTGATCAGGGGTTGGTGAAGAACCGAGAGGAATTCGGACAATTCTGCTCCGAGAATGGAAATCACAGGAGGCAACGCTGAGTCGAAAATCAGAGCTGTCGGTCATCCGACGCCTCAAGCGCCGGATGCTCAACGCTCCCCCGTCGCACACTAGTCGAGGCTACGGCGCAGATCGATGAGCTCGTCGCCATACTCCTCCAGAGCGAAGTGGAGGGCATTGATCGTCCCACGCAGCTCCTCCAAATCGAGCGTGCCGAGCCGCAGGGTGTCGCGAAAACGAATCTGTGTCCCATCGTCACTCAACATGAACGCGCCGTGCACGAGCGTGCCGTTCATTTGAAGCAGCCGTTCGAACAAATGAGCAGTGTCGGCCTCGCCCGGCACTGCCATGATGGACTGTTGAATCTCGACAATCGGGTCTTCACAGTCGATTACCATGTTGGAGATGCCACGCTCCTCATCCTCGACGACGAGAAGATACTCGTCAGTATTTTTTCTTGAGATGACCAGCCCGATGTCGCCCACCCAGTTACAAATGGTCTGAAAAAC
Organism: Salinibacter sp. 10B; assembly: GCF_002954405.1. Classification (NCBI taxonomy): domain Bacteria; kingdom Pseudomonadati; phylum Rhodothermota; class Rhodothermia; order Rhodothermales; family Salinibacteraceae; genus Salinibacter; species Salinibacter sp. 10B. The sequence goes on along the minus strand of NZ_MQWC01000004.1, from coordinate 3,889,304 downwards.
CTCAGCATCGCGCTCAGCTTGAGTCGTTTCCATAAGAGAGACAGAATCGATGAGAAGGGAAATAGGAGGTGTCATTTTGGTATTGTACGAATTCACCCTCCTCCCGTCAAGAATCAACCACAAGTGGATCCCCCTTGATGTCCCTCTGTCGGATTGACGGGTATGGATTTCTTGAAAGGCTTCCCCGTTCAGTGCGCACCGCCAAGTCGAAAATTATTCGCAGTCGGAAACTCGGAGCCCAACTCGTCAATACGAGCGATCCATTTGATGTTGGCATGTACCATTCCCCGCAAACACGCCTTCTCCTGTTTCAGAAACGTGGCGCGTCGTCCTTGTGCGCCCCACAGGCAGTTGCGGTTTTGCTTCGGATTGGTACGTCTCTCCTTCGTGTTTTCGTCGCAGCCCGGTTGTCCCCATGATTGAGGTTTTGATTCTCGACGCTCAGCAACTTGCCCAACGCCAGATGGGATCCCAGGCCATGCGGTCCGGCGCCATGGCCGGGGCAAACATCGAATCGGCCGTGCGCAACCAGATGGCCGATCGCCTGCAAAAGGGCCTCGCCGGCCGGGGCATCGACGTGACCGTCAAGAAGAAAGGCTCTCAGGGCATGGAAATCACTATCGACAACCCGGCGAAGGCAGCCTGGGAGCAGGGGGTTATCGCGTGGCTCGTGGCGAAGGTCATGCCCAGCTCTATTGAGTATAGCATTGCCCCTTCCATCCGAGACACGCTGGAGGAAAATGGCATTGAGGGGGAAGTGGACGTTGTGTGATTCCCCCAGGAGGAGGGGAATGGCCCCTCGACAGCCCAACAAGATCTGAGTGGGGACGGGCTCCTTCTGTCTCCCGTAGCGCTTTGAGACCGGGGCTCGGCCGGCCCCTTCGAGCCTCCTTGGCGCCTCCCGCTATTCGAATCGGCGCTCTAGGTCTTCGCGCCGTCGAACTGCTCTGCTTCTGCCTCGCGGATCCAACCACAACCTTTTCCCTTCTCGTCGCGTCGTCCGTCTTCGCTCGTGAAGCCTCCTGCGTTCATAGCAACGTTAGACTCTGGGCTTCTGTGTGTCTGTCCCATGACGCTGTTTTGCAAAATCCCCTCCCCGTGCCATGACTGACTCAGAGCGCACCGCCCTCCGTGTCTTCGTCGACCTCGAATGGAAAGCTCGACGACATGCCTACGCCGCTGCCGGATCTCCATTTGGCTCTGGTCGCGGCCTCGACGTTTGGATCGAATTCGAGCAACAAACAACGGTGAACTGATCCGGGAGCGCTGAATGTGCTGGTCGTACGTAACGTTCTGGCGTGAGACCGACAAAAAGGACGCGCATTCATCAGGATTCGGTGCGCGTTCTTCTGGCTCCGCTCACCAACCCAGCACAGTGATCATGAAGTGGTTTAAAGCAGCAGTCGTCGGGGCTTTCGGCAGCCTTGTAATGTTTGCCTTCCTCACCCTTGGAATTCACGGGACGGGCATCGCCCCGTTTAATCTTCCTCCCTCGGCCGCCTTCCTTGAGCAGTTCGGCCTGAACATCGGCCCCCTCCCCCTTCTCGCCCACTTCGGCTACGGCGCCACCTGGTCCGTTGTCCTCGTGGCCTATGCCGGCGCTGACATCGACGTGAAGGCCGGCCTCACTCTCGCAGTAGGCCTCTGGCTTTTCATGATGCTGGTCTACTCTCCGCTTATCGGATGGGGCATCTTCGGCGCTGGCGGAATTGGGCACACACTCGCTCCCGATCATCCCCTCTACCTCGGCTCTGCGGCGAAGTACGTCGTGGCAACCCTCGTGCTGCATCTCATCTACGGGAGCATCATCGGGGGCATCAATCCAGCCTGGATCAATACCAAGACGACCGAGCAGGCGACAGTATAGCCCTCTGCGCACGCCTTCTGATTCGCCTCGACGGCATATCGCCTCCGGCTGCAAGGGGTACTGCGTCAGCGGACCTTCGGCCTCGCGTGGGTATGGAAGTCTGGAGGCGCGGATGAACGTGACGTCCACATCCATACGTCCACACTTCCGTGCCCCAACGACGCTTGGGACACTGGTACCAAAGGAGATCGTCGCATAGACGTGTACTCGGGACGCTTCAGGAGTCGTCTTGATACAGATCCATGTAGAGCCCTACTGCGGCCGCCATCGACACAACCCCCACAACAGCGGGCAAAATGGCGACAAAGAAGTAGGTACGTCCCGACATTCCCCACTCCGGACCAAGCCAGAGCATTGCAATCACCCATACGTACAAGAGGGCAGCGCCCCAAAACGTGAGGTGAAATAGTTGACCTTTTCGGGTGTTATCCATGGCGTTGATCATCCACGATTCCGTTCGGAGGGAGCCTGTGCCTCAGCCGACAGGCGATCTACTTTTTCCACGTAAGCGTCGGGGTCGGCCTTCCGCTCAAGCCCCCCCTTACTCATGTACCGCACCTTCCCGTACACTGGACGCTCCTTCCAGCCGCGGTCGTGTAGCCCGAAGACCCAGGCCACATTTGCGTAAGAGTTTGGATCCCGTCCATCCAGAAAATATCGGTTATTGAGCGCCAGCGTCCATTCAAAGGCCGTTTGGGGATCAGGAGACCATTCCAGAATTTTCTTGCCCCAGTACATGCGCATGTAGTTATGCATGTAACCGGTCTCTCGCATCTCCTTCATCGCGGCGTTCCAGTACGGATCGTGTGTATTGCTTCCCTCCAACTCCGTCTGGGTGTACACATGCTCGCGCTCATCGTCGGCATGATCGGTGAGCGTCTCGCGCGCCCACTCTGGAAGGCACGCGAAGTCGTCGTAGGTATCCGGCCGAAAATGTACGTGGTTGACGGCCAGCTCTCGTCGAACAATCAGCTCTTCAAGGTAGGACTCAATGTCCTCCTCCGGCGCCTCCGTCTCTTGGATCTGCTGGGCCAGCCACACCGGCGAGATCTGTCCAAAGTGCAGATACTTGCTCATGTGCGAAACCGCACTCGACTGCACCTGATTTCGGTTCTCGTCGTAGCCGTCCAGGTGCTTCTGCTGGAAAGACTCCAGAATCGCCTCCGCTTCCGAAAAGCCGCCGCGGTACAGAGCCCGGACAGGAGCCACGCTGTCATCCAGGTCCAGTTGGTCTGCAACCGCCTCTACATTGTTGAGGACGAGGCCGTCGTCCACCTCTAGGTCCATCGACGGAATGCGAACTGAAGCCGGCTCAGGAAGCGCAAGAAACCGGTCGAGGTGCTCGTGAATCTTCGGACGGATCGTGCGGGCGGCGTACTCTGCCTTGTCGGTGACCGTCTCGACCGGCACCACTACGTCCCCTTCCACTTCCGTCACCAGACAGGATGCTTCATCGGCTACCCGTCGCCGCCACCGCTTCTGATGACGCAGGTATCCCCGATCGGTCACCAGCACCGCGGCGGCATCCGCATACGACAGCGCGACCGCATCGGGCGCCCCGTGACGCACAACCATCATGACTCCCCGCTCTTGCATCGCCTCCTGCGTCTCTCGGAGCCCCTCGAGCATGAACGTGTAATGACGACGATTGGCCTCCGGATAGTCGTCCGTCAGCCCAAAGACGACGAGGAGCGGCTTCCCCAAGTCGTTGGCCCGCTGAATGGCATAGTCCAATGCGGGGTTGTGCTGGGCCCGCTGCGACTGCTGCATCCAGTACAGAACGTACCGGCGCGTGCCCCGAACGGCGGCATCGTTGAGAGCCCGAACGCGAGCAGGAGGAACAGCAGACATGAATCAAGGAGATTGGCGAGCAAAACTCCGGATCTGTAGAACCGATATCCGTGCCTCCCTTTCCGTCCGCTTCCCCCCGGTGCCGAGTCGTGACGGAATCGTTTCGAGCCGACGGGTCAGGCAGTGGTCTCCTCCGCAGACTCCGTCTGAGGAGTGTCCTGCACGTCCATCACGTCCATCTGCACCCCGTTGGTCGGAAAATTCAGCTGCCCTTCGGACTGCGCGATGACAGAAGCGACCATCGTGTCGCCCGTCACGTTGTTTGTCGTGCGAAGCATGTCGAGGGGCCGGTCTGCCGCCCAGATGAGCGCGATGCCAGCGCTGGGCACGCCAATCGACTCCAGGATCACGACGAGCATAACAGTTCCGGCGCTCGGCACCGCGGCGGCCCCGATCGAAGCCAGCGTTGCCAACAGCACAATGTTCAGTTGCTGGGAGATGGCAAGCCCAATGCCAAGCACCTGGGCAATGAAAACGGCCGCGACCGACTGGTAGAGGGCCGTGCCATCCATATTGATGGTCGCTCCGAGCGGCAGTACGAACGACGCAATCTCCTCCGACACCCCAAGGTTTTTCTCCGACACTTCCATCGTCACCGGCAGGGTGCCGCCGCTCGACGAGGTCGAAAACGCCACGAGCTGCGCCGGCAGGATGGCCTGGAAGTAGTCGCCCACTGCAACCGGCGTGAAGAGCGACATAAAGATGGGATACACAAGAAAGACCATGATCGCCAGCCCAATCACCACGGTCAGACAATAGAACCCGAGCGCCCCAAGCAAACTCACGATGTTGCCCGCACTTCCCGTAGCAATGGACGTGATGGCGTCCGCGAGCAGCCCGAAGACCCCGATCGGCGCCGTATACATAATGAGGTCAATGAGCCTGATCACGAGCTCATTCAGACTCCGAAAGAACGAGAGTAAGGGTTCGGCATCCTCTTTCGGAATTAGAAGCAGACCGATGCCGATGAAAATGGCAACGAACACGATCTGGAGCATATTTCCATTGTCCGACGCCGAACTGAAGAAGTTGGCGGGCACCAGATCAACGAGCGGCTGGAGGGGACCACGGTTTTTTGCGTCTGAGGCGAGCTTCTTGCTCATCTCAACCTCATCCTGATAGGTCTGCTCCAACTTCGTCTGGGTTTCCTGGGTCACAGTGTTGCCGGGCTGTAGGGTATTCACCAGAACGAGCCCGAGCGTAAGTGCGATCGTGGTAGTGAGCAGGTACAGCCCTAGCGTCTTTCCCCCAATTCGGGAGAGTTTCTTGAGATCTCGGAGCGACGCTACTCCTACCACCAATGAAGCCAAAATGAGGGGGACCGCGATCAGCTTCAGCAAGTTCAGGAAGATGGTCCCGAACGGCGCAATCCAGTCGCTCGTAAATCCGGCCCACCCGGCACTCGCCGCAACGACTCCGTAGGCAAGACCAAGAACGAGACCAATAAGGATTTGCCAGTGCAGCTGTTTATACCAGGCCATGGACACACGTCATTTCGGTAGAGTCACGAGCGACAGGAAGGTAGTACCGATACATAAATAAAAAGAGAGCGCGTGGCCATACAACCACGTCGAGCACCGATCTCGTGAAGGTTACTCTTACGCCCCCTGCTATATCAGCCAGAAAAGCACAGCCGCGATTGCGCCTCCGGTGGACCCGATCCCATTCACCACGTCGTTGTCCACCATCCCCCACCCACGAACCGGCCGTTCCGTTGGCGTAGCTGGGCGCTCGGGCGCTGCCGTTCCTGCCCGCGGCGCGTACTGCGCCTGGAGCGTCGCCCCCACGAGACTATCGCATCCCATCCCAATCAGGCCGGCCCCGATGATTCCTCCCACCGGTACTGCCCCAAGGAGATCCCCGGAGGCCGACACGTGAGCAGCGAGGGCCACGGTGGCGGCCCCCAAAAGAGCCGCAACGGTCCCAAGCACGGAAATTGCCCCCGATGCCCCCCTCGATACCCGCATTCCATCGATCAGCGAAACAGGACGTCCGGCGTATCGCGTTCCCACTTCGGTCGCCCAGGTGTCGGCCGCGGCGGACGCCAGAGCGCCGAGAAATCCTGCGTAGCAGCCTGCACAAAGGACCGTTCCTCCGGCTCCAAGGGCGCAAATGAGGAGAAGCGCCCAGGCCCCTCCTCCATTGGCCATCACCTGACGAAGTGTGCGCCGAACATCTGGGGCCGGTCCCCTATCATCCCGTGCCGGAAGGGCGGACAACGCACTCGACAGAACGAAGAACGCGAGCGCGGGCACGGCCCACGGAGCGCCGCCGAGACCGACAAGGGACGCTGCGAAGAGGGCCCCCGCGGATGCTCCGGGCCCGTCGAGCGTCCCTGCCCACCACGCCCCTGCTCCAACGCCTGCCCCCACCGCCATCGCTCCTGCCATGTGAACAAGAGGCACAGTCCCCTCCCATACCGGCACCAGTACCGAAAGAATCGCAATGACGACGGTGAGGTTGTCCCATCCGTTCTGACTGATTGCCTCCACCGTCGTGGCTGCCACGGCAACCAGTACGGCAACGGACACCGCATACGCCAAGGGCTTCCCCGTTCCCTGAAGGACAAGTGTCACGAGCAGGAATGCACTTCCCGCAAAGGCCAAGATCCCCCACAGGGTTGCCGAGTCCGTAAGACGCCGCTGTCCGTACTGCTGCCCCACCCAGGCCGCGACTGGATCGGCCAGTCCAACTACTAGAAACGCGATCTGAAAGAGGGGAATTCGACTGGGCGCCGCGCTCCACGTAACAGCCAAGGCCGGCAGCACGGCCGCGGGGAGCGCGATGGTGCCCCAACTCGACGGCCGAGCAGCGTGCACACTCGGCCACCAGCCGAGTCCCCACGCGCCCGCATTGACTAGAACGAAGCCTCCCGCAAGGAGATATAGGGGACCCGGCCCGGAGAACGCCCAGGGCGCGGCGGCGACGAAAACACACACTCCGGCATGAACAATCCGTCGCGTCCCGGTGGCCGACACGCCCATCCGTCGGAGACCCTCTCCCCCAGCGACGAGCCCTCCAATTCCGAAGGCGGCCCCCAACAGCACCAGCGCATCAAAGATCGTCATAGCACAGAGAGAACAGTGGTCAGGACGTGCTCGCCGCCCCCCCGAAGGAAGTCCCCCTCGCCAACTCGTCTGCGTACAAGCAGAAATGGTGCGTGGTTTTCGATGTCAACCGTTGGGATTAGGGACTTTTGAGCCCCCGTCGGCTTGGCAAAAGGGGATAGATCCACGGCGTTATCAGCACATGGCGCATGCCTGCCGATGAGATCGAGATGCGCCCAGCACCTGACGTGATTGTTTTGACTCGGCTGCTAGAGCCCTGTAAAAAGGCCCCAACACCACAAGGTGCTGGGGCCTTCTACATTCAATCAAATGTGGAAAGCACGTAGCGTGCTCAGGCTTATCCCTCCGACTCAGAGGAGGCCTCGATTTGCTCAACCTCGTCCTCGCTCGGCGCGCCGTCGCCGGCAGCTCCATCGCCACCGGCCGCCTCGCCGTCGCCGCCAATGGCCGCCTGCAGTTCCTCGAGTTCGGACTTCGAGCCCACCACGAGGTCGCGATACTGCCGCTGTCCCGTTCCGGCCGGAATCGAGTGGCCCACGATGACGTTCTCCTTGAGCCCGTCGAGCGGGTCGGTCTTCGCCTCGATGGCCGCGTTCGTGAGCACCTTCGTCGTCTCCTGAAAGGAGGCCGCCGAGATGAAGGAGTCGGTCGCAAGCGACGCCTTCGTGATGCCAAGCAGGACCGGCTCACCCACAGCAGGCCGAGCCTCACGAACCTCAATCTCCGGCTTGTCTTCCCGCTTCAGGTCGGAGTTCAGCTCTCGGAGTCGCCGCCGACTGATGATCTCGCCGATCTTCACGTCGGCATCGCTCGGGTCGGTTACGACAAACTTGTCGTAGAGCTCGTCGTTGGCCTCGGCCATCTTCTGGCGATCCACCACGTCCTCTTCGAGGAAGTGGGTGTCGCCCGGCGAGGTAATGTTCACCCGCTTCATCATCTGCCGGATCACAACCTCGAAGTGTTTGTCGTCGATGTCGACGCCCTGGAGGCGGTAAACCTCCTGCACTTCGTTGAGGAGGTGCTCCTGCACGGCGCGCGGCCCCTTGATTGACAGGATGTCGTGCGGGGCAATCTGGCCGTCCGAAAGCCGGTCGCCGGCCTCCACGTAGTCGCCCTCATGGACGAGCATGTGCTTGGAGAGAGAAACCATGTAGCTCTTCTCCATCTCCCCGTCGCGGCTCGTGACGATGACCTCCTGCGAACCGCGCTTCCGGTCGCCGAAGCTCACAATGCCGTCGATCTCGCTGACCTCGGCCGGTTCGTCGGGGGTGCGGGCCTCGAAAAGCTCCTCGACGCGCGGCAGACCCCCGGTAATGTCGCTGGTTTGTGCGGCCTGGCGCGGCATCTTCGCGAGGGTCTGTCCGGCCTGCACCTTATCGCCCTCATCCACCTGGATACGGGCGTCGACCGGCATGTTGTAGTCTCGCTCGTCGCCGTCGTCGGTCTCGACGACGATCGTCGGAGTAAGGGTGCGCTCCCGACTCTCCACAATGACCTTCTCCTTGTGGCCGGTCTGCTCGTCGGTCTCTTCCCGGTAGGTCGTGCCTTCGATGACATCCTCGAAGCGCACCGTCCCCGTGGCCTCCGTGAGGATGAGGCTGTTGTAGGGGTCCCAGCTGGCGAGAACATCTCCCTCCTCCACCTCGGCCTCCTCCTCAACGGTAAGTTCAGCGCCGTACGGCACCACGTAGCTGGTGAGTTCGCGGCCGTCCTCATCGGAATCCATGATGCGGATCTCGCCCTGACGCGTCAGTACGATCTCCTTCGGACCGTCGGAGTCTTCGTACGTCACCGTCCGCAGGTTTTCAAACTCGACGGTGCCGTCGAACTTGGCCTGGATCGTCGACTCGGCCGAGACGCGCGTCGCTGTACCGCCCGTGTGGAAGGTCCGGAGGGTAAGCTGCGTCCCCGGCTCCCCAATGGACTGAGCGGCCACCACGCCGATGGACTCGCCCACCTCGACCATGCGCCCGGTCGCCAGGTTCTGTCCGTAGCAGAGCGTGCACACTCCGCGCTGTGCCTCACAGGTGAGCACCGAGCGAATCTCGATCTCCTCGATCGAGGTCTCGGCAATGCGGTCCGCAATCTCCTCTGTGATCAGCTCGTTGGCCTCGACGATCAGCTCGTCGGTGTGGGGATCGTACACATCGTGCACCGATACCCGGCCCTCGATGCGATCGGAGAGCGGTGCCACAATCTCTTCGTTGTCCTTCAGCGCCCCCACGCTAATGCCGCGCAGCGTGCCGCAGTCGTGCTCCGTCACCGTTACGCTCTGCGTCACGTCCACGAGACGACGCGTGAGATAACCGGCATCGGCGGTCTTAAGCGCCGTGTCGGCCAGTCCCTTCCGCGAACCGTGGGTGCTAATGAAGTACTCCTGCACCGACAGGCCCTCCTTGAAGTTGGAGAGGATCGGGTTCTCCAGAATCTCGCCGCCGCCTTCGCCCACGCTCTTCTGCGGCTTGGCCATCAGCCCACGCATACCGCCGAGCTGACGAATCTGCTCCTTCGATCCACGCGCGCCGGAGTCGGCCATCGTAAAGATCGGGTTGAAGCCTTCCTTGTGCTCCTTCAGGGCGTTGAAGAGCACCTGGGAGACCCGGTTGTTCGTCTTCGTCCAGACGTCGATGACCTGGTTGTACCGCTCGTTGTCGGTGATGAAGCCCATCGAGTAGTTCTGCTCGGCCTTCTGTACCTTCTCATTGGCCTCCTCGATGAGTTTCTCCTTCTCCTCCGGAATAATGATGTCGGAAAGGGAGAACGTCATGCCCGACGTCGTGGAGCGCCGGAAGCCCATGTCCTTGATGTCGTCAAGGAAGCGGGCCGTCTTCTTGAAGCCCGTCTTCTTCAAGACATTCGCGATGACCGGGCGGATGTTCTTCGTCGTGAGCACCTCGTTGACGAAGTCCAGCCCGTCGGGGAGCGTCTCGTTGAAGATGACACGACCGACGGTCGTGCTCAGGATTTCGCCCGATCCGTCCGGATCGCGCAGCTTAATCTTGGCGTGGAGGGCCACCCTGTCCTGGTCGTACGCCTGCCGCACCTCGTCGACACTCGCGAAGCGCATGCCCTCGCCCTTCTGGTTGGCCTTCGCCTTCGTAATGTAGTAGAGACCGAGGACCATGTCCTGGCTCGGCACCGCCAGCGGCCCACCGTCGGCCGGGCTTCGCACGTTGTGGCTCGACAGCATCAGCACCATGCTCTCCAGGCACGCCTCGTGGGAAAGCGGCACGTGCACGGCCATCTGGTCGCCGTCAAAGTCGGCGTTGTACGCCGGACAGACCAGCGGGTGAATCTCGATGGCCTTGCTCTCGGTGAGGACCGGCTGGAAGGCCTGAATGCCGAGACGGTGAAGCGTGGGGGCACGGTTGAGTAAGACCGGCCTCCCCTGTATAACCTTCTCCAAAATATCCCAGACGTCCTGCGATTTTTGGTCGACGTACTTCTTGGCACTCTTCACCGTCTTGACGATCCCCCGCTCGATGAGCCGTCGAATGATAAACGGCTTGAAGAGCTCGACGGCCATTTCCTTTGGCAGGCCGCACTGGTGAAGTTCCAGGTGCGGGCCGGACACAATCACCGAACGTCCGGAATAGTCGACACGCTTCCCGAGCAAATTCTGACGGAAGCGCCCCTGCTTGCCCTTCAGCATGTCGCTGAGGCTCTTGAGGGGCCGGTTCGAGGAGCCGCGCACCGAATTGGACTTGCGACTATTGTCGAAGAGCGAGTCGACCGCCTCCTGCAACATTCGCTTCTCGTTGCGGAGAATAACCTCCGGCGCCTTAATGTCGATGAGGCGCTTGAGCCGGTTGTTGCGGATAATCACCCGGCGATAAAGGTCGTTGAGGTCGCTGGTCGCAAACCGTCCGCCGTCCAACGGCACAAGCGGACGCAGCTCCGGCGGAATCACCGGAATCACGCGCATCACCATCCACGACGGCTTGTTGGTGCCGTCCTTGTTCGCCTCCCGAAAGGCCTCCACAACATTCAGGCGCTTGAGGGCCTTCGCCTTCCGCTGCTGACTGGTCTCGGTCTTGACCTGGTAGCGAAGCTCCTGCGCAATCTTGTCGAGCTCCAGTCGCTCCAGCATCGTCTCGATTGCCTCGCCCCCGATCATAGCGATAAACTTGTCGGGGTCGTCGTCATCGAGCCGGTTGTTGTCCTCCCGAATCTGGTAGAGGATGTCGAAATACTCCTCCTCAGTCAGGAGCTGGTTCTTCTCCACACCCAACCGCTCGGCCGAGCCCGGCTGAATGACGATGTAGTTTTCGTAGTAGATCACCTTCTCCAGGTCCTTCGACTTCAGGCCCAGAAGGTGGCCGATCTTGTTCGGAAGCGTCTTAAAGTACCAGATGTGCACCACTGGCACGCTGAGGGTAATGTGCCCCATACGCTCACGACGAACGGCCTTGCGAGTCACCTCTACGCCGCACCGGTCACAGATAATGCCCTTGTACCGAATGCGCTTGTACTTCCCGCAGTGACACTCGTAGTCCTTGACCGGGCCGAAGATTTTCTCGCAGAACAGCCCTCCCATCTCCGGCTTGAACGACCGGTAGTTGATGGTTTCAGGCTTCATGACCTCGCCGTAGGACCGATCCAGGATGTCCTCCGGAGAGGCAAGGCTGATGGTGATGTTATCGAAGTTCTTTTCGATCTCCTTCGAGTTTCCGTACGGCATATAATAGTGTGGATCTTGGATTTTGGAGCATAGGTGGACTGCGGGCGGCGGAGACGGTCTCTAGATCCCGCAATCGGAAACCCAAAATTTAGTCGAGCGTCACCTCGAGGCCCAGTCCCTGAAGCTCGCGCACCAGGACGTTGAAGCTCTCGGGCACTCCCGGCGACGGGAGGTTCTTCCCCTTCACGATCGACTCGTAGGCCTCGGACCGGCCCTGCACGTCGTCGGACTTGTAGGTGAGCATCTCCTGCAGCGTGCTGGAGGCACCGTAGGCGTAGAGCGCCCACACCTCCATCTCGCCGAGGCGCTGCCCACCGAACTGCGCCTTGCCGCCGAGCGGCTGCTGCGTAATGAGGCTGTACGGCCCGATCGAGCGGGCGTGCATCTTGTCCTCGACCAGGTGCTCCAGCTTCATCATGTAGATCTGGCCCACCGTCGTCTTCTCGTCGAACGGCTCTCCGGTACGGCCATCGTACAACTGCGCCTTGCCGTCGCGCGGCAGACCGGCCTCTTCCAGCTCATCGCCCACGTCTTCGAGCGAGGCGCCGTCGAAGATCGGGGTCGAGTACTTGATGCCGAGCTTGTCGCCGGCCCACCCGAGCAGCGTCTCGTAAATCTGCCCGAGGTTCATTCGGGACGGTACGCCCAGCGGGTTCAGAACGAGATCGACCGGCGTTCCGTCTTCGAGGAACGGCATGTCCTCTACCGGTGCAATTTTGGCGATAACGCCCTTGTTGCCGTGGCGCCCGGCCATCTTGTCGCCCACCTCAATTTTCTTCTTCCGGGCCACATAGACCTTCGCCATCTGCACGATGCCGGCGGGCAACTCGTCGCCCATCTCGACCTGATGCTTCTCGCGCTTCGTTTTGCCCTCGATGTCGCGGCGACGCGACTTGTAGTTGCGAAGGAGCGTGCGAATCTTGTCGTTCAACTCCTCATCGTCGGTGAAGGTGGCCCGCACGCTGATGTCTGCCGGATCGACGTCTTCAAACGCCTCTCGCTCAAACTCGGCGCCTTCGGAGAGGATGACCGTTCCGTCCCGGTCCTCCAAGCCTTCCGACGTTTCGCCCCCGACAATCGAGAAGAATTTATTCCAGAAGCGCTCATTGAGATCGTCGAGCTTGCGCTCGTGCTGATCCTCAATGTTTTCGAGCCGCTTCTCCTCCATCTTCTTCGAAGCTGGGTCCAGCTCACGCCGACTGAAGAGCTTCGTGTCGATCACGACACCGCCCTCCATGCCCGGCTTCGCCTTCAACGAGGCATCCTTCACGTCCCCCGCCTTGTCGCCGAAGATGGCGCGGAGAAGCTTCTCTTCCGGCGTCGGGTCGGTCTCGCCCTTCGGGGTAATCTTTCCGACAATGATGTCTCCCGGCGTCACCTCGGCCCCCACGCGGATGATACCGCGCTCGTCGAGGTCCTTCGTTGCTTCCTCGCTGACGTTCGGAATCTCGCGGGTGAGTTCCTCCTCCCCACGCTTCGTATCCCGCACCTCATGCTCAAACTCTTCGATGTGGACGGAGGTGTATACGTCGTCGGCCACGAGGCGCTCGCTAATCACGATTGCGTCCTCGTAGTTGTATCCGTGCCACGGCATGAACGCGCAGAGCACGTTTTTGCCGAGGGCCAGCTCGCCCTTCTCGGTGGCAAAGCCGTCCGTAAGCACCTCGCCTTCTTCCACCCGGTCGCCCTTCTGGACGATGGGCTTCTGATTCATGCACGTGCCCTGGTTGGTCCGGCGGAATTTGGTGAGCTCGTACTCGCGCACCGGCTCGCCGAAGGTGAGGTCCATGTCGTCCTGTTCCTCATCGTAGCGAACCACAATTTTCTCGGCGTCGACATACTCGATTTCGCCGTCGCCTTCTGCCACGACGCAGGCCCGAGAGTCCTTCGCGGCCCGGCCTTCAAGGCCCGTTCCTACGATCGGAGAGTCTCCGCGCAGCAGCGGAACGCCCTGCCGCTGCATGTTGGAACCCATGAGGGCACGGTTGGCGTCGTTGTGCGAAAGGAAGGGCACGAGACTGGCCGAAGGAGAGACAATCTGGTTCGGCGCCACGTCCATGTATTGGACATCTTCGGGCGGCACCCCCGGGAAATCTCCCTGATATCGGCAGCGGACCTCGTCACGCACAAAGTTGCCGTCCTCATCAATCGGCGCGTTGGCCTGCGCGATGATGGCTTTGTCCTCTTCGTCGGCCGTGAGGTACTCCACTTCGTCGGTAACCTGTCCATCCTCTACGACGCGGTACGGCGTTTCGAGGAAGCCGAAGTCGTTGATCGTGGAGTGAACGCAGAGCGAGAGCATGAGCCCAATATTCGGCCCCTCCGGCGTCTCGATCGGGCAGAGGCGGCCATAGTGCGTATAGTGCACGTCTCGGACCTCAAAGCCCGCGCGCTCCCGCGTCAATCCGCCCGGCCCCAGCGCCGACATGCGGCGCTTGTGGGTCATCTCCGCCAGCGGATTGGTCTGATCCATGAACTGGCTGAGCTGGTTCGTCCCGAAGAACGTGTTGATCACGCTCTCAATCGTCCGGGCATTCACCAGGTCCTTCGGAGTAAACTTGTCGGCGTCCCGCAGATTCATTCGCTCCTTGATGGTGCGGGCCATGCGAGCCAGCCCGAGCGAGAACTGCGATCCCAACTGCTCCCCGACGGACTTGACACGGCGGTTGCTAAGGTGGTCGATGTCGTCAGCCGAGCTCTCGCCGTTCTGGAGCTTCACCAGCTCCCGCACGATGCCCACCACGTCCTCCTTCGTGAGCACCTGCGTGTCCTCCTCGACATTGATCCCGAGCCGCTCGTTGATGCGGTGGCGACCTACATCGCCAAGGTCGTAGCGCTTCTCATTGAAGAAGAGGCGATCGAGCGCCTGCTGGGCGGAGTCGATGTCCGGCGCCTCACTTCCTCGAAGCTTCTGATAGAGGTGATTCAGCGCCTCGTCTTCCGTGTGCGTCGGGTCCTTCTTGAGCGTTTCGACGAGGGTGCTCTTATCGAGCTCATCGTCGTCGGTGTCTTCTCGGACGAGATACACCCGCGTAATGTCGTGCTCATCAAGCACCTCCCAGTCGCCCTCCTCCAGTTCGTGCTCGGCCGGCAGGAGCACCTCTCGCTCCATCTCCTCATCTACAACTTCGCCGGTATCCTCATCGACGATCTCGATGGTCTTGTCGATCGTGACGCTCGTCGCAAGCTCACGGTCGAGGTATTCCTCAAACTCCTCCTCGCTCTCGATGTCCACCGGATCGGCAAACCCAAACATCCGGATGATCTCCTCGTCGCTGGAGTAGCCCAGCGCCCGGAGAAGCGTCGTGACCGGCACCTTTTTCTTCCGGTCCACATAGGACCACAGCACGTCACGCACGTCAGTCGAGAATTCCATCCAGGATCCCCGGAACGGAATGACGCGGGCGCTGAAAAGCTCAGTGCCGTTGGAGTGGATTTCTTTTCCGAAGAAGACCCCCGGACTCCGGTGGAGTTGGGAGACGATGACGCGCTCAGCGCCATTCACGATGAAGGTCCCCCGGTCCGTCATAAACGGCAACGTGCCGAGATATACCTCCTGCTCGATGGCTTCGATGGCCTCTTCGTCTCCGTCCTCCTCTTTGCTCGTGAGGCGAAGGGTCGCCTTCAGGGGAACCGTGTAGGTCAATCCCTGGTCCATGCATTCCTGCACGGTGTGCTTCGGCGCATCGAGCTCATAACTCACAAACTCGAGCGTGTACCGCTCCCGACTGTCCTTAATCGGGAAGTGCTCGTTAAAGACTTCCTGGAGACCGACATTTTCGCGGTCTTCGGGGGGGACGTCGTCCTGGACGAAATCATGGAACGTCTTGATTTGGACGTCCAAGAAGTCCGGATAGTCCCAAACGGACGGAATGTCGGCGAAGCTTTTGCGCGGCTTCGCGTCTTCAAGGTGTCCGCTGGTAGAAATATTCCCGTTGAGAAGGGTCGGCATAAGCTACAGGAGTTCGCTCGCGGAGTGTAAAACAATCGCAGAGAAAGGCTTTCCATCCACAGGTATTGGACGCCCCAAACCCGAAGGAATTAGAAAACGGCTCAGGTGTGGCGGGCCGCAGGCAGCGGTTGATGCTCAGTGACCGGGGAGATCGAACAACCCTGAGCGCATCCCATGAAGTCAGTGTCGGTGACCATGCACAACTGGTTGAAGCGGTGCCTGCCCCTTTGTACTGCATTTCCGCCCCAGGGGCGCCTCTTGTATCTGGGGAGTGTTCTCCTCCTCTCCTCCCACCAGTGGCGTGTGCCTCATTAGCCATGCGGGGATCGACCGTACGCGGATGGATTTATTTCAACCAGATTGGCGGGGCGCCCGCCATCATGCTTGTCTCCACCCATCTTCGAAGGGAGACGAGTCCCAATCCTCCCCCACCATCGTGATGACCCGCCGGGGATGCCCGCGCCCCCGATCCCCCCCGAAGCCAACACGTACATCCGGGTCGTCCCGGACACTGCTCGCCCCTCGAGCAGAACCTGCCCAGATGCCTGGGTGTGGATCGGCATGAGCCGAAAACGCTGAAAGGGCACATTGAGCAGCTGCCATTCAGGACGTTGGGACAGCTCGATGCAGCCAGAAGTGTTCTCTGAGCTGAACGGATGCCGCGGACTAGAGCGAAGGCACGAACCGGTACGATAGCCCAAAGGCAGGGAAAGTCAACGCCCCCGGTCCATGGTTGTTTCAGTGAAAGCCTCTAAAATCTGTATTCCTCTGTGTAGACGCCGAAGGCCAACCCCCTGATCGAGAGTCGGCCTGTCGGCGCTGAGGAATGTATCGGATGGGAGCCCGACCGTCTTCGTCAGGCCCGCTCCGACTACTGAAGCTCAATTTCTGCTCCGGCCTCTTCGAGCTGGGCCTTGAGCTCTTCGGCCTCGTCTTTCGCAAGGCCTTCTTTCACAGGGTTCGGGGCCTCGTCGACCAGGGACTTGGCTTCCTTCAGGCCGAGTCCGGTAATCGAGCGGACCTCCTTAATGACCTGAATCTTGTTGCCGCCAATGCCGGTGAGCACCACGTCGAAGGCGGTCTGCTCTTCCTCTTCGCCGCCGCCTTCGCCGCCGCCCCCGTCGCCGGCTGCTACGGCGACCCCGGCCGAGGCCGGCTTGATGTCGTATTCTTCTTCGAGATGATTCGCCAACTCGTTGGCTTCCTTGATGGTGAGTCCAACGAGCTGTTCAGCAAGTTCTTCGATGTCAGCCATGAGATTGTAGTCGGTCTATGTGCCTGCGGCGGTCTCGGTCCCGACACTCTTCGGGACTGCGCCGCACATTAAGGGTGAATGAGTGTCGGTGTTCGATGCTGGTACCGGGCCAGGTCGACGGACCGGCCAGCGGCGATACTACTCTTCTTCCTCGCGCTCGGAAAGCGACTTGAGAATGCCAGCAAGATTCTGCCCGGAGCTGGTAAGGCCGCCCGCAATGTTCTGGGCCGGCGACAGCAGTAGCCCCACAATCTCGCCGATAAGCTCCTCGCGGGACTTAAGGTCGGCCAGCGTATCGAGCGCCTCCGGTCCCTCGTACAGCTCCCCTTCAATCCAGGCCACCTTCAACTCAGGACGTTCCATGTCCTCTTCTTCCAGGAAGTCCTGAATCACGCGGGCCGGCTTGGCCGGATCTTCGCTATACGCCACCGCGGTGGGCCCATGAAAGAACTCTTCGAGGGCATCCATGCCCTCTTGGCGATCGAGGGCAATCTGCGCCAGGGTGTTCTTTGTAACCTGATAATCCACGCCGGCCTCGCGGAAGCGGCCCCGCAGGTCATTCGACTGGGCCACCGTGAGTCCGGCAAAGTTCGTCAGGTAGATGATGGGATACTCATCGAGCTTCTGCCCGATGTCGTCAATGATTTCAGCTTTCTCGGCTCGCGTCTTCGACATGGTGTCATCTGTAGAATCGGTTCAGGGAATCGCGAAGGAGCGGCAGCACGCTACCGGGCTTCCGTCAGCACGGAGCTGCGATCCACCCGAATGGGAGGCCCCATCGTGGCGGACATCGTCACGGAGCGCAGGTAGAGGCCCTTCGAGGACGGCGGTCGAAGCCGCACCACTTCCGTGAGGAAGGCCTTCGCGTTCTCGTAAAGCTCCTGAGCCGAGAACGAGGCCTTGCCGATCGGAGTATGAAGGTTTCCGCTCTGATCGACTCGAAACTCAATTTTCCCGGACTTGACCTCGTCAATCGTCTTGGCGAGATCCATGGTCACGGTTCCACTCTTCGGGTTCGGCATCAGGCCGCGAGGACCAAGAATGCGGCCGAGTTGGCCCACCTGTCCCATGACGTCCGGCGTCGCGATGACGACATCGAAATCCAACCAGTTCTCCTCCTGGATGCGCTCGATGTGCTCATCGAGCCCTACGTAGTCGGCGCCGGCCTCTTCTGCTTCCTCCTGCTTTCCTTCGCTGGCCAAGACAAGCACCGTCACGTCCCGCCCAGTACCGTGCGGAAGCGTAATGGAGCCCCGAACCATTTGGTCGGCGTGGCGGGGATCGACCCCGAGCCGGAGGTCCATGTCCACCGATTCGTCAAAATTGGCGGTCGCCGTTTGCAGGGTGAGCTCCGTCGCCTGCATGAGGCTAACGGGCTCTTCCTGTTCATCGACAACTTCCTTCGCGGTTCGATACCGTTTTCCTTCTGCGTTTGCCATAATTGGGTGCGGTTGTGCGGTTCAGACGTTCGCCCGCGACCGGATCGCTCCGAACGGACCAAACTCCCGCGTGAAAAGATCATCGTTTGCGAAAGCAAGGCGTCCGAGCGACGTTACTCCGGCTTCCCTTCAACCTCAATGCCCATCGAGCGGGCTGTGCCGGCAATCATGCGGGCGCCCTGCTCAGCCGTGTGGGCGTTCAGGTCTGCCATCTTCCGCTCGGCAATCTCAATGCAGTCCTGCCAGGACACGGTGCCGGCATGCTCGCGGAGCGGATCGCCCGCAGCCGTCTCGATACCGGCCCGTTGTTTGAGAAGAATGGAGGCCGGTGGGCTCTTGACTTTAAAGTCAAAGGAGCGATCGGCGTAGACCGTAATCTCTACCGGCAGCAGGGTGCCCATCCGGTCTTCCGTTTCGGCGTTAAACGCCTTGCAGAATTCCATGATGTTCACGCCATGCTGCCCCAGCGCGGGCCCAATGGGCGGCGCCGGGTTGGCCTGTCCGCCTTTAATTTGCAGCTTGATTTGCGATTCTACAGGTGCAGCCATGTGCTCAGTGGGCGGTGCGAGCGTCCCCCGACCGTCGTCGGGCAACTTCCGCCGGTTTATTCAACAGTTTGCGAAAATAGCCGTCTCCAGTGGAGACCGCCACCTTACTCTTCGTGCTCAACCTGAAGGTAATCGAGCTCCACAGGCGTCTTCCGCCCAAAGATGGACACCATCACCTTCACTTTCATTTTTTCCGGATAGACCTCCTCGACGAACCCATTGAAGCTATCGAAGGGCCCGTCAACCACCTTCACTGGATCGCCGGCCTTAAAGGGAATTTCGGGCTTCTCCCCTCGCTCCTCGGCCCGATCCATCTTCCCGAGAATGCGCTCGACCTCCTCTTTTCGAAGCGGCGTCGGGTCGTCTCCAGTTCCTGTCGTCAGAAACCCAATCACCGACGGCAGGTCTTCTGCCATCTCCTTGAGGTTATGGGTCAACGTGCAGTTCAGCAGGATGTACCCCGGGAAGAAGGTCTTTTCCTTGGTTTTCTTCTCGCCCCCCTTCATCTCAAACACCGTCTCGGTCGGGATCAGGATTTCGTTCACCTGATCCTCCAACCCCATCCGCTCAATTTCGCTTTCGAGGTACCGACGCACTTTCTTCTCGTGGTTCGAGAAGGTCCGAAGAACGTACCATGTGTCGTCGTTTTCCTCAGCCATGACGAATGGGATCGATCTGTGCGATTGATGGCGTCAGACGTGCCGCGACCTCTTGCTCGACACCCTACTGCTGGTAGATGAATTCGAGGACGGTGCTAATCGCCTGATCCGTCAGGAAAATAAACCCCGAGACCAAAAAGGTCGCAACAATCGTGATGAGGGTGCTGCTGATGAGCTCATCGCGGCTTGGCCAGTTTACCTTCTCCATCTCCGAAGCCACGTTCTGGAGGTACTCCCAAATCCACATAGTGCCAGAGGGCAGTCAATGAAGGAACCTAGCGGCGATCTACATACTCCCACACCGAAGAACACCAGGGATCCGGTGCTATAGCCGGCGCCCACTTCACGCCGCATCCGCAATGGGGTTGCACGGACGGGAGGACTCGAACCCCCAACCGGCGGATTTGGAGTCCGCTGCTCTGCCAAATTGAGCTACGCCCGTGTGGATAACTAAAATGTGTCGCGCCCGTCGTGATCGCACAGCGCCCGCACGATCCGACTCGGCTGTATTACGTGAAGTCCCCAAAGTTCCGGACCGTCCATGCTCCGCCGGAACGGCCCCAAAAGCCGAGCCGGCCAAACTTGGGACCGGGGGATTACGGAAAAAGTAGTTACGTAGCGGAGGGACGGGAGATTCTCAACATCCCCCGATGCTCAACGAACATTCCGCAAAATAGGCCCACTCCCCCAGTGTGCGTGAATGCTGAAGCCGGTATCGCCGACCTGTCTACAAATACTTCACGTTTATTACGAACCCGAGGCACCATACTGGGTTTTCTTCAATTGGCATATTATCTGCGTATTGATCTCCCGCACCGACTCGTCCAACATCTTCTTCATTCCGTGAGCGATTCTTCCTCCGACCGTCCATCCGACCCGGCCACGCTGTACAATCCGCCGTCCGAGGGCCAGGGAACGACGCCGTCGGACGATGACAACCATGTGTCGCTCCGTCTGTCCATGCCGCACGAACGGGCCGAGCGCCTTCGCGCCGTGGCTCAGCAGATTGGGCTGTCCCCTTCTACGGTGGCCAGGCGCGCCATCGAGATGGTGTGCAATGAGGTCGTCACCATACAGGAAGACACGCGCCCTCCGTCGCTTCTCGTGGAGCAGTATCAGGCCCGCATTGACCTGCTCCACTCCGTACAGCAGTCGCAATCGGAGGAGTCGTCATCAGATGCGGCTGCCGTGCCGGACACCGCTACAATCGAGGAGCCTTCCGCAGAAGATGCGAACGAAGGAAACGAATAACGTTTCTATCCTTGCGCGGAATCGACCTGAACCGCCTGAACGGCCGCCTCCCCGTCGAGGTGAAAGAAATGATTCGTTGGTCCCCGCCCCTTCCCCAGCGGAAGCGCATGCCGAATGGCGCCCGTTATGTACCGCTTGGCACGACCGACGGCCTGGTGAAGCTCATATCCCTTCGCTAGGTGGGCCGCAATCGCCGACGCATAGGTGCAACCCGTGCCGTGCGTGTGCTTGGTATCAATTCGGGGAGCGGTGAATTTCTGTACCCCCGTGCTGTCCACCAGCACGTCAACGGCTTCGTCTTCATCGGACAGGTGTCCTCCTTTCACGAGCACGGCCTCCGGTCCCTTCTCGTACAGCGCCTCCCCCGCACGCCGAAGATCCTCGACGGTCTCAATCTCAATGCTGGTGAGGTGTGCGGCCTCATGCGCATTCGGCGTTACGACCGCCGCCCGCGGCATCAGCACCTCAAGCATCGGAGCAATGGCGTCGTCTTTCAGCAGCTTGAATCCGGACTTCGATATCATCACCGGATCGACGACGAGCGGCTGCAGGTCGTGCGCCTCGATGCGTTCAGCAACGGTCTCAATGATGTCGGCCGTAAACAGCATTCCTGTCTTTACCGCCTGCACATCCAGGTCTTCTGCGACCACGTCGATCTGGGTTGACACGAGCGACGACGGCAGTTCATGGGCCTCCGCAACAGTTTCGGTATTCTGAGCAGTCACGGCAGCCAGCACCGATGCGGCAAAGACCCCATTGGCCTCCATTGCCTTGATATCGGCCTGGATGCCGGCGCCACCGCCCGAATCACTGGTCGCAATGGTCAGGGCTACGGGTTTAGACATGAGTTGGATTAAGCCTGTTGGATTCGATCTGCCTCCGATACATTCCTTTCCTTGTGTTCTCCCCCGAGCGCACTCTGCCGACGGAGCGGTCAGGCCAACTCGCCAAGGGCCCGCAGGTAGGCACGCGTCGCGGCAACGGGCACCTCTGCTTCCATGATGCCTGAGAGTACGGCTACGCCTTCCGCTCCGGCCGCCCGACATGCCTGCACTCGTTCCGGCGTGATGCCCCCAAGGGCAAGAGTCGACGTAGGGGCCGCAGTGCGGCAAAATGACCGGAGCGCCGAAAGCCCCGTCGGGGGCTGGTCCGGCTTGCTGGAGGTGGCATACACAGGACTAAAGAAGTAATAGTCTACGTCCGGCACGCGATCCCCCTCAATCTCAATCTCCTCATGAGCCGAGTAGCCGAGGAGCGCTTCCTCTCCGAGGGTCTCCCGCGCCTCCGCCACCGACGGCCCACGCCAGCCCAGGTGAAGCCCCGTGCCCAGTGCCTCTGCTACCCCAAGTCGCGTATTGATCGTCACTGTGACGTCGCTCGCCACGCCGCGAAGTCGGTCCGTGATACGTCGTGCCGCGGTTTCGAACGCATCCGGACCGGCCTGGTGGTCGCGGAGATGCACCCACCGGACACCGGCCTGCACCGCCGTTACGGCCCGCTCGGCCCGGGCCTCGTCTGTAAATCCGTCTGCAATGAGCGCGAGACGCGGATAAGGAAGTTCGGCCATGCCGTCCAGGGTCGAGGATTGAGAAAAATGGCGTCGCGCCCATCAGTGCCAATCGACGCCGTGTGCACAAGCAATCATCCTACGCGTCGACCTGCACCTGTCCACTGGTGGGAGACGACGCCTGTGCGTAGAGACGACGGGGGATGCGCCCCGCCCGATGTGCGTGTCGTCCCGCCTCCACAGCAAGCCGCATCGCGTGGGCCATTTCAACGGGATGTTGCGCCTCCGCAATGGCGGTGTTCAGCAAAATGCCGTCGTAGCCCAATTCCATAGCCGTGACAGCATCACTCGCCGTCCCAATGCCTGCATCCACGATGAGGGGGGTGTTGTCGACCTCCTCACGAATAATACGAAGATTGTAGGGGTTGACAATTCCCATGCCGCTGCCAATCGGAGACCCTAGAGGCATTACGGCGGCGCAGCCCATGTCGGCCAGCTTGCGGCAGGTAATGGGATCGTCATTGGCGTACGCAAACACCGTAAAGCCGTCGTCCACCAGTGTCTTGGCAGCATCCAGCAACTGCTCTACGTCCGGCATCAGCGTCTCGTCGTCCCCGATGACCTCTAGCTTGATGAGGTCGGTGCCGAGCGCCTCCCGTGCGAGTTGTGCAACCAGGACCGCCTCGCGCGCCGTGTAGCAACCGGCTGTGTTCGGAAGAATCTGGTACCCCCCCTTCCGGAGGAGATCGAGGTGACTTTCCGGTGCCGGATTTTCGACGTTTACACGGCGGATGGCGACCGTGACGAGTTCGGTGCCTGTGGCGTCCAGGGCATCAAGCATCACCTGCGGGTTGGGATAACGGCTCGTGCCGACGATAAGGCGGGACGAAAAGGAGTGCCCACCGATTACGAGCCTGTCGTTCGTCTTCGACCTCGCCGAGCCGTTCGCGTGTACCTCGTCAGCCATACCAATTCGTTGTAGCGTATCTGAGAGTGGTTCTGACCCGGAGGAGCTGCGTGGATCGGGCGCTGTCGATTCCTTTTCCAAGAAGCAAGGAGACTGTTTTGATTTCACACGGTGGCAGTTCAAGCAGAGCGCGACGACTGTAGATCGTCACGATCCAACGGAGGCGCCTTCTGAGCAACGGACGCCCATCCATTTCTCGTCGACTCTCAACCCGCTAAATAATCAAAACAGTCTCTAAGCCCACGACGCAGCCGGTTTCATGTCGTAGGCTGTGCGTCCAGCGGGGCGCACCGACTGCGGACCGCCCCCCTCTGTCCGGGGCGGCAAACACGTATACGCTCCGAACTGGGGGCGGGCGATGAAAGCCTCAGCAGCGGCTGCGGAAACGAGCGCAAATCACAAGCTCCCCGTCCTCGCCTCCTCTACCCGCCCTGCTGGGCCTGAATGACTTCTACCGTGTCATCCTCCGACAGTGTCACCTCGTCCCAATCCTGGCTGCGGATGACGCTTTCATTGATGGCCACGGCCACGCCCGTCGCTTGTCCCGGGTCGATTTCGAGATCCCGAAGCACCCCCGTAAGCGGATATCCGTCGGGCACCGTCCGGGCCTCGCCGTTCACGGTGACCGGAATCTGAGAATCGGCGGCAGAACTCATGCCAGCGAGCGAGATGAGTGAGCATCGGAAAAGCGCGTGGGAGAAAACGGCTCCAGCCACGACGAGGTTTCCCCTGTCTGTACCAGATTCGCAATCTCTTCCGCCGTTACGGGGGTGAGGAGAATGCCGTGGCGGTAGTGCCCGGTGGCCATCGTTACCCCTGGCGCCGCCGTTTTCCCCAAAAGGGGCGCATGATCTCGGCTAGCGGGCCGCAAGCCCGCCCAGGTCTCGTCCACGGGCAGATCGTAGATGCCGGGCACGACCTCCCATGCTCCTTCCAGTAGATCATAGAGACCACCGGCCGTGACGGTCGTATCGAACCCCATCTCTTCACTCGTTGCGCCCACGACGACTCGGCCATTGCTCTTCGG
The DNA here is from genome assembly GCF_002954405.1 of Salinibacter sp. 10B. Taxonomy (NCBI): domain Bacteria; kingdom Pseudomonadati; phylum Rhodothermota; class Rhodothermia; order Rhodothermales; family Salinibacteraceae; genus Salinibacter; species Salinibacter sp. 10B. The sequence goes on along the minus strand of NZ_MQWC01000004.1, from coordinate 3,865,232 downwards.
CGCAAGGTACGCGTCCGGCCCTCGAATCACATGCTGAAGGTCAAACGGACGCTTGCGCTGTAGTTGAATCATTTGCCCTTTCACCGGACGCACTGGCGGCTGTGTATCGGGCGTCCACCCCTCCAGTTCACGCGACCACACCCCCGCTGCCACGACAATTTGGTCTGCCTCCACGCGGGTGCCGTCCGCCGTCTTTGCTGCAGGCTGCTTGTCGTCCGGCACGACGGCGGCCACCGGCGACTCTTCGTGGAGCGTCCCGCCTTCTGCCTCAAACGCCACCTGCAGCGCCCTCAGCAAGCGCCGGTTGTCAACCTGGTGATCGGACTTCGAATAAATGGCCGCCGACAGGCGAGGGGCGACGAACGGCTCGATGTCGCGCGCTTCGTCTCCGGTCACCCATTCGACCTCCAGTCCCTGCTCCTTTTGAAACTCGAACAACCGACGAATCGCCTCGGCACTGTCGCGGTCGTCGGCTACGATGAGCGTGCCCTCGTCCCGATAGTCGACCTTCATGCCGCTGGCCTCCTCCACCCGATTCGCAAAATCGGGCCAGCGGCGTAGGCTCTCCCGATTCAACTTGTAGAGCTCCAACTCTTCGAATCCGATCTCCGCATCGGGCGCGAGCATGCCGGCGGCCTGCCATGAGGTTCCTCGTCCCGCACGTCCTCTCTCCAGGATCGTAGCATCGACGCCCCTCCGCACCAGCTCAAACCCAATCGAGAGGCCAATCGTCCCCCCTCCCACAATGACGACATCGTCCATGACGACACAGCTTACTGCTTCACGAGATGCGAACAAACGGAAGGATTGCTCCTTCCAAGCGTGGTCGCTGTATTTCGAGGGTGGATTCTCCCTCGGTCTTCTCCGTCCCCTATTTTCAGTCTTCTTTTTGCCCGGAATTGTAGTGCACCACAACTGCGGAGTCTTAACGGGTCAGTGCCCGATGATGTCCCGAACGGATCCGTCGCTCGTGCGTGTGGATTTTCCGAACAGAGTCCCATGAACTGGCGGTGTCGAAATGAAATACGATGCGGATGTGATCATTGTGGGTGCAGGGTTGGCGGGCGCCTGTGCTGCCTTCACGCTCAGCGCAAACCACGATGTCCTCGTGCTCGAAGCGAAACAACCCGCCTCGGGAGCGTCTGGCGCAGCGGCAGGACTGGTGAATCCCTTTATGGGTCGTCGTGCACGTCCGGTCTGGCGCCTCCGCGACGCTCTCCACGCCGTCTCATCGCTTCTGGAAGAGGCCGATGCCCCCACGCTCTTTCCTCCTCAGGGTGTTCTCCGCCCCATCATTGACGAGGACCAGGAAGCGGCATTTCGTGAAGCCGCGACAGAACACCCGGACCTGGCAGAGTGGCTCACGCCGGCGGATTTGCAAGAACGATTCCCCAGCGTACAAAGCGAGAGAGGGGGATTTTTCGTTCCTCGCGGAGGAGCGATTGACGTTCCGGCAATGGTGCGTGCCCTGCTGTCCGCGGCGCACGAGCGGGGGGCTACCCTTGAGACGGAGGCCCCGGTCGTGTACTGGCGCGAAACGCCATCGACCGCTACTGTCGAGGTGGGACGGGGACGACGGACCGAAGAGTTCCACGCTGATCGGCTGCTACTGGCCCTCGGGCAGGGGTACGCCCGGTTTCCAGAGCTGCGGCACCTTGGCCTTACGGGGGTAAAAGGACAAACCGTTCGTGTGAAGCGCCCCGACACGCTCTCCGGCATGCTCGTTCCCCTCTCGGGTCGAGGCTACGTCGTTCCGGACAACGAAGCCCTCGTGCTGGGCAGCAATTACGATAACAACTTCGACGACCTCACCCCTGACCCGCAGGCCACTGCGTATATTCGCGAGAAGACCGCCCGGATGGTGCCTGGAGTGGACGAGACGCCGATTTTGGACCAACAAGCCGGCGTACGGGTGAAGCACACCGACACCAACCTGCCTCTTCTCGGTCCAATGCCCCGCCGCGAACGGATCTGGACGTTCACCGCTCTGGGCTCAAAGGGACTCCTCACCGCTCCGCTCCTGGCCCGCCGGGTACCGGAATATCTCCAGCACCCTCCCCTCCTCCCCGACGCCATCCATCCTCCTGAGGCCTAGCGCCCTCTTCGCCGAGAAGCTTCTTAACGTCTCACACTCAACACAGAGCCTCGTGTCTTATCCTTCCGCCCAAGCCCTCCTCCATCGCGCCCTGCAGCACGTCGAAGACTGGGAGGCCTCCTGGGGATCGTTTGAGCATCACTCCTCGATTGGGGTCAATCCCGACCGCCTCGACGCTGCAATGGACGAGTACCTGGAGCGTCTAGAGGGCAACTATCCGTTTCATCATCCGCGCTACGCCGGGCAGATGCTGAAGCCTCCCCATCCGGTGGCCCTTGCGGCATACACTGCTGCGCAGCGCATCAACCCTAACAATCACGCCCTCGACGGAGGCCCCCCGACCAGCCAGATGGAACAAGAAGTGGTGGCCGACCTCGCTGAAATGCTGGGCCTGCCGGACGAAACGCTCGGCCACCTGACCGGCGGCGGCACCGTGGCCAACCTCGAAGCCCTCTGGGTGGCCCGCGAACTGCATCCCGATCAGGCCATCGCTGTGAGCGAGAATGCCCACTACACTCACGGCCGCATGAGCGAAGTGCTCAAGATGGAGATGGTCTCAGTCCCGACGGATACGTACGGCCGACTCGACCTCGACGCGCTCGACACCCTCCTAGACACGCACGACATTGGGACGGTAGTGCTCACAGCCGGCACGACGGGCCTCGGCACTGTCGACCCAATTGCCGACGCCCTCCCGCTCTGCCGCGACTCCGACGCCCGGGTGCACGTCGACGCAGCGTACGGCGGCTTCTTCCGCCTCATGACCTACGACCAGGCCCCAGACCTGAACGGATTCCCGGCGTCTCATTTCGAGGCAATTGCTGAAAGCGACTCGGTTGCCATCGACCCGCACAAGCACGGGCTGCAGCCCTACGGATGCGGGTGCATTCTCTTCCGCGACCCAACGGTGGGGCGCTTCTATCAGCACGATTCCCCGTATACCTACTTCACGTCCGACGAGCTGCACCTCGGCGAGATCAGCCTGGAATGCTCGCGGGCCGGAGCTGCGGCCGGGGCACTCTGGTGCACACTGAAGGCCCTGCCGCTGGCCCCCAATGATGGAGTGGGTGCCATCCTCGCAGCCTGCCTCCGCGCCGCCCGCACCTGGGCCGAGGCGGTCGAGACCTCCGATGCGCTCACCCTTCTCGCCCCCCCGGAAACGGACATTGTCGCGTATTTTCCCACGCCGGACTCTCCCACCCTCTCCGCCGTCGATGCGGCGAGCCAGCGCCTCTTCGAGACAGCCATGAACGCAACCGACGATCCGGTCTTTACGAGCCTCTACCGCCTCCCGGCCGAGACCCTGCAAACCCTGCATCCCTCCCTGAAGGCCGATCAGGACGACGCCGCCGTGCTGCGAAGTGTGCTCATGAAACCAGAGCACGAGACGTATGCCGACGCGCTCGTCGAGCGCCTGTCGTCCCTGGCCGCCTAGCGAAGCCCTCTCCCCCCCACCTAGGGCAGCATACCGCGACGATTCGTGCATCGAACGGAGGACGCCCCTCCTGCCTCTCCCGCTAGCGCACGACGGTAACGGTACTCCGCGCCACGAAGGCCCCCGAGTACTCCTTTCGCACAAATTCGAGCGCCTCAGCGGCCGTTTCTCGTTCAGCAAAGGCCCCGATACGGACCCGGTAGTAGGGTTGCGAGTACTCAATCACGATGGGCGGCGGCGACCGAAAAAGGTCTTGAGGCGCATCTGCCTTCACCTCGTCCCACCACCGACGCACCCGTTCTCGAAAGTCCTGGGACGCCTCCTGATCCTGAGCCGAGTAGACTTGAATGCGAAAGCCTTCCACAGTCTGCTTCACGCCCTCGTCGGCCCGCCCGCGCATCAACCGACCCGGCACCCGGTGCGCTACTTCGACGGTCTGCTCCGGCGGACGCACGGAGTACTCCGTCACGTCAAACGTCTCGTACTGAGCCACGGAAACCCGAGCCGCATCGCCCCTCGCCGCGCCCGGATCAGAGGGAGAAGGCCCTGTATTCTGCCCGTTTCCACTCTGCGACGGCCCACTACAGCCCCCCAGCACTAGCAGGGCGAGTATCGAAAATACAAACAGGCGTGATGCTGACATCTAAGCTCACAAATCTTGTCCGAGAAAGGAAACAGCTAGGACTTCCCCCTTACGCAGACGCTCGCGCTTCTTCCATGATCGCAACAGAGCCACTGGCCCCAATCCGGGTAGCCCCATGTGCAACCATTCGCTCAACGTCGGCCACGGAGCCCACGCCTCCGGACGCCTTCACGCCGAGCTCTTTTCCTACAACCTGCCGCATCAGCGCCACGTCCTCCGCACGCGCTCCGTGAGCAGCAAACCCCGTCGAGGTTTTGACAAAATCGGCCCCGGCCCGCCGGGCAATCACGCAGGCCACGGCAATCTGCGGGACCGACAGGAGCGCCGTTTCGAGAATGACCTTTACCTGAACGCGGTGCCCCACCGCATCCTCCCGATCCCGAGCGGCGGTAACCACTGCCCGAACATCGGCTTCGGCATCGGCATACCGACCGCTCGTCACGGCCCCCAGCGAGAGCACCATATCGAGCTCGCGCGCCCCGTCTGCCACCGCCCGCTCGGCTTCCTGTGCCTTGGTGGCCGGCCGGTTGGCTCCGTGCGGAAAGCCCACAACAGTGCAGGGCGTCACCGCCGTATCATCGAGCCGCTGCGCCACGCGCGGGACGGCGACCGGATGCACGCAGACTGCCGTGAAGCCGTAGGTGGTGGCTTCCTCACAAAGCATGTCGATCTGTTCATCCGTGGCTGCGGGCCGGAGCTGCGTGTGATCAATCCGCTTCGCAATGTCTTTCGGCGATGCGCTCTCCACCATCTGCGGCCCCGCCAAACCTGGACGCCGGGGATTCGATACAGAAGTCAGGGCCTCTTCTACATACGACGCGGCCGCAGACGCCTCCTGTTCCTTGAGATCACGAAGGGCAGATGCAAGCCGTTCGGAATCGTGGAGAGCCATGTGTTGAGGAAACCGTTATCGGGAATCGTAACAGAAGAGCGAGAGCCGGGCGTCCCTCCCCAACGACCGTCCGTCGCTCTCACGTCCCGGCCGGACAGGAGCGGGACCGGTTCGGACAATATCCGATGTGGACCACAGAATGTCGAATCGGTCGCTACCGCTCCACGAGTTCATCCAGATCGTAGCGCTTGCGCTTATCCCAAAGGGTTTTCTTCGAAATGCCAAGATCCTCCGCGATTTCCGCGTAGCTATCGTCCGTGCGCGTTTCGAGCGTGCGGCGGATGTAGGCCTTTTCCAAATCCTTGAGCGAACGCCCCAGTGGAAACTGGAAGGCCCCCTCCGACGAGTGCATGTCGTCGAGCCGTCCAGGCGGTGCAAGGGTCAAGTCCTCGGCGCTGATGAGCTCATCGTCGGTAAAGATCATTGCTCGCTCCAGCACATTGCGGAGCTCCCGCACGTTGCCCGGCCACATGTGGTCACGGAGCTTTTCCTCGGCCTCGTCCGTGAAGCCGCTCACGTCCATTCCGAATTCGGTGTTGAATTCGCTTATCATGTGCCGGGCAATGAGCATCACGTCGTCGCCCATGTGTCGGAGGGCAGGCATCTTGACGTTCACCACATTGATGCGGTAGAAGAGGTCCTTCCGGAACGTGTCCTCCTGCACACTCTCTTCCAGATTCGAATTCGTGGCACAGAGAATGCGCACATCGGCCGACAGGTCCTCCACGCCCCCCAAGCGCCGAAACTGTCGGCTTTCGAGAAAGGAAAGGAGCTTTGCCTGCAACGCCATGCTCATCGAATCGATCTCATCCAGAAAGAGCGTGCCCTCGTCGGCGACCTCAATGAGCCCTTCCTTCGAGTCGCGTGCGTCGGTAAAGGCCCCTTCCTCATACCCAAAAAGCTCTGCCTCCAGGAGGTTGTCCGGGAGGGCCGCACAGTTGATGTCCGTGAAGGCCTCTTTGGCACGAGGCGAGTTGTAGTGCAGCGTCTTCGCGGCAAGGTTCTTTCCCGTCCCCGTCTCCCCAGAAAAAAGAACCGTCGTGTTGGAGGCACTGCAGAGCGTTTCAATCGTCTCCCGGACCCGGACAATGGCATCGCTCTCGCCCAAAATGCCCTGGATCGGATAGGCCTGTTGCTGCTCCGTCTTAATCTGTTCGAGCTCCTGCTGGGCCCCGTAGAGCTCAATGGCCTTCTCCAGTAGCGCCCGCATCTCTTCTAGATTCACGGGCTTCTGCAGATAGTGGAACGCCCCCTGACGCATCGCCTCTACGGCGGTCTGTACCGAGGAGTGGGCCGTCATAATGATGACCGGCACGTCCACCCCACGCTCCTGCAACGTCTCCAGGAGCTCAACGCCGTTCATCTCCGGCATCATCATGTCCGCCACCACCACGTCCGGCTCCTTTGCTCCCTCGTCGAGCGCATCGAGCATCGACATGGGATTCAGGTACGTGTCCACCTCGTACCCGTCGCGCTCGAGCACATTGGAAAAGAGGTTGCCAATCTTCGGCTCGTCGTCTACGACGTAGATTCGCTTATTCATGTGGGAAAAGTCATTTCCGTCTAGCGCGAAAGAATACGCATCCCGATAAAAGACGCTCCCCCCGACGTGTCGGTCTCGCAGCTCTCGTCCCCTAGAACGCACGATCACCTCGATCGCCTCAGCGGAAAAGCGGTACGGCGGGATCACTCCCGGACGCTCCACCTTCGCAAGGAGGGACGTCGGCAAGTTTCGATTTGTACTACGCCGGTTAGGTGAAGCTGCGGCGGGAGTATCTTTTTCCGATGCCGGGTCTTTTTTCCGAAATCGCCACCAAAGCAGACGCAGTGGCCTTCAGAAAGATTCCTACTCGGTTGGTTTTCACTTGAATCAGGCCGAATTCCCCATCGGGAATGCGCAACGAACCCACAAGCCCCGGGTGTAAACAACCAACAACTGGTCTATGGCTTCGTAACAGGATGGCGCTGTCGTTTGTTGTCTTCGACGCTTCCCCCTCTCTCCTCCCTCAATGATGCACCGCTCCGTTCTCGGGCTCCTCCTGTGTAGCGTTCTCCTCTCGACGGGATGCGGCCCGTCGGATGCCGACCGCTCGGACGCAACGCTGACCGACGACCTCGACCGATCCGTCCGCATCGATCGCCCTGTACGACGGGTCGTCTCCCTCGCCCCCAACCTCACAGAGCTTGCATATGCGGCAGGGGCAGGGTCAACGCTCGTGGCCGTCACAACCGCCGACGACTATCCCCCGGCCGTGGATACCCTCGATCGAATCAGTGCACTACCGGTCGACTTTGAGGCAATCACGGCTAAGAACCCGGACCTGGTCCTCGCCACCGACCAGGTAAATCCGCCGGGCGATACCGAAACGTTCGCTTCCCTCGATATTCCCGTCTACTTCTTTTCGTTTTCTTCGCTGTCGGACGTGTTCGATGGAATCCGGAGAATGGGAACCCTTCTGGGCACCGAGGCAACCGCTGCCGACAGCGCCCACGCTCTAGAGCGCCAAATGGCGACGCTTCGCTCCCGCACCGATTCCATTCCGGCTGCCGAGCATCCGCGCGTGCTCGTGCTGATTGGTGACGATACGCTGTACAGCTTCGGGGCGGGCAGCTATGTTCACACGCTCGTGGAGGCGGCCGGCGGGCGCAGCATCACGGATTCCCTCGACACGAAAGCCCCCACCTTGAGTGAAGAGTACGTACTGACAGAAAAGCCGGACGTGATCGTCGGGGCATGGGGCAGCGACTACGATCCGGAACGCATTCTGGAGCTCCATCCCTCCTGGGACGTGGTACCCGCACTCCAAAATGATCGCGTCTACAGCCTGCCGCCAAGCCTGCTACTCCGCCCGGGTCCCCGACTCGTTGAGGGAGCCCGCCGGATGGCCGCTGCCCTACACCCGGCGCACTTTTCCCCCTCCGGACCGACGGCGCAATCCGATCCTCGTTCGACTCCCACCAATCGCCCTTCTACCCCGTGAATCGTCCTTGGACCGCCGGCCTGGGTCTCGTGGGCGTGCTCGTATGCACCATTGGGGTAACCGTCGCGATTGGGAGTACAGCCATCGGGTGGGGGGACGTCTACCGCGTGCTTGGCCATCACCTCGTCGGGATTGGCGGACCCGTCGATCCCATTGTGGACCGCATCGTCTGGCACTTGCGACTGCCTCGTGCCCTGCTTGCCTGCCTCGTTGGCGGCGGCCTCTCCATCATCGGAGTGGCTATGCAAACCCTGGTGCGCAACCCACTGGCTGAGCCCTACATCCTCGGCATTTCCAGTGGGGCTTCCGCCGGTGCCTCCTTTTTCTATCTCGGTTTTCTTCCTCCCCTTCTCTCCAAACCCCTCACGATGCCCCTGGCCGCCTTTCTCGGGGGACTCGCGTCCATCGCCATCGTGTACCTGGTGGCACGGGACGGGCCACGCGTGTCGGTTGCCCGGTTGCTCTTGGCGGGCGTGGCCATGTCTGCCCTTATGGCCTCGCTGACCTCGTTCGTGACCTTTTCCTCGCCGGAGCCGGACAAGCTCCGCGCCGTTCTGTTTTGGCTGCTGGGATCGCTGAACGGGACACGTTGGGAGCAACTCCCTCTCCCCGCTCTCGCCACCACGGTTGGCCTGGGCACGATGCTCCTCCTTGCGCGCCCCCTCGACGCAATGCTTGTGGGCGAAGAGCCCGCCCAAAGTCTCGGCATGCCGGTCGAGGCCCTGAAACGAGGCCTGATCGTCCTCGCCGCCTTCGTTACCGGCACGCTCGTCGCCGTCTCCGGCGCCATCGGCTTCGTCGGCCTCATCGTGCCGCACGCCGTTCGGCTCATGGTCGGCGTTCCGCACCGGCGGCTTGTGCCCCTGAGTTTTCTCGGAGGCGCCATTTTTCTCTGCTGGGCCGACCTCGCCGCCCGCACAATTCTCCCGGCACAGGAACTACCAGTCGGGGTCTTGACTGCCCTCTGCGGCGTGCCGTTCTTTCTGATCCTCCTCCGGCGCCGCAACTATCACTTCGGATGACCCCCTCCCTTCAAAGCCCCTTAGCCTCTGCGCTCCCCATGCATTTCCTCCAGAAACTCGTCCACCCGTTCGTCCAGAGGCTCCTCCTCCGAGGGCGTCTCCTTTACAAGGTCTCGAGGCGTCTTTTTCTCCGCCGTTTTCTGCGTCGAGGAGTTATCCCGAAAATACGGGTAGAGCACTGCTGCCAGCAAAACGTTTACGAGAACAAAGAACAGAATTGCAAAGATTACTACGCCCGGCTCAAGGGCAAAATCAATACGTTCAGTCATGGCACTGCGGGGCAAAGAATGAATAGACTATCGAGGTCCTAGGATGTGAATACACCCTCCTCAAAGGACCGAAAGGACATGGCTATTTTTGACATGTTCCAATGCACATATTTTCGTAACGCCCCCCTTGTACGTATGATCCATCCGTAAGCGTCTGGCCCTATCTCAACAGCATATCTTTTCCCAACTGGTCACCTATAGATATGCCGATAAAAAAAGTCGCCTCCATCTCCAGTGGACTGCTGAGACGCCAGCTATCACGGACCGCTTTGCCCCGAATCGGGTTGCTCAACACGATACGGCCGTCGTGAAGCGCTCCGCATGATTCGTTTCTCTCCAACTATTCTGGAGGAACGTGCCCAGAGTACTTAGGGCACTCGATATTCTTTTGCAGCACGAGCACGGAATGAGAGAGCTGTATAGTTGATAGCGGAACCTTCCGTATCCTCATTTCCAAACAGAAACGACCAAACACTCCATTGTCTCATCTTGACTATCACTTTCATGCCGTCCCCGATTTATACCCTCGGATACGCACAGTGGACCGCCGATGAGGTGGACGATCAACTCCAGCTTCTCGGGGCCGTACTCGTCGATGTTCGGCGCTCCCCACAGACCACGAAGCCCGGCTTTACAAAGGACGAACTCGATGCCCGGTTCGGCCCCCGCTACGTGCACGTTCCTGCCTTCGGGAATGTAAACTACAAGGAGGGTCCGATTGAGCTGGCCCAACCGAAGCTCGGCATGGCAACCGTCCAATCGCTCAGCCGCCCGCCGGTGCTGATGTGTGGATGCCAGGCCCCCGCACGGTGCCATCGATCAACGGTCGCCACCCGACTTGCAGAAGAGTGGGCGGTCTCTGTCACGCATCTTCGTGCCCCCAGCGAGCGCGCACAGCCGGGACTGTTCTCCGACCAATAGCCTTTTCCGGAATTACGGCGCCTCCACGGCTGCCGATCGGAGGGAGGACTGCACGTCTATTTCGCTGTGGAGCGTTCGGTGTACCGGACATTTATTCGCAATTTCCAGAAGACGCTGCCGCTGTTCCTGCGTCAGGTCTCCCTTCACGTCAATCTCTCGCTCAATCCGGTCGACCTTGCCCTCCGCCTGGTCGCAGTGCTCACAATCGTCCGCATGCACCTTTTCATGCGAAAGCCGGACGCATGCCTCTTCCAGCGGCCATCCCTTCCGATCGGCGTACATGCGAAGCGTCATGCCTGTACAACTGCCGAGGGCAGCCAGAAGATAATCGTAGGGCGTGGGGCCCTCATCTCCTCCTCCCACGTCCTCCGGCTCATCGGCCACGAGCGAGTGCTGCCCCGCCCGGATCTCAGTTCGATATTCGTCCTCGGTGCGGGTGACCACCTGTCCTTCGGTGTGGACAGCCGCTTCCTCGTCCAGGTCAACGTATTTCCGGGCCCAAGCCCCAAGCACAGTGCCCACGTACTCGGCGTCGGCCGGGGTACGCAGCAGGTGGTCGGCATCGTCGAGGGACACAAAGCTTTTCGGATGCTTCGCTGCCTCGAAAATGCGCGCCGCATTGTCAATCCCCACGGTCTGATCGACGGGCGAGTGGAACACCAACAGGGCCCGCTGCAGAGTACGAATGGTCTCTTCCATCTTCGTTGCGGCCAGATCCTCCAGAAACTGCTTCCGAATCGTAAACGACCGTCCCGCCAGTGTAATACGCGCTTCCCCGCTGCTTTTGATTTCTTCCAACTTGTCGTCGAGAAGGCGCGTCACGTGCTCTGGATCGTACGGCGACGCGATCGTCGCCACGGCCTCGGCACTCGGAATGCGGTGCGCCGCCTGCAACACGGCTGCCCCCCCAAGCGAGTGCCCCACCAGGATCCGCGGGGCCTCGTGATGCTCCGCCAGATACTCCGCCGCCTCCACCAGGTCTCCCACGTTTGATGAGAAGTTGGTGTCAGCAAAATCGCCCTCGCTTTCCCCAATTCCCGTAAAGTCGAAGCGTAGGACGGCGATATTCTGCCGGTTGAGGGCACGGCTGATGGCCCCCACGGCCCGCAAGTCCTTCGAGCACGTAAAGCAGTGAGCAAACAACGCGCAGGCATCGGGGGACGCCTCCGCCGGCAGGTCGAGCCGAGCTGCTAGTTCGTCTCCTCGCTCGTTTGTAAAGCGGACCTTTTCAAAAGACATGGTGATACGTTCTTTTCAGAGAAACGGAGTGAATAAAACGGTTTGCTCGCCCCCGACATTCTCTTGCCTCCGAGACGGACTGGCAAGAGTTCGTTTGCTGTCCCCCATCTTCGATACAGTGCTCGTGTTCAGGACCGGATGAGAGACGGTGCTCGGAGTTCGCCCCCCCACGTGGTACTCGCGGCCTTCTCCGGCGGCTAGACGGTCGATTGACGCCGGACCGTAAATGAAAACCGACGAGTCTCGACGGGCCTCCCTGCCTCAAAGGTCCGTTCCGCAAACGTGACGGTTCCGTCTCGTTCCATCAGGAGTACCGTGGAGGCACGGGTGCCGTACCGCTCCCCCTCAATGAAGATCGGTGACAACATACGCTCGCGCTCCCGTCCCAGTCCCGTTTCGGGCAATTGCTCCTCGGGAGCCGGGCGGCGATCTTCTAAAAGAGCAAGAAGCGAGTCCACCGTGATTTCATTTTTCTGCAAACGCGCCTGCAGACCTCGCTTTGCCCGCTTCACCTTCGGCCAGGGCGTATTGAGGTGATCGTTGCTGAGACCGTGGATTCCCGGCTCCACAGCCTGCACCCTCGCGTTGCGATTCGACAAGTAGTAGAGCGACGTGGGCGTTCCCACGAGCAAGTTGAATCCATTATACTGCTCTGCCTCCGTCGCCACTCGGTCCAGATACGAGTGCGGATCCGGAGTCTCCCGAAGATACTCCGCTACGAGCGCTCCCCGCGACCGTGCATCCGCCCGGTACGAGTGCGGATCCCGAATATTGGTTACGACGCCCCAATGACCCGCTCGGGTGACGCCCATCCACGTCCCACCGGCCTCCAGGTCCCGTCCCCCCAACACATGAGGCGCATCCTCCCAGCGATCTGCGGACGCAGCCGGACGTTCATAGAACTCGTCTCGGTTCCCCGCAAAGATGAGCGGGTAGTCGGAGTGCTGGTCGTAGCTAAAAACGAGGAGACACATCGGCACATGGTCCGCGTGTAGACAATGGGCGTTGCCTGTACGACGGAACCGAGATTGGAGTTCAGCCCTATTCACGCTGCCCGCTTTTCCACCACGACCAATCGCGGGGGATGATTCTTCTGATTGACGAACCGGTAGGACAATGCCTGAAATTTCTCCTGGGGAAGATCAGTGGCCCACGAATCGACCGCCGCCGCCTCTGCCGGACCGCCCTCGTGGCCTGTGTACAGTACCACCGTCATCACTCCCTCCGGCCGCAAAAGAGCGCTTGCAGCCTTGAGCGCAGGAATTGTCGTTTCCGGAGTAGTGGTGAGCGTCGACGTGCTTCCGGGGAGGTATCCTAGATTGAACATAACCGCCCCCACTCGTCCACGCACCGATGCCGGCACATGAGCCTCCATCGTCTCGTGTCCCTCTTGGAGAAGGGTGACACGCTCCTCGACGCCCTCTGACGCCAACCGAGTACGGGCCTGATCGAGCGCCTCTGCCTGTACGTCCATCCCAAACACCTCTCCTTCTACACCGACGGCCCGCGCCAACGCCAGCGTATCGTGCCCGTTGCCAACGGTGGCATCGACGGCAACGTCCCCCGCAGACAACGTCTCTTCGACCACGTGATGGGCAAAGTCGAGAACGGACTGGATCGGCATTGGCAAGAATGAGAGTATGCTGAGAAAGCGTGACCGGAGGCGACCCAATGGCGTCGGGGCGTTCGGCGCGGCCCATGTCGGCCTCGCATTGAATCTGTTTCTCGCCGCCCCGTTCGCCGAAACTTCCCCAAATTCCTGCACAGACCGGAATCCCCCACCGTCCCCATCCGTGAAGGAATGCGCGATTCCAATCACTAACACGCATTCCCATGGCCGTACACGTCGCTCTGGGCGAGCGGAGTTATGACGTCTACTTTCGCTCCCTAACTGCCCTTCCGTCTCTGCTCGACGACACCGACCTTCGGGTGGGCCGCTGCCTCCTGGTAACGGACGAGAACGTGGCGGCCCATTACCGCACGCCGCTCACCACAACGCTTGAGAACGCCGGGTGGACTGTACATTCCATCGTTCTCCCCCCCGGCGAGGCAACCAAATCCGCTGATCACCTGCACACCCTCTACGACGAGGCCCTGACGTGGGGCATCGACCGGCAAACGCCCGTCTTTGCACTCGGCGGCGGGGTCATTGGGGATCTCGCTGGCTTCGCCGCGGCCACCTTGCTCCGCGGGCTTCCCCTCGTGCAACTGCCCACCTCGCTCCTCGCGCAGGTCGACGCGTCGGTCGGCGGCAAGACGGCCATCAACCACGAAACCGGCAAAAACCTGATCGGCGCGTTCTACCAGCCGCGCCTCGTCTGTGCTGCCCCCACGACCCTCGACACGCTGCCGATGGACGAGTATACCGGCGGCATGGCCGAGGTCGTGAAGCACGCCCTGATCGGGGACACTGCTCTCTTCGAGTACCTGGAGGACCACCTGACGCCCGTGTTTGCCCGAAAGGACCGCTCTGCAGTTGCAAGCACCATCGAACAGGCGGTGCAGGTAAAAGCCGACGTGGTAAGTGCCGACGAACGGGAAACCGGGCGCCGGGCCGTACTCAACTTTGGACACACCTTTGGTCACGCCATTGAGAAGGTGGCCGGATACGGCACGTTCTCGCATGGTGAGGCCGTAGCCGTAGGTATGCGAGCCGGTCTCTATCTTTCTCACCAGCGACATCCTGACGCCATTCCCCGCGATCGCGCCGACCACCTCATCCAGGCCATTCCTGTGGAGGCCGATCCATCTGCTCTTTCGTTCGATGCCGTGTACGACGCCATGGCCGCCGACAAAAAAAATGAGGGCGACACGATTCGGTTCGTCCTGCTTGACCGACTCGGGCACGCCTACGTATGCGACGGCGTATCCGAATCGGATGCACGGCAGGCCTGGCGGTTTGCCTGCACTGCGTGAAACGCCGCTCCCGCTCTTGGCGTGAAAGTGTAATCAGTGTTTTGTCCTCCGGGCCCCACTTTGTTTGCCGACTGCTGCTGACCCGTGCGTAACTCCTCGTCTGTCTCTGTTGCTCGCATTACGTGGCGTGTGCTTCGGGCGGGCGTGTACCTCGCCCTGGCCGGGACCGTTCTCTTCTTTGCCCTGACGCGGACAGAGGTCGGTCGCGATAAGATCCGCCAGCAGCTCCAGTCGGCCTTTGACGAACGATTCGCCGGCTCTCTTCGCATCGGGACGCTGACCGGCACCCTCCTCTACGACCTCCGGGCCTCGGAGGTGCGACTGCGTGACGCATCCGGTCGCCTAGTAGCCACCGTCGACTCAGTGTCCACCTCGCCCCACTGGAGTGACCTTCTCTCTGCGGAACTCTCCGTGGGCGACATCACACTCATCCGTCCGCACCTCACCCTCCACCGGTACGCCGACAGCACCTGGAACGTCGAGCGCGCCCTGACCCGTACGTCCCCCTCCCCTTCGACCAACCGGTCGCTCGCCATCACGGCCCCGGACATTACCATCCGAGAGGGACGCATTACGACCACCCGGACCGGGCCCGCGCCCCAATCCGTGAGTAATCGATGGCTCTTCGACTATACCCGCTCTGGCCTCGACAGTCTCCAGGCCGAAGCGACCGTCGAATGGAACCGCTCGACGCCCCGGATCGAGGTCGCCTCGCTTGCGTTTCGCCTTCCCGAACACAATCTGTCGCTGTCGTCCACTCAGGGCCAATTTGAAAAGCGAGGCAACCGGTGGCACCTCACCTCCTTTCTCCTCCAGTTGGGAAATACGCGACTGCGTGCAGAGGGAACGCTCCATGCTCCCTCCCGCTTATCCGAATCGTCTGTCGACCTCCAGTTGAGCGAAACCCGGCTTGACTACGACGAGCTTCAACGCCTGGTGCCGCGCCTGCCGTTTCAGGATGTTGTTACGGTGGAGGGACGCGTGGGCGGCTCTCTGGATCGGTTCGTGGTGAATCAATTGACGATGACGCATAACCGGTCCACACTCGCTGTTGAGGGGACTGCATTCGGCCTCCCTGACTCCCTCAACCTTGAAGCTCAACTGCTGAAAAGCACGATTCACGCTGGGGACGTGCGAACAGTATGGCCCAACGCTCCGCTGAACCGCATGGGGGCAATCGGCCCCATCCAGCTTGGAGCCACGGTGGATGGAATTGTCGAATGGCGCACGCAGACACGTCCCTCTTTCAATCTCGAGGGGACGTTGTTTGCTCAGGGTCGTCCCGGCACCATTCGGGGCTCACTCGACGTGGCGCGGACCTCTACACGTCCGCTGCAGTACTCGGCTTCTCTCCAAACGGATAGCCTTAACCTTGCCCCACTGACCCAAAATCCTCGCCTTGAGAGTCGCCTCACGAGCACCCTCTCGGTTCAGGGACAAGGAGCACAGCCCTCCACCCTTCGAAGCACCGTACAGGCCTCACTCTCCGAGTCCCGTCTCGGCTTCCGCCGGGTCTCAACTGCAACCCTCGAACTCCAGGTTGAGAACCAAATCGTCCAGGGAACAGCCTCTCTTCAGCAGCCGGCAGGAGGCCGTCTCACGCTGAAGGGCTCCCTCGACGCGACCGCCTCTGCCCCTCTCTATGCACTTACCGCCGCCGCCACCAACTTCGACCTTGCCGGCACCGCCCGCGCCCTTCCTTCTACCCAGCTCAATGCAACCCTCGCTACGCAGGGTCGCGGACAGGCCTGGAATACCCTTGCCGGACGCGTCGAGCTGACGGTCGACACCTCCCGGGTTCAACGGGGCGACAGCATCACCGTCCTCCCGCCACACCGAATGGCCCTTGACCTAGCGCCCCGCTCGTCGTCACAGCCGCGCCTTCGTCTGGAGGGCACCCTTGCCTCGGCTCAGGTCGAGGGCGACCTACTGCATCCAGTGCTTCGCACCTCCAGCTCCCTGTGGGTCAGGACACTGCGTCGAGCCGCCCGGCAAGAGATGAGAGCGGCGTCTCGTTCCCCTGCCCCCACCGACACGTCTACAGTTTCAGATGCGCTGCCAGGCACGGCTCGCTCCCGCGCCCAGGCGGCAATGACGACAACCAACCGGGACGCTCCCACTCAGCTCCAGGCCACCCTCTCCATACACCGCATGGACCTCCTTCGCCGGTGGTGGCCCGGGGCTCCCTCTCAGGCCGACCAGTTTCGGGCAACCTCGTCCCTTACGATTAGCCCCGACACTCTTGCTTTCCAGGGAAACGTACGTTCGGATCGCCTACAGATGGGAGCAAGCCGGTTCGACTCTCTCGCCACGTCCTTCGCCCTCTCCGGCCCATTTCGTTCCAATCCATTCGATGCGCTCCAGACTCATCTCTCCGTAGAGGCGGATACTCACCGCGTCGGAGACCGAGCACTGGTGGGTCCGTCCACCGAGCTCCACCTCGCCCACCGGACGGGGACACTCCAGGCTGAAGCAGATGGACTCGGCCCGATGGGTCCGTTTCGCCTCGCGAGTGAGGTCACCGTACAGGGCGCGCCCACATTCCGAATTACCGATCTGTACGCAGGCGCCGGGCAGCATGCCTGGATCAACCAATCCCCCAGCACGATCGCGACGTATACCGATGCGATTGTAGTGGACTCCCTCAACCTGGAAAGTGCGCGCCCACTTGCTGAGACCACCCAGAAGATTCGTCTCGACGGAACGATCTCTTCAACCTCGTCGGACACCCTCCAGGCCGAATTTACCGATGTTCTCCTGTACCCCGTGGGTCAGCTTGCCAACCTTTCTCGACCGCTCGGAGGACGCTTGACCGGCCGGATTGCCGTTACGGGAGGCTGGCAACAACCACAGGTCCGGAGTGGCTTCCAGGTGCACCGCCTTACGTTCGACCGTCGGGTGCTTGGCGACCTTCGTGTGCGTAGCCGTCTGATGCCGAATACGCCCGACCTTCTCCTCGACGCCGCTCTGACCCCCGGCCCCTCGTCTCTCGACAGTCTCTCGGGCCCAAACCTCGTGCCTGACGGTCCCCGTGTCATTGAGGAAAACCGGCTGCAACTGAAGGGAACCATTCGCCTACCGGGCTGGGCAGAAGCAACAGCCTCCGCATCGGATGCCTCCCCCGACCAACTCGACCTCACAGCAACCGTAGATCGGGCCGACCTCTTCTTCTTCAAGTATATCTTCGACGAGAATCTGGCCAAGGCACAAGGCTACACGGCCGGGACCATCCACGTGAATGGGCGCTTCCAACGTCCCATCTTCAACGCCGAGATGCAGGTACACAATGGGCAGTTTGCCTTGCCCCAGTTTGGCTTATCGTACACCGCAAGCGGCCCCGTCAACGTAGATCGGCGCGGCATACACATACAAGGCCTGAACGTGGACGATGGGCGGGGCTCGGCAACGCTCCGTGGAAGCGTCCTCTTCAACGACTACCGGTTTTTCTCCTTTGACCTCTCCGCGGCGCTGGACGAGTTGCAAATCGTCGACGTCACGAATGCAGAGGATCTTGCCTTCTACGGCCAGATTCGCGCGTCTGGCTCGGCCACCCTAACCGGCCCTCTGTCTAACACCACCCTTCGCTCCGAAAGCGCACGGACGACCCCCGACAGCGAACTGTTCATTCCAGTATCGGAGGGCGGGGTTGACGACGGCACGGGATTTATTGTCTTTGCCGACTCGACCGGCCAGATTCCGGATCTCCGCGACCTGACTCGCCGCGACAATATTTTTTCCGACCGTCCCGCGGGGGAACCGTCTTTCCTCGAAGGCATGGAGATTGACATCAACGTACGCGCCCCCGAGGAATCGACGGTCAACCTCGTGTTCGACCCGGTGGTGGGCGACGTAGTGACCGCCGTCGGCTCCGGTCGCATTCAACTCCAGCGCCAGGAAGGAGAATTCTTTGTCTACGGCGACTTCAACGTCACAGGGGGAAACTACCTGTTCACGGCTGGCGAGGTCTTCGTGCGCCGATTCAACATTAACAGTGGCACCCTTACGTGGGACGGCCCCCCAACCAACGCCCAACTGGACCTTGAAGCGGAATACCGCACGCGTGCCTCCCCGGCCGGCCTGCCCAGCTACAGTGGCGATGAGGGCCGAATTCCAGTCCGTGTGCAGTTGGACATCGGGGGGCGAGTGGAGACCCCCCAAGTGGATCTAAGTCTGGGCCTCGTCCGTGACGAGCGCGACAATCTGGTGGGCTCCCAAACGCTGGATGCGATTCTCAATCAGGCCGACCGTACCACCGAGTACGCCACGAGTGTCCTTCTTACCAACACGTTCCTCCTGACGACAGAGTCCTTCACCCAGGGCCGGACCACTGGCCAGGACGGGACCACGAGCGGCAGCCTCAACACTGCTGGCCGGCAACTGGCCTTCAATAGCGTGTCCCAGCTCGTGGCCAGCCAGCTCAATCGGTACCTCGGCGCTGCGCTCCCGAACGTGGATTTGAATTTTGGGGTGCAAGGCGAGGACCCCAACGATTTGGATCTCATCTACGGCGTCGCGCTCCGGCTTCTGAATGAGCGCCTCGTCATCCGGGGGGAAGGGGTGTACACCGGGGATGACCCCGACCAGCGACAGGCCCAGGGGCCGCAGGGCGAATTCGTCGTGGAGTTACGCCTGAGCAATCGGGTAAGCGTGGAGGCCTTCTATCGCCGCTCCGGCGACGAATTGACGCGAGGACAAACCCTCACCAGCAGTACGGGCGCCGGCCTGTCGTACCAGACGGAGTTTTCCACGTGGCAACAACTCTTCAGGCGTGTGTTCGGCTGGTTGCTTCCCGACGACCCGAACGACAAGGCCACCCCTGCTACCGATCCCGTCGCTCGCCGGAACAACGAGGACTCGCCTGAAGGCACGAGCACCGGAACTACCCCATCTACCAATGAGCGCCCCATGTAGAAATGGGAATTCAATGCGGCTGTGCCGGCAGACACGTTCCCGGCCTGGACGATCGGGCCGTATGACTTTTCTGTCCGGTCCGAACGGGGCGCGCGGTTTACAGTTAGAGGCTTGTTATCGACATTTTGCAAATAGAATTCGTCTCACGTGGACTCTCCCGAGACTCAGACCCAGCCCAGTGCCGACGAGCTGCGGCAGAAAATCCTTCACTTCCTCCAAAAACATCCCGACTCCGCCCACCGCTCGGGCGACATCGCAAAGGGACTCGGCATCGAAGACAACGATACCTACCTTCGGTTCTGCGACGTCATTGCGGAGCTGAGCGCTCAACGCCTTGTCCAGCAGAAGGGGCGCAAGTATAAGCACAAAGCCCAAACGACCCATCGGACCGGCGTCCTTGAGTGCAATGAGCAAGGCTTCGGGTTTGTACAGGCGGTGGACACCGACGAGGAGTTCTTCATCCGTGAGCCGCATATGGGGGAGGCCCTGCACGGCGATCTCGTGCGCGTCGCCGTGGCGGCGAAAGCGGCCCACGATAAAAAGCGCGAGTGTGAGGTCGTGGAAATTGTGGAACGTCGCCGAACGCAGGTTGTGGGGACCTTCCACGATCGCGGCAACTTTGCCTTCGTCGAGCCCGACGACCGGCGCATTCTCCAGGAGGTGTACGTGTCTTCCGATGACTTCGGCGGCGCAGAGGACGGCGAAAAAGTCGTCGTCTCCATTGATCGATTCGACAGCCGAAAAGCGTCTCCGGAGGGCCGTATTTTGCGCGTCATCGGTCCGGCGGACGACCCGAACGTGCGGGTCCTCTCCCTGGCGATGAGCATGGACGTGAAGTCCGACTTTCCGAAGGCAGTGGAGGAAGAAGCCAACGAAATTCCGGTCGAGATTCCACAATCCGAGATTGACCGGCGGTTGGACCTCCGCGACAAAAACACGTTCACGATCGACCCGGAGGACGCGAAGGACTTTGACGACGCGATCCACATCGAACGGCTCGACAACGACAACTTCGCGATCGGCGTTCACATTGCCGATGTCAGCCACTACGTACAGCCCGACACCGCCATCAATGAGGAGGCGCTAGACCGTGCGACGAGTGTCTACCTCGTGGATCGCACCATCCCGATGCTGCCGGAGAAGCTGTCGAACAAGGTGTGCTCTCTGCGTCCTCACGAGGACAAGCTGGCCTATTCCGTCCTGATGGAGGTCACCCCGCACGGGGAGGTAGTGGACTACGACATCCGGGAGACGGTCATTCACTCCAAGCAGCGCCTCACCTACGATCGGGCGCAGGACTACATCGACGGCGGCTATCCGGAGGATCCGGTGTCGTCTGAGGTGGTGCAGGCCAATCGTCTCGCCAAAACCCTCACGAAGAAGCGATTGCGGGAAGGGGCCATCGACTTCGGCTCCGACGAGGTGCAAGTCATCCTGGACGACGATGGCCATCCGCAGGACATCGTCCGCAAGGAGCGCCTCGACGCCAACCGGCTCATTGAGGAGTTGATGCTACTGGCCAACCGAACGGTGGCCTCCCACATCGGGGCCCCCGGCCACAACGAGCGGGTTCGCACGAACGGCCAGTCTGGGGATCGGGACGATCCGCTGCCGTTCGTGTACCGCGTCCACGACACGCCGGACGGGGAAAAGATCCGCCAGTTGGCCGAGTACGTCCGCGTCTTCGGGCACGAGCTGCCCTTAACGGACGGCAACGCAACAAACGACGACCTCGGCGACCTCGTCGACGCCATCAAGGGGCAACCGGAAGAGCAGGTAATCGTGCGTGCGGCCCTGCGGGCAATGTCGAAGGCCAAGTACGCCGTCGGCAACATCGGCCACTACGGCCTTGGGTTCGACTACTATTCTCACTTCACGAGCCCCATCCGGCGCTATCCGGACCTCATGGTGCATCGCCTCCTGAAGCGTTACGCGAAGGGCGAGGCGCCCCCGAGCGTTGAGGACCTGGCCTCCTACTGTGAGCACTGCTCCGAGCAGGAGCGGAATGCCGAGGAAGCCGAGCGGGAGTCCGTGAAGCTCAAGCAGGTCGAGTACGTGCAGGAGCATGTGGGCGACGTATTCGAGGGGGTCGTCAGCGGCGTAACCAAGTTCGGCGTCTTTGTGGAGCTGACGGAGCTGCTCGTCGAAGGCCTCGTCCACGTTCGCGACATGGACGACGACTACTACGTCTACGACGAGTCCACGTACACGATGCGGGGGGAGAACCAGGGCAAGTCCTACCGTCCCGGCGATTCGGTGACGGTGGAGGTGGTGGGTGCCGACATCGATTCCCGCGAGATCGACCTCCTCTTTGTAGAGGACGATTAGATGTGCTTCGCCTGGGCGACCCGCGCCCTCGCCGCAATGCCTCTCACTTCCGCGGAGCACCGTCAACGGGACAGCGTTTTTTCAACGCTGTCCCGTTGAGGAAAGTGCTCCCTTTCTCAGCTGGTTATCAAGGCCGGTCCGGGATCAAATCTCGTTGACGGACACGGCAAACACATCGTCGCTTTCGTCGATGCGTTCGACGACGTCCTGAGTGAACGGTCCGCTGAACCGAATGCTTGCAACCGCCGCCTGACTGCCCTCAAAAATGCGGTTGCTCATCTCCTGGATGTTCCAGTTTGCCCGACGCATCTCATCGAGCACACCCGCGAGGACGCCCACCTGATCGCGGTGACGCACGGTGATCTGATGAGTTGCCTGCGTCTGCTCGGCCAGATTCACGCAATTGGGCACGTCGCCTTCCGTGTCGAATGTCCGCACGACACGGGCCGCCTCCATGGCCGTTGCATCCTGGGCCTGCTGGGTGGAGGCCCCGATATGGTGACTCATGTAGAGATTCGGGTGATCGGCCAGCGGATGCTCAAAGTCGGCTTGCTTGGCAGAGGGCTCTCCTTCCATCACGTCAATTCCCGCTCGGATGTCCTTCTCATCGAGCGCCCAGGCAAGCGCCTCCTCATCCACCACGGCCGCACGGGTGGTGTTCACGAAAAGTGCCTTTTCCGGTAGCGCCTCGAAAAAGGAGCGGTCCGCCAGATTTTCGGTCTCAGGGGTAGACGCAACGTGTAGGGACACAATGTCCGCGTCGCGGGCCACCGCTTTCGGTCCCTCGCGATACCCGATGCCCATCGCTTCTTCCGCAACCTCGGGGGTAAGGGAGCGACTCCAGGCGATGACGTTCAGATCAAACGCCCGCGCTCGTTTCATCACTTCCGTCCCGATGTTGCCAAGCCCAATGATGCCCATTGTCCGTCCTTTGAGCCCCGCCGCCTGGGCATACTCCTTCTTATTCCATTGTCCCGCTCGGGCGTCGACCACGTTGTCGGGAATACGGCGGTCGAGCGACAGGATGAGGCCCATCGTAAGCTCCGCGACGGCGACCGAATTCTTGCCGGGGCAGTTGGCCACGAAGATGCCCCGATTGGCCGCCCCTTGGACATCGATCGTGTCGTAGCCGGCCCCTGCCCGTACGATGAGTGCAAGCGAGGGGCTGGCGTCCAGGGCCTCCGGCGTTATTTTCGTCGAACGCACAATGAGCACGTCGGGCTCCTCGGTGCGAAGGGCGTCCACGAGGGCCTCTCCGGACACGTCCGGACTTTCGACCAGGGTGTGCCCCTCTTGTTCGAGGGCCTCTACTCCGACTTCCGCAATATTATCGGCAACGAGAATAGTCATAGGAAGAAGAGACACAATTCAACGCTCGTCGAGAGATGCGTGCACTACTCCGTCGGTACGACGGGAGCATCTTCCGGCACGTCGTCGGCAAAGTCGTGCACCAACAGTCCACTCCGTAGCTTCGGTTCGAACCAAGTGGACTTCGGCGGCATGAGACTGCCTTCATCCGACACGGCCACGAGCTCTTCGATGCTGGTCGGATACATGCTTACGGCCAGATCCGCCTCGCCGCTGTCCACTCGTTGCTCAAGCTCGTCGGTGCCCCGAATGCCACCGACGAAATCAATGTTGGGGTCGCGGCGAGGATCGGTAATGTCGAGGTGCGGCTCCAGCACATACTCGCTGAGTCGGGCCACATCGAGCTGATCGACCACGCGCACGCCCTTGGACGGCGGTAGGGCCATGCGGTGCCAGGCGCCGTCGAGATAGAGACAGATGACGCCTTTCATAGAAGGCACGGGATCGTCAATGTCCCGCTCAACCTCAAACTGCTCATCCAACCAGTTGAGAAAATCCGCGGGCGATTCCGGCAGGTCGTACACCAGCCGGTTGTACGCCATGATGTGCATGTTGCTCATCGGAAAGATGACCGCCGGAAACATCTCGTAGCCCGGCGTTTCATCCAATGCCTCGTCGTCCGCCTCCCGCAGTTGGGCCGCCGCTCGGCTCGCTGCCTTGCAGCGATGATGCCCATCGGCGATGTAGAGATGCTCCACCTCCCGAAACGCATCGACGAGACCTTCGGCCCCCGCCACCTTCCAAATCGTGTGCTGCACTCCATCCTCCGCCTCGAAGTCATAAAGGGGTTCGGTCTTCTGTACCCGATCCACGAGACTATGAATGGCCTCCTGATCGCGGTACGTCAGCATAACCGGCTCCGCATGGGCTCGCTGGGTGAGGATGTGCCTCGTGCGATCGTCCTCCTTCGCGGGCCGCGTCTCTTCGTGCTTCACAATGGTATCCCCATCGTACTCCGCGACCGACACGCACCCAAAGATGCCCGTCTGTTCCCGCCCGTCCATGATGAGGCGATAGACGTAAACGGAGGGCTCGTCCGTCTCCGTATAGTCTGCTTCAACAAACTCGCGCAGATTGGCAGCGCCCTGCTCGTAGACGGCGTCGTCGTGCACGTCCACCCCGGGATCGAGGTCAATCTCGGGACGCGCAACGTGCAGAAAGCTCCGGGGCTTTCCATCGGCCAAGTCACGCGCCTCGTCCGTGCTCACAACATCGTACGGCACAGAGGCAATTTCCTCGAGGTGCTCCGGGCGGGGGCGCACGGCGCGAAAGGGGTGCAATGTAGCCATGAGTGGTCCTGTTGCTGGATGGGATTTAAGGTCGTGAGTCGGTGTTGATTATACGACCCAGCAGGGGAAGACGCACACAGAAGTCCCTCCGATTGAAAAGTTTACAGAAAAACTGGACGCTCTATGGACATTCCGTTAATCCCGTATTTCCAATATGCGAACCCGAACAACCGATATGTCCGTGTGTCTAAACCACGCGAAATTGAGATGTAGGGCCTCTCCCCTCAGTTCAGCACATACCGCGGGGTGGAGCAGTTGGTAGCTCATCGGGCTCATAACCCGAAGGTCGCGGGTTCGAATCCCGCCCCCGCTACTGTTCCAAGCCCCCCTTTCCCAGAGCCTTTTCGTAGCAGCTGCGGGCTTTTTTCGTGTCCTCGTTCCGTCCCGTCCCCCTGTCGCTGATGTATTATTTCGGGTACGGATCGAACATGCTCACCCCCCGGCTGCAGGCCCGCGTTCCCTCGGCCCAACCGGTTGCGACGGTCCGGCTAGAAGACTACGAGCTTCACTTTCACAAGTGGAGCCGGGACGAGTCGGGCAAGTGCAACATTGTGCCCGCATCCGGAGCCACAGTCTACGGAGTGGTTTTCGAGGTCGATACGGACGAACTTGAGGCCCTCGATGAGGCCGAGCAGCGAGGGCGCGGCTACACCCGAGAAGAGATCTCCCTGAAAGGTCCCGACGCCTCCTTCAACGCCTTCGCCTACGTAGCCCAGCCTGCCTACGTAGACGACGCTCTTCTGCCTTACGACTGGTACCACGGCCTTGTCCTCGCCGGAGCACAGCAGCACGACCTTCCCTCGCGTTATATTGATCAGATTGCGGCGGTGCGGTCTTACCCCGACCCCAACGAGGAGCGTCGCCGCAAGCATCAGGCACTGCTCGCAGAGGCCGGGTATCCGCTTCTCTCCCGCTGAAATGGGCCTCGTTTGCGGATGGCGTCCCCTCAGGTCTGGATGACCCCGGGATTAAAGCGCTCCAGTTCGGGATTGTGGTCAACCATGTCCAGTCCTTTCGAGAGCCACGACCGCGTGTCAACCGGATCGATAATCGCGTCTACCCACAGACGGGCCGCCGCGTAGTACGGAGTGGTTTGCGTTTCGTATCGGTCCTGAATGCGCGACAACAGCTCCTCTTCTTCTGCCTCCGAAAGCTCTTCGCCCTTCTTCTCCAACTGTCGCACCTTGATCTGCTTGAGCACCTTGGACGCCTGCTGTCCCCCCATGACCGCAATCTTCGCCGTGGGCCACGCCAGCACGAGACGCGGGTCGTACGCCCGGCCGCACATTGCGTAGTTTCCGGCGCCGTATGAGTTGCCCACCACAACCGTGAGCTTCGGCACCGTGGAATTGGCCACTGCATTCACCATCTTCGCTCCATCCTTGATAATGCCGCCGTGCTCGGCCCGTTTGCCCACCATGAATCCGGTCACATCCTGGAAAAACAAGATGGGGATCTCCTTCTGATTGCAGTTGAGAATGAACCGGGCGGCCTTGTCTGCTGCGTCGGAGTAGATCACGCCTCCGACCTGAATTTCCCCCTGCGACTGGTGATTCGTTTTGTTGCGTACGACGGCCCGCTGATTGGCCACCACACCCACGTTCCAGCCGTCGAGCCGCGCATAGCCCGTAAGCAGCGTGCGCCCATAGCCCTGCTTGTATTCGGTCCAGGAGTCCGCGTCCAGGATACGGGCCAGAATTTCGCGCATCTCGTACTGTTCGCTGCCCTGACTCGGGTAGAGGCCGTACAGTTCATCGGCAGGATAGGCCGGTTCCGCCGACTCTTTTCGCACGTATCCAAACCGCTCGACCGGCCCCTGATGATCTACGAGTGACCGCACAATGTCGAGGGCCTCTTCATCATCCTCCGCCTCATAGTCGGTAACGCCAGAAATTTCGGAATGTGTGGTCGCGCCCCCCAGCTCTTCGGCCTCCACATCTTCCCCGATAGCGGCCTTTACCAAATACGGCCCTGCCAGAAAGACTGAGCCCGTCCCCTCTACGATCACGGCCTCGTCGCTCATGATGGGCAAGTATGCGCCGCCTGCCACACAACTCCCCATGATGGCCGCAATCTGCGGAATGCCCATGCTGGACATTCGCGCGTTGTTGCGGAAAATGCGACCGAAGTCGTCTTTGTCCGGAAAAATCTCGTCCTGCATCGGAAGAAAAACCCCTGCCGAGTCGACGAGATAGATAATCGGCACGTGGTTTTCCATCGCAATCTCCTGGGCCCGGAGGTTCTTCTTGGCCGTGATTGGAAACCAGGCTCCGGCCTTTACGGTGGCGTCGTTGGCCACCACGAGGCATTCGCGACCACTCACCGGCCCGAGCCCCATCACCGTACCGCCCGCCGGACAGCCCCCCTCCTCTTCGTACATCTCGTACCCGGCGAACAACCCGAGCTCCGCAAACTGCGTCGGGTCGTCAAGCAGGTATTCCACTCGTTCTCGCGCCGTAAGCTTTTCCCGCTCGTGCTCACGCTCAATCCGCTCCTCCCCTCCTCCCTTGCGAATCTCCGCGGCCCGCTGCTCCATCGTTTCAACGAGGGCCTCGTAATGCGCAGCGCGTTCTTGAAATGTCGATTCGTTGAGGGGGGCGTCGGTACCAAGAGAATTGGAACTGGACATGAACGGACACTCGATTATCGAAGAAAGAGAACAGTCGGAATCCCCAGCCCCTGTTGTAATCTAACCGGCCGTCGGCCCAATCCAAAATGTACCAAAAAAGAGAAAGCCTGCCCCCGATTCGAAAGGGGGCAGGCAACGAAAACCTCCGATACGTGACGACGCCTCACTCAGACGTTTTTCTCTTCTCCATGATGCTGCCAACGGCTCCCCAATCGGGGCAATGGGCCGAGAAGGCTACTAGAGGATCGCTCCCATTTTTCGCCGAATCTCTTCGCGCGACTCTCCGGTCTTGTCGTGAATGAGGCCCACGATTTTGTCCATTTCTCCTCGGGCTCGCTTCATTTGTTTGTCGTCGAAGTCGGCATCCTCCCAAATTTCTTTAATCTGGTCACGAATGCGCCGCCAACTCTCGTTCATTGCCTCTGTCGCCATGGTATACACCTCGTTTTGGTTGCGGATCTACGACGGATCTTTGTTGGTACCTATAAGGAGTCTCGGGAGTTTCCCCTTTTCCCTCCAACCGCAGGCCCTGAAGCCCATTCGGGGGTCTTTTTCTCATAAAGCGTACAGGTTCTTCCATGTCCCGTATTGGCGTTTTGGGTGCAGGCATTTCTGGACTGACCGCCGCGTACCAGTTGCGTCAGCACGGGCACTCCGTTCAGGTATTGGAGGCGACGAATCGGCCGGGCGGCGTCATTCGGAGTGAGACAACCGACGGGTTTCTCGTTGAGCACGGTCCCAACTCCCTCCGTCCCAGTCCCCTGATGGAAAAAACAATCCAGTCTCTTTCCCTTGACGAGGAGCGTGTGTGGGCCAACGACGTGGCCTCCACTCGATACATCGTGCGGGACGGCCAACCGCTCCCCCTCCCTACCTCCGTCGGCGGATTCCTGACAACGAATCTCTTCTCTTCGTACGCCAAGCTCCGGCTGCTCGGAGAGCCCTTCGTTGGCCGCTCCTCGGATCCGAAGGAAAGCCTCGCCGACTTTACGCGCCGCCGCCTTGGTCCAGACGTGCTTGATTACGCGGTGGCCCCGTTCGTCGGGGGCGTCTACGCGGGCGATCCGGAACAGTTGTCGGCCCGCCACGCCTTTGAACGTCTGGTCGAATGGGAAGACGAATACGGGTCTCTCTTTTGGGGCGCCATGCGTTCAACTGAGGAGTCCTCCTCGGACGTGGACGTTCCCTCTGGCCTTTTTTCCTTCCAGCAGGGCATCGAAACGCTCCCGCGGGCCCTGGCCGATGCGCTTGAGGACTCAATCCAGTATGAGACACCGGTCACCGGCCTTCACCAAAACGGCGATACCTGGAGCGTCAGCGTCGATCCGTCGACGCCTGCCCCCAAATCGCAGACCTTTGATGACCTTATCTGTACGTTCCCCCTCCACCAGCTCAACACCCTCTCCCTCTTCTCTTCGGTCGACCTCTCTCCTCTCACCGACGTTCCCTATCCCCCTGTGCAGGTGGTTGCCCTGGGCTATTCTTCGTCCGCAGTGTCCCACCCGCTCGACGGATTTGGAATGCTCGTGCCCCCGGTGGAACACGACTACGACATCCTTGGCACGCTCTTCTCTTCCACTCTCTTTCCGGGACGAGCGCCCGTGGACCATGCCCTTCTCACCACATTCGTCGGGGGCGCCCGTGCCCCGGAATTGGCCTCCCGCGACGCCGGCGCGATTCAGTCCATCGTCGAGCGCGACCTCGACCGCCTGCTTGGCATCACCGGCGATCCTGTATTCAGCCGTCACGTCCACTGGCCCCGTGCGATTCCTCAGTACGTTCTGGGCTACGGCGCCGTAAAAGACACGCTGACTGCCCTTGAGGAGACGACCCCAGGCCTCTACTTTGCTGGCAATTACCGACAGGGAGTGGCTGTGGGAGACGCGATGGCCTCGGGCGCCTCTGCCGCTGACCGCCTCCGCTCGTCGCTGTAGAAACAGGTTGGACGACCGTTCCTCGGTCCACCTCTCACCCATTCCCTCTCAGTGCTCCAAACGAGCGGAGAAAGCAGCACATCTCCCAGCAGGCACACGAATCCCCCCGACCGCAACTTACGCCCGTCCCCTCTCCGACGCCAAATGACGGATGAGGCGTCGCTTCACTACCGGCAACAGCGTCTCCCTGTAGGGAACGTTAAGGGCCGTATTTGAGAAATACGTGGCCGGATTCGGAAGGTCGGGCCGTTCCTTCAACAGATCGAGTTTGATGTTGGACGGATGCACGTCGAGCCCGTCCTCTGATACCGTCTTGCAGTGCACGGTCCGCAGGGCGCGGTGCTTCTCTCCCTCCTCCTGGATAATAGAGAGCTCATAGCGCAACACGTGAATGACCGCCTCGTCGCGCTCGGGAACCATGAGGTACCCCTCCTGCACGTACGACGGCACAATGCCGACCGTCTCCAGCTCGGTATTATCTTCGACGTGCTCGTAGACAGATCGCCCCTCTTCAATCGTGGTACGGATCTGTGGGAGTGCCCATCGGATGAGGTCTTCTACCACAGCCATCTCGGTATCTTCCAGCTCCGGCCATTCGTAGGTGAGGGCTTTCTCGCTCCAGTCGATGCCTGTAATTTGCCCCGTTTTCGGTGTGCGAAAATCCTCCGTCCGCGTCAACACAGTCAGAAGAGCCCCGTGCAGCTTCGCAAGCTGTCCGAGATGCGGATAGACCCGCTGCTCACGAAACGCGGACTGGGCATTCTGGAGACCCGCCAGGATTTGGTACTGTGTGCGCTCGACGTCGTTGACGGCACTCGTGAAGAGATCAAGGGTAAGTGGAGTCATAACGTGCCGATTGTATTAACGAACGATCAACGTGACATGTAGAACCCATGTACTCTTACGCCAATCGGCACGGCGAAGATCACTCCGAATCGCCGGAAGAGTCCGGGCGAAGCTGGTCGAGAATCGATTTGACCTCTGTACGAGGCATTCGGGTGAACGCATTGAATTGTCCCCCGGCGGCCAGGGCTTCTCCCCCATCGAAGGTCACGACCTCTCCATTCATGTATCCGGACAGGGTACTGAGCAGGAAACTCGCGAGGTCGGCAATTTCCTCGGGCTCCCCGAAGCGCCGCACCGGGATGCGCTCGCGCATCAACTGCTCAAAGTCATCTCCGGGCATCAGCCGCTCCCACGCTCCCTCCGTCGGGAAGGGACCAGGCGCCACGGCATTCAGCCGGATGCCCTCAGATCCCCACTCTGCCGCCAGCGAGCGCGTCATCGACACGATTCCGGCCTTCGACATGGCAGAGGGCACCACGTAAGCACTGCCGGTTTCGGCATACGTGGTGGCGATGGACAGCACCACGCCCTCGGTGTCTCGCTCCAGCCACCGCCGCCCGCACGCCTGCGTGCAGTAGAAGGTGCCGTACAGGTTGGTCTTGATGATGGCGTCGAAGCCGTTCGGCGAAATGTCCTCGGTCGCCGCGAGAAAATTGGCCGCCGCGTTGTTGACGAGCCGCGTGACGGGTCCGTGCCGCTCTTCGGCCTCCGTGAAGAAAGCCTGTACTTCATCGGCGTCGCGCACATTGCACGGAATGCCTTCTGCGATCCCGCCATTTTCTTCAATCTCGGTCACCGTTTCCGCCAGCGGCTCGGGTCGCCGTCCATTAACGGTGACGACCGCCCCCAGCTCGGCAAAGCGCAGGGCCATCGCACGCCCCAGCCCCGTCCCCCCACCGGTAACAACAATGTGATGATCGGCGAGCAGGTCGGGAGCAAAATCGTTGGACATGAACAATCGTGAAATCGTAAGGGGTAAATTCGATGGCGATGTGCAGCGTCAACGGGTCGTGCCGTCCATCCTAAATGCTGTCCACACCGTGATGCGTGAGGAGTGAGATCTGACGAAGGCAGCGTACTCTACAGGTCACGAATCACGGTTTCACGCACCAAGTACTGAACCGGAGCGGAACCTCCAGATCGAATGCCTCGCTTACAACCGTGTCCGAGAGTGCGGTGTGCGCCCGATACTGCCATCCATCGGCGTCGCGCGTGTACTGGGCGAGAAGGGGCTTCTCGAGATCGATCACCCAGTACTCTTGGAGGCTGTCGAGGTCCGTGTACGCCGCCAGTTTGTCGCTGTGGTCGCGGGCCTGCATAGAGTCCGAGGTCATGACCCAGCCCCCCTCCGACTGGAGACGTATTCGGAGTTCAGAAGAAACGTTATCTTTGACCTGATTGTGTGTTCAAGTTCGGCACCGGCCTTGGAAATTACGGAGCCGTGTTGGAGTTCGTAGCACTCGTCGTCGGCATCCGCATCGAGCTCCAGGCACTCTTCAACCGTGTACGATCGAGTGGCAACGGCAGACATTGTAGAAATGAGGCATCGGGACGATGTTGATGATGGACGTTTTGTGAACCGAACGCCAAACCGTAAAGATCCGAACCCCGAAGCCCCAGCAGCAGGAACGGCCAACCTCAATGTGTCGTGGGCCGCTCCTGCCGGGCCTGTGGGTCAAACGAGACAGGTTACGCCGTTTCACTCGGCTCCGGCCGATCCGGCGCCTCATCGTCCGCGTCGGAATCCGCAACGCTCGGCGCGCCATCCCCGTGGGCCGAAGGCGCTCCGTCTCCGATCTCATCGGTTGTCATTTCCTCATCGGCTCCAGGCTGCTCCGATGCATCCACGACCGAGGAGGCAAACGCCCCACGCTCCGTCGGATTGCCGGGAAACATCCGATACTGCCGGTACTCGTCCAACTCAAACTCGTCGACCTGGATGTACTGCTCGCGGGCCTCGTCCGCTCGATGCACAAGATCGAACTCCCCTTCGGTGATGATGCCCTCCTCCCGCGCCTCGTCCAACAGCAAGTGCGGCCGTTTTTTGGGAAGCTGCCCGTCGCGAATGGCATCCTTGATCTTCTGGCCCACGTGGTAGGCCTCGCGGTTGAGCCGGAACGCGTGCTCCAGTTCCCCCAGCGGCTGCGACTGATCCTTGGGCACGTAGAGGTCCTTCGTAAGCCACTCGCGGTCGCCGTCTTTCTCCTGAATGGCCTGCGCGATCTGTCCGCCCAACTCGTCACTCGGCATGGCGCTGAAGCGGTTGAATCGCGCCCAGGGCGCCACGACGAGCCGCAGCAGCCACGTCAGCCCCGGCACCTTCAGATTCTCAAACAGTCCCTCGAAGCCTTCCTGCATCTTCGCAAAGGCGTACTGCATGCTCCAGTGCAGGAACGGCTCCTGCTGCGTCGTGCGCCCCTCCTTCTCGAACCGTGTGAGCACCGCCGTGCCCAGATACATCCAGGAGAGGATGTCGGCAAACCGGCCGGTGATCTTCTCTTTCCGCTTCAACATGCCGCCCAGGCTGCCCATCGCCAGGTCGGCGAAGAAGGCGAAGCTGGCCGACGCCCAGGCCATCTTTCGATAGTACGGCGCAGCCGGCCCACTCACAGGAGAGCTCGCCAGTCGCCCCCGGGTTAGCGTAAGCCCAAATGCCCGAACGCCATTGCGTACCACGTGTCCAATGTGGCTCCAGAACGCGTCGTCGAATTTCTTCACGTCGCCCTCCATGAGCGCCTCGATCTCCTTCAGAGCGTACGGGTGGCACCGAATGGCGCCCTGCCCAAAGATCATCATCGTGCGGGTAAGGATATTGGCGCCCTCGACCGTAATGCTAATCGGCAGCGACTGGTAGGCCAAGGCCAGCAGGTTATTTGGACCGCGGGAGATCCCGTTTCCGGCCAGCACGTCCATGCCGTCGTTCACGAGGTCACGCTGCATCTCCGTCGTGTTGTACTTCATGATGGCCGACACGACACCCGGCTTCTCGCCGCTGTCCACCGCTCCGTTCGTGTAGCGCCGGGCCGCATCCATGATGTAGGTGTAGCCCGCAATTCGGGCGAGCGGTTCTTCGATACCCTCGAACTTTCCAATCGACAGGCCAAACTGCTCCCGAACAGCCGCGTGGGCTCCGGCGACGCGGGTAACGTACTTGCCCCCACCCACAGCCTGTGCCGGCAACATGATGCCCCGTCCGGCCGAGAGGGCGTCCATGAGCATTGCCCATCCACGCCCCGCTCCGTCCTTCCCCCCGATAATAGCATCCAGCGGGAGCACGACATCTTCTCCTTCGGTCGGACAGTTGTAGAACGCCACCCCGAGCGGATCGTGACGACGGCCCAGCTTCACGCCGTCTGCGTCTGTGGGAACGAGCGCGCAGGTGATGCCGAGATCTTCCCCTTTGCCGAGCAGATTGTCCGGGTCTTCGAGCTTGAAGGCCAATCCTAACACCCCGGAAATCGCTGCCAACGAGATGTACCGCTTCTCCCAGTTGAGCCGGATCTTCAGTTCGCCGTCGTCGTCCCGAAAGACCTCTCCGTGCGACTCCATGGCCCCGGCGTCCGACCCCGCATTCGGCTCTGTGAGAGCAAAGGACGGGATCAAATCCCCACTGGCAAGGCGCGGCAGATAGTACTCCTTTTGCTCGTCGGTGCCGTAGTGGAGCAGCAGTTCGCCCGGCCCGAGCGAGTTCGGAACCATCACGGTAATGGCGAGGGGCACAGAGTGGCCGCCGAGCTTCTGCACGACAGCGCTTCGACCCGCTGCCGAGAAGCCCAGTCCGCCGCGCTCCTCCGGAATGATGAGCCCGAAGAAGCCATTCTCCTTCAGGTAATCCCAGGTCTCTGCCGAGAGATCACCGCGCTGGTGGACCTTCCAGTCGTCCACCATCTCACAGACCTCTTCGCAGGGCCCATCCAGGAAGTCCTGCTCCTTCTCCGAGAGCTCTGGATACAGCTGGTCGAGCGTCTTATCAAAATCGGGCGCGCCCGAGAACAACTCGCCGTCCATCCACACCGACCCGGCATCAATCGCCGTCTGCTCTGTCTCAGAGATGGTTGGCAAGAATTGAAGCGCTTCCATCAACCTCATTAGAGACGCCGACACGAGACGCCGGATTGGGGCAATGTTGAAGACGGCTACAAGCACGCCGTACGGGATCCATACCCAAAGCGGCGCCCCGCCCCCGTACAGTCCGACTGCGCCCGCAATCGCCCAGAGCCACAACGGAGCACCAGTGTACCCAAGCACAAAGGCGACGAGTATAACGCCTGCAACAATGCCGAGGGTCGGCATTCCCGCAAACAGGTCAAACAAGGGAAGATCCATGACGAGCCTCCATCACTTTTGGACACGTAGATTGCAATCCGATGCTGCCCTCCTCTTCCCCGACTGGATCGACTCAAATCGTCACCTCTGGAGGGATTAACACCGTTAACTTATTTCTCTAACCTACTTAACGGTGTTATGTTTTGCAAACCTTCAGATTTGCAAGCCCCTCTTCGACAGTCCAGATGGGAAAACCTTACAGGTTCTGGCTCGTGGGCCGGTAGAGAATCTCGTTCACGTCCACCGCTTCCGGCTGCTCGATCGCAAACGCAACGGCCCGCGCAAACGAGTCAGCCGAAATGGCGTGCTCCTCGTACACCTCCCGCATTTCCTCTGCCATATCTTCTTCGGAGATCGTCTCCGGCAGCTCAGACTCGACAGCCCCCGGCGAGATGATTGTGGTACGTACCCCGTAGGGCTTTACCTCTTGCCGTAGCCCCTCGGAGAGAGCACGTACCGCATGCTTTGTGGCAGCGTAGACCGCCTCCCCAGGATGGACGTTATGGCCCGCGTCGGAGGCGACGTTGATGACGTGGCCGGATTCCTGCTCCTGCATGTAGGGAAGCACAGCCGCAATGCCGTAGAGGACGCCCTTGACGTTCACGTCGATCATCTGGTCCCACTCGTCAACGTTGAGCCGGTCGAGGCGTGAGGCCGGCATCACACCCGCATTGTTGATCATCACGTCGATTCGGCCGAATTCTTCGACGGCGGTGTCGATGAGGGCCTGGACCTGATCGCGATCTGTCACGTCGGTCGTGACGGGAAGAGCGTCTCCTCCACTCTCAGTGATCTCGTCGGCAAGTGTCTGGAGACGCTCCGTTCGTCGCGCCGCAAGAATTACCCTCGCCCCCTCGTCGGCCAGATGACGCGCAGCCGCCGCCCCCAGTCCACTGCTGGCACCGGTGATGACGACGACCTTCCCTTCAATGCCTACACTCATAACCCAAACCTGTGGTTGCAAGAAACTCGTCCCTTGGCCCCCTCCTCCAATGAATGTTCTCCCCTCCACAGGCCACCGTAACGAACGCAGGGGACACGATAGCGTGTCGGCTGAATCCTCCTCCAAGCCGGAGACGCCCCTCCGAAGCAGAACCCATCCTCCGATCTCCCGCTCTCCTGTCCCCTACTCCCCAACAGATCGAAGAATCGGTCGGATGTGTCCCCGTCAAACCCGCAGATTTTCGATAATGCCCGCCGCGCCCATGCCGCCCCCCACGCACATCGTGCACAGGCCGTAGCGCACCTCACGCCGGATCATTTCGTGCAGGAGCGTAGCGGTAAGCTTGGCGCCGGTGCACCCGAGCGGGTGGCCGAGCGCGATCGCCCCACCGTTCACGTTGACAATGTCTTCGTTCAACCCCACCTCGCGGATCACGGCCAGGGACTGCGACGCAAACGCCTCGTTGAGTTCGACCAGTCCAATCTCGTCCAGCCCGATACCGGTCCGCTCCAAGACCTTCGGGATGGCCTCCGCCGGGCCGATGCCCATCAGCTCCGGATCGACGCCCGCCACCGAGAAGCCGACGAGCCGCCCGAGCGGATC
The DNA here is from genome assembly GCF_002954405.1 of Salinibacter sp. 10B. Lineage (NCBI taxonomy): Bacteria > Pseudomonadati > Rhodothermota > Rhodothermia > Rhodothermales > Salinibacteraceae > Salinibacter > Salinibacter sp. 10B. The sequence continues at coordinate 3,829,642 of NZ_MQWC01000004.1, read as the reverse complement.
CACGCCGAGGTCATTCATCGTGTGCTCGCTCATCACGACCGTCGCGGCGCCGCCGTCCGATCGCTGGGACGAGTTGCCTGGGGTGACGCTGCCGCCCTTCTTGAACGCCGCCGGGAGCTTCGACAGAACCTCCAAGTTCGTGTCGCGGCGCGGACCTTCGTCGACCGTTACTTCAGTCGACATCGTGGAGGTACCGCCCTTGTGCCCGTTCACCGACTCGTAGTGCGTCTCCTCCACCTCCAGTGGGACGATTTCGTCCTCGAACCGCCCACTGTCGATGGCGTCGACGGCTCGCTCGTGGGAGCGCAAGGCAAACCGGTCCTGGTCCTCGCGCGACACCTCGTACTTCTCCGCCACGTTCTCGGCGGTAATGCCCATCGAGACATACGTGCCAATGTCCTCGTCCGTCAACTCCGGATCGGGCTGGAAGAAGAAACCGCTCATAGGCACCTGGCTCATCGACTCCGCCCCACCAGCCACGACCACGTCGGCCATGCCCGTGGCGATGTGCTGCGACGCCTGCGCAATGGTCTGCAAACCGGACGAGCAGAAGCGGTTGACGGTGGCGCCGGGCACCTGATCCGGCAGTCCCGCTTTTCGGGCGATGATACGGCCGACGTTCATGCCCTGCGGTCCCTCCGGAAAGGCGCAGCCCATGAGTACGTCGTCAACCATGTCGGGCTCCAGGCCATCGACGCGGCCAAGGGCGCCCTTCACGGCTTCGGCGCCGAGATCTTCGGGACGATAGTTCTGAAGTGCGCCCTTGTTGGCCTTGCCGACCGGGGTACGCACGCTGCTGACGATATAAGCTCCGTTTTTGGCTTCCATGACGTTGATCTTGAGATCTGATATGTCGGAACGTTGAGCCGTCCCGGCGGGACGGCTTCACAAGAGAGATCGGGAGAGCAGATGATCTTAGTTGCGGAGCGGCTTGTTGTGCTCCAGCATGTGGAAGATGCGCTCCTGGGTTTTCTGCTCGCCGAGCAGGCTCAGGAAGACCTCCCGCTCTAGTTCGAGGAGATACTTCTCGTGGACCTCCTGCGGGGAACTCAGGTCGCCCCCCGTCATGACCGTCCCCAGTTTCGTGGCGAGGTGCTCGTCGTACTCGCTGATGTAGTTGCCCTCGCGGTACTGCATGAGCGCCACCTTGAAGGTCGACAGCGTCTTTTTTCCCAGCACCTTGATGTTGTTCATCACTGGCGGGGGCATGTAGCCCTGCTCGCTGAGCCTAATCACCTGCTGCTTCGCGGCATAGAGACGCCGATCCGTGTGCATCACGATGCGCGTCGTTTCCGGCAGGAAGCCCATCTCGATGCCCTCCGCAGCTCCCTCGGCCACCTCCGCCATCGCTACGGTTTCAAAGTAGGGCCGAAGGTGTGCCTGGATTTCGCTGGGATTGTCATTCGGCGCTTCGTTCGCCGCCTTCGCGGCCATGCGCATTGTCCCGGTACCGGCCGGGATGAGCCCCACCCCCAGCTCCACGAGTCCGATGTACGTCTCGGCATCCGCAACCGGATGGGGACACGCCATCGAGATCTCACAGGCCCCGCCGAGCGTGCGCTGATGCGGAGCTGCCACCACCGGCTTCGTCGCATAGCGCACCTGCTGGACCGTATCCTGAAACTCATCGATGTACTGGCCGATGACCTCAAACTCGCCCTGTGAGGCCGCCATCGCCATCTCGCCCAGATTGGCCCCCACGGAGAAGTTCTTGCCCTCATTGCCAATCACCATGCCCCGCAAGTCGGGATCGCGTTCCACTCGATCAATGCACTCGCGGAGCCCCATCATCACGTTGCGTCCCAGCGAGTTGGCCTTTGACCGAAACTCGTAGAGCGCCACGCCGTCGCCGATATCGAGCAGGGCCGCCTCGTCATTGCTCCAGAGCTCGTTGGAATTGTCCTGCTTGACGGACGCGAGGCGCAGCTCGTCACTTGGGCGCGGGTCATCGACGTATCCCTGCTCGTCGGGCAGGTAGACGGCCCGCTCTCCGTCCTTCATCCGATAAAATTGTGTGTGCCCGCGGCTCTGCATCGCCTCCACCCACTCGGGCACCTCGATGCCGTGCTCCTCCATGCCGTTGAGCACAGTTTCAAAGCCGAGAGCATCCCACATCTCGAACGGCCCCTTCTCCCAGTTGAAGCCCCACCGGATGGCCCGATCGACATCGGCCGGGTTGGCCGTAATCTCGCCGATGCGCCGCGCGCTGTATCCGAGCAGTTCGAGCGTCGTCTCCCGAAAGAACGTGCCGGCGCGTCCGGTGTCCTGATAAAGTGCCTGGAGACGATCGTCGAGCCCCCCCGCCTTCTTGATGGACTTCAGATCGCCCAACTCTTCCTCTTCGGCGCTCGTGTACTCGAACGTCTCCGGATCGAGCGACTTGATCTCGTCGTCGACCTTCTTGTAAAAGCCCTCCTTCGTCTTCTCTCCCAGCCGCCCCTCCTCCACGAGCCGCTGCATCACGTCCGGCACCTGAAAGGCCTCGCGCCGCTCATCGTCCTCCACTTTGTCGTAGAGGTTGTTCGCCACGTCCGTCAGCACGTCGAGCCCCACGAGGTCGGCAGTGCGGAAGGTAGCCGACTTCGGATGGCCCACCAGCTGCCCGGTCAGCGTGTCGATCTCCTCAATCGTGTAGTCCCCGTCCGTGTAATAGCGGAGGGCCTGCAGCTGCGCAAAGACGCCGATGCGGTTGCCGATGAAGTACGGCACGTCGTTGGCGACGACGACGCTCTTGCCCAAATGCAGCCGGCCAAACTGCGCCACGCGCTCCAACACCGACGGATCGGTGCGCGGGGTGGGCACCAGCTCCAGCAGCTTCATGTACCGCGGCGGGTTGAAGAAGTGCGTCCCGAGGAACCGCTGCTTGAAGCCGTCGGACCGCTCTTCCGCAATCTCGTGGATCGGGAGTCCACTCGTGTTGGTCGAGATCACGGCATCGTCGCTCGCGTGCTCCTCGATTCGTGCGTGCACGTCCCGCTTCACGTCCATCCGCTCCAGCACCGCCTCGACGACCCAGTCGACCTCACTTACGCGCTCGAAGTCACCTTGAAAGTTGCCGAGGTAGATCCGATCGGCCACATCGTCGGTAAAGAATGGGTCGGGACTCGCTTCTCGGGCCTGTTCAAATCCTTTCTTCACCACCGCATTCGGATCGTCGTCATGGTCCGGAGTAATGTCAAGAAGATGCACCTCCAGTCCAGCATTGGCGAGATGAGCGGCGATCTGTGCTCCCATCGTACCCGCTCCGAGCACAGCAGCGGTGCGAAACGGCGGATGGGTCGCCGGAGCAGAAAGATGGAGAGAGCGAGTGTCGAGGGCCTTCGTTTCCATGAGAGTCGTATTGGCTTTTAGGAAATGAAATTAACAGTGTTAACTTGGACGGATAGCACATAAGGAACCGCTTCCAGGCCATCAGAAGGAAACTCGTCCGCCCACTCGTTAGTGCGGGTCGACTTCAGCAATCACGGCCCCTCGGTCCGTCGGTCCACTCGGCGGTTCCTCTTCGTAGTACAGCGCGTCGATTTCCGTCGCAAAGGTCTTCTGCACTTCGGGTCGTTTCACCTTCAACGTCGGAGTGAGGAGTCCCGACTCGATGGTGAGTTCGTCGGGGACCAGAGCGAACCGCTTTACGGTCGCCCAATGGTCAAGGCCTTCGTTTGCGTCCCGGACCAAGCTTCGGAACGCTTCTACGATTTCGGAGTGCTGAAGTAGTGTTTTAAAGGATGCGTCGGGATCAAGATCCCGCTCGTCGGCTTCCACCCGCACCTGATCCTCAGTCGGGAAGATGAGAGCCGCACAGAACTTCCGATCGCTGCCGACCACCACGGCCTTATCCACGAGCGGCTGACTGCCCAGCCGATTCTCGATGGGCTGCGGCATGACGTACTTGCCGGTCGAGAGCTTGAAGAGGTCTTTCTTTCGGTCGGTAATCTTCAGATAGCCGTCGTCATCAAACTCCCCGATGTCGCCGGTATGAAACCACCCCTCTTCCGTCAACACCTCATCGGTTTTCTCCGGCCGCTTGTAATAGCCCCTCATGACGTGCGGCCCGCGAGTCAGGATTTCCCCATCGTCGGCGATGCGCACCTCTACGCCGGGCAGCGGTTCGCCCACGGTGCCCGGCTTGATGCGCTGCGGGCGCGTATAGGCAATGACGGGACTCGTTTCGGTGAGACCGTAGCCTTGCAGGGTCGTGATGCCCGCGGCTGCCAGCGTGTTGGCAAGGTCCGGCTGAAGGGCTGCCCCTCCCACTACGATCCACTTCACACGTCCCCCCAGCGCTGCCCGCCACTTCCGAAACACGAGCCGGTCCGCTACCCACCGTTTTAACTCGTACGTCCCCGGCATCGTCTTGTCCATCTCGTATTCCTGGGCCAATTCCAGCGCCCACTCTCCAATGCGTCGTTGTAGTCCCTCCATCCCTAAAATCTTCTTCCGAATGCCCGCATAGACCTTCTCCAACACACGGGGGACCGACGCAAAAGCCGTAGGCTGCACCTTCGGGAGCGCTTCCACCAAGTTGTCGGGATGAACAAAGTAGATGCTCACGCCCCGAAGCATAAAGGCATACTGGAGCATCCGTGCAAAAATGTGGGTGAGGGGGAGAAATGAGAGCACTACCTCCCCGTCCGGTCCGTTCTCGAACCCCGTGAGGTCCCCAACCGAGTTGAGGGCATTTGACGAAATGTTTTCATGCGTCAGCATGACCCCCTTTGGCCGCCCCGTCGTCCCGCTCGTGTAGATGATGGTTGCCAGGTCCTGGGGATCGATCTGATCGCGAAGAGCCTGGACCGACGCGGATTGATCCTCAGTTGCGTTTCGGCCCCGTGCTCGGACCTCGTCAAGGGTCACGAGGGAAACGTCGTCCGGCAAGTCTGGATACCCGTCCTCCTCCCCAGGTTCACAAAGGATCACCGTTTCGATGTTTGGCAGGTCCGGCAGAATCTCGGCAGCCTGTTCGAGACGCTCCGGATTTGCCACTGCCAATGCCCTCGCTTCCGAATGCTCGGTCACGTACGTCATCTGCTCCGCCGAGCTCGACAAGTACAGCGGCACGTCGATGAGCCCAGCTATCAGACACCCCATGTCAACGACGCAGAACGGCACATCGCTTTCCAACAGGAGGGCTACCCGATCCCCCCGTTCCAATCCAAGATCCAAGAGTCCCATTGCCGTCTCTTCCGACTGGACCCGGAAGTCGTCAAGAGACATCGGAGTCCATCCCTCGGCCTGGGGCTGGTTCAATGCCTTCGGATTTTCGTAGGCCTCGCAGGCATCGTAGAGGAGATCCGGGAGCGTCTCCCCCAGGGCAACAGGTCCGGCATCGGAAGGAGCAGTATGAATCGGTCCGGGCATGCGCCGTAGGGTCGATCTAGTCGCTAAACGAAATGAGGTGCGTATCCTTAGAGACGCATTAGGCCGAGGATGGGATCCCGGACGCCCGACATCCCTGGAGGGTTCGCCGTATTGCGGCCTCGATGAATCGCTCGGGCTCGATCTGCACATCGACCCGTCCCGCCAGCAGAAGCGAGACGGTTCCGTGGAGCGACGCCCAGATGGTGCTGGCCAACACCTTCGCATCGTCAACCTCAAAGAGGCCTTGCTCGCGTCCCTCTTCCAGCGTCTGCGAAAAGAAGTCGAGATTGCTTCGCGCTTGCCGATACTTTTCCGGGGGGTATCGCTCCATCCGTTCCGGCCGGAGTTGAAACATGATCTCGTAGTACTCCGGATTGTCCAGCCCAAAGTCGATAAAGCAGCGACACAGGGCCCGAAGGCGCGACAGTGGAGCGTCGGGAAACTGTTCGGCCGTCTCGGCAAGCTGATCGTGCAACTGCATCATGCCCTCGTGAATGAGAGCATGGAGAAGAGTATCTTTGCTGTCAAAGTACAGATAGATACTTGTCGCGCTGTACCCGATGGCATCGGCAATCTTCCGCATCGACACGTTCTGATACCCCTCCGCCACGAGGAGATGCCGGGTCGTATCGAGGATCAACCGACGAAGATCTTCGCCATCTGAGTCGGTGGAGGACGTAGTCATACGGTTCGGGAAATGCCAGCCAGAACATCTGTCGGATGTGATCAGCCCTCACATCGAACGGTATTATACGACTTGGCGGGAAAACAATCTATCCCTGTTCGCCCCACGAGCCCCGGTTGAACACACCGAACCGCCCGACATCACAGGGCCACTGCACTGGTTCTCCACCAACGACCGCGGCAGTGGAGCCCCTTCATGAGAACAGCTACGGCAACTCCTCCTCGTCTTCGTCCGACTCCCCAAGCTTGCGGACAGCGTACCCTGCCCCGGCCGCCGCGAGAAGTGCAAGCCCTCCATCGACTGGAACTTGTGGCTGTGTGGGTGGCGGTGGAGCAGCCTTCGTCTGCACCCCTTCTGGCGTCGCGACCCCTCCTGTCCCTCCGCTCTCAGGCGTAGAAGGCTCTGCCCAACTCGGCAAGTTTGTCGGTGAACTTGTCGGGCGCTCCTGTCCTCCGGGCTGTTCATATCGCTGCGAACTCTGATCGCGGTCGCCCAGCGGTTGTGCCAGAGCAGGACCCGCCATCAGGAACACCATCCCTGCCGCGGCGAGAGAAGCAATGAGATGCATGAGACCAAAGGAGGTTCGGAAAGAGTTAGTTCTCACCATGTGGGGGTGCCGCGGCCAATGAGGAAAAAATAACACAAAACCGAGAATAACATGCGCAGGTACAGCAGGAACGATTGCCGCTTCCGACAATCGAGACATTCTCCATATGTGAGTCACCGATCAGTTATAATCCCCGCACGACAGTGGGCTCCTAATCGAATAGCGCCCTTCCGCACTCGCTATGGCCTCTCGCCCCCGCGTCGAGTTTCAATACGACTTTGGGTTGGAAGACCTACTCATAAGAGAACAAAATCATTTCTGAAACTCAAACAGAAGCGAGAATCGTAGTGTATTCGCGAGGGGACTATTTTCCTCAAGCGTGTAGATGTACGAGATGTCTACGCCGACGATATTGTAACGGAGGCCAGCCCCAAAATTCAAGAATTGTCGGTTCCCGTTTTTCGGGTCCTCGTAGAAGTATCCCGTCCGAAGGGCAAAAAGATCACTGTACCAGTACTCGAGACCTGCTCCGACCGTAAACTGCTCAATCAGGCTGAGTTGTGCAGCCTCGTCGTTCACGTCCTGCTGCCCTCGTGCCGTGCCCCATGAGCTAAAGAGTGCCTCATAGAACGGATCGGCTACGTAACTCGTGTCCTCGCCGGACACCTGCTGTTCGACATTGACCAGCTCTTTGTTAAAGTCGTTTGCAAAGGTCAGCGAATTGTACTCGTCGAAATCGACGGTCAGGGCATACCCAAAGCGAAGGTTCATCGGCAGGGCCTGCTTCACTTCTCGATACTGCATCCGTCCCCCCATGTTGGCGAGATTTGCTCCGGCCGAGAAGGTCGCGTCTGATCCGCCAATCGAGAAAGGAGCCGTTCGGTACAAAGCGGAAAGATCCCCGGCAATCGTCGCCGCCGTCCCGCTGTCCCCCTGATTGTCCGACGGGGCAAGTTTCGAGTAGATGGTCCGAAGAGAGGTGCCAAGGCCGAGACGGTCCGACACCCGATACCCGTAAGAGACTCCAACGGCAAGTTCGTAGGAGTTGTAGGTGCCTTGCGAAATGCCTTCGCTGTTCCGAATCTCAATCTCCCCAAGATTCAGGTAGGTCACGCTCCCCCCAAAGGTGCCCACGCCTTCAACGTGGTACGTTCCCACGAGGTATTCGTAAAACAGGCCTGCGTCGAATTCCGGAAGCCAGTTGGCGTGCGTGATGCCAACCTGCGTGTTGGTCTGGAAGGCAAGGCCAGAGGGATTCCAGAACATAGCGTTAGCATTGTCGGCTACCGCAACCCCGGCATTGCCCATCCCTGCTGATCGGCTGTCAGGCTCGATGCGAAGGAAAAGGGCCGTGGATTCTCCAAGCTGTGCCTGTGACGCATGGGGCATCCCACACGCAAGAAGGAAGAGAGCAGCAAGGGAAACAGTCCACTGAACTACACGAGTCTGAGGAGTGCGCATGATGAATCAAACGGTGGCGTCGTACAAGAGAATTCAGCGAATGAGAACGCCGTGTCCCCTTCCACAGACGAGGAGTTGCGTGGAGAATACAGGAAGAAGCAAAGGGGAACCAGGAAAGCCAAGACGCTCCTTCATTCGAAAAACGACGTTCATCGTAGCAATTCGCTCAGTGCATAGGCGCAAGTGGACGTGAAAGCAACAGTGACCCTAAAGACCGCTGATACATGATCTCCCCATCCTGAAGACTGTTAATGAGCAACCCAACTCAACGTTTCCAAACTTTTTTCTCGTTTGCTCCCTGCTGGAATGCCTGAAGAGCTAAATTTCTTCCTCCATCTGCTCTTTCAACCGAGTGAGCCGGTGCAGGGAATCTGCCATTCGCTGGGCTGCCTCTTTGATATCCTGAGCAGACGACACGAACTGCTCGTCCAGGTCTTCTTCTCGGCTAATTTCGAGAAGAAACTGCGCGTTGCCGGAAATAATGGAGAGGGGATTGTTGAGATCGTGATAGACGGACGACACCGTTTCGTGCATCTCATCTAGCGATTCAGCACCATTGGATTCACTCATGGCAAAAGGACGTAGCAACAGAAAGGTTCAACGAATGTCATCTACAAGTCCGGGAGAGGGCGTGGATCCTCAATTTGCATGCCACGGTCCGTCTCTCGGGGGCACCCGACGGCGACGTCGGGATCGTGTTCAAAGAACAAGTTCCATTCCTCATTCACAGCCCTGCGCAAAAACGCTCCCTTTTCCTCCATCGTTTGTAGAGGACGTACGTCGTACGCCATCGTCCAGGTTGGAGCCAGATGATGAGTCGTGGGAAGCAAGTCAGCAACGAAGACAAGTGTGGTGTCCGGGTCGGAAACGCGCACAATCTGCTGGGCCTGCGTGTGTCCATGAACACACTCGACAGTGATCCCAGGAAAGAGCGTTTGCCCGCCCTCGAGGAGATGGAGTCGTCCCGCGTCGTTGATCGGGGCCAATGCTCGTCGCAGAAAAGATCCTTGCTCTTTCGGGTTCGGGTCCTGCGCCCACTGCCAGTGCTCTTTCTGAACGTGGTACGTAGCATTCGGAAACCGTACCTTCCGCCCGTCTTCTGTGGCCCGGGTGGCCCCGCCACAATGATCGAAGTGAAGATGCGTAAGAATGACATCGGTCACCTCGCCGGCCGAAACCCCGTGCTCGGACAAACTGCCTTCGAGCGTAGCGTATTCGTGATCAACTGCGTAGATGTCTTCATACTTCGTCCCGGCAAATACATCCCCAATGCCGGTGTCCACGAGAATCAAGCGGTTCGGTCCCTCCAACAGAAGACACCGCATGTGAAGCGGGATGCGGTTGCTCTCGTCCGGGGCAATGCGCTTTGACCACAGCGGCTTCGGGACGATCCCAAACATCGCGCCGCCGTCCAACCCGAATCGACCGGTTTCTATCGAGTAAAGCGAATACGGGCCGATGTCGGGCATGGCAATGTCGATTTGTAATACGAGCACACGTAGGCGGCGGCCGCTCAGACCTCCTCTGGCGGAAAGTCTTTGAAGTGTCCGTTCGAGCGGATGCGACGATGGACATCTTCCTTCTTTTCCACCCGTGGAATGAGGGTTTCAAAGTGACGAATCAGGTACCGAATCCGCTCACTCTCACTCGACAATTCCAACAACTCTTGTTTCTGTTCTTCCTCAAGCGCGGCATTCTGAGCAAGCACGTACGACAGGTACTCCTCATTCTCGTATAGGTCGGGGCGCACCGTTCGGCCGACCAGTTCGAGGAGCTTCATGTGTTGGGTGATGACGCGCTCCTTGAGATCCAACTCTACCGGCTGTTCCTCTTCCTCAAGCAGCACGACATCCGCCGTATAATAACTTTTCTCGTCGTGAATTTCCAAAAGCCGGAAGCGCTCCTCTCCTTCAACCACGACGTCCATCCGCCCATCATCGTAGCGTGTAACCACGTCTTGGATCCGTGCTGTCGTTCCAACCTCGACCACCGCGTCGTCCTTCGCACGAACGATTCCGAAGGACACGTCGTGGTCGAGGCAATACTGCGTCAGCTCCTTGTACCGCTCCTCAAAGATGTGCAGGGGAAGATGCTCCCCTGGATACAACACGAGGTTAAGTGGAAAAAGGGGGAGAGAATCAATGAAGGCCATAAGCCATGCCCAAGATGGTGAGAAGTGAAATCAGTCGGCCCAGGCGATACTACGTGGAACCGAATTCGGAGACACACAGCCCTCCAACGCGACCGGGACTCGTTCCTCCGCGATCGAGACTGTCTCTTGCCTACTCCTCCCTAGCTGCGAGAACCGGCTCAATGGAAGATCGACTTATACTGTGTGCTTCGCGCTCGACGCGCTTAGGATCATGCTCAACGCCAAACGGCGTGGACGACCTCTCCTCGTGCTTCTGGAGGAAGTAGTCAATGTACGTTGTCGCCACATCGGCCTCTTCCTCCCGTGAACACAGATAATAGTCCTGCTTGTGGGGACGATCCCACTGGCTCGGGAAGAAAAGCTCTCGTCCCTGAGCCTCCGTCAGCAAGAGCCTCTCTGCAGCGTGCATCCAGAGCCCACCGCCCGTGTGGAATCCCCCAGTCTTCAACAACTCCCGCTCCCCAAACTGCCCGGTCTCCAGCAGCACATGCCCCGCAATGCAGCACCGAAATCCCTCGGGGGAGGCCTCACGCCGTAGAACAGCCTCCGCATTGCGTGCAAAGGCCCACTGTGCGGCGCAGAAGCGGTGGGGGACGGTGGCAATAGACTGGCGAGCAGCGTTGAGCAGGGCAACGTTCATTGTACAATCGGCGGCTGGCGCAGGTAGGGACCGAAACGGCTCGACGAACGACACTCTCCTCCGAAGTCTGTGGGCTTTAATGACGGGGAAAAATCAGAGTTCGCCGTTTCGGCAAGGTGTTCACCCCTCTTCACAAGTCGCCGTCACGTCGCCTGGTCTGCTTCCGCCGCTCCCTCCGTTAGGGCACTCTCGTCTTCCGGCCCTGCCTCGTGAAGCCCCCCGTGCTCCAGACGAAGGACCCGTCCCGCAATGGATGCGAGCGACGGATTGTGGGTGGCCAAGACGAAGGTCTGTTTCATCTCTCGGCTTAACCGCTCAATCTCCCGGTGCAACGGCTCGGCCGTCCGGGCGTCAAGGTTGCCAGTCGGCTCGTCCATCAACACAAGAGCGGGCTCGTTCATGAGAGCACGGGCCACGGCCACCCGTTGCTTCTCTCCGCCCGACAGCGCGCTGGGTTGGTGCTCGGCCCGATCGGCCATTCCCAGCAGCCCCAACAAGTCGAGCGCTCGTCCTCGAACATCGGCCAAGGACCGATGCTGGATGAGGGCCGGCATCGCCACATTCTCAAGAGCGGTGAACTCGGGAAGGAGATGGTGAAACTGAAAGACAAACCCAACCGTCCGATTTCGAAAGGCGGCAAGGTCGTCGTCGTTCTTCGCGAAAAGATCCTGTCCTTGAAAATGCACTGTGCCGGAGGTGGGCCGATCCAGTGCGCCCAACAGATGCAATAAGGTCGACTTTCCCGTCCCACTCTCGCCCACCACAGCCACAATCTCGCCCGGCTCCACGGTCATCGAGAGGCCGTCGAGCACCGTTAAGGGATCGGCCCCACCGGTGTCGTACTCCTTTACTAGGTTCTGAACGTCGAGAAATGGGGCATCCACAGGACCAAATCCAATTTAGAAATGAATCGATGGGAATTGAGAACGTACGTTAGTCCTCGCGCTCAATACCGTACTTGTTCAGCTTGTTGTACAGATGCGAGCGCTGAATGCCGATCGTTTCGGCCGTCTGGCTCACGTTCCAGTCGTGCTCGTCGAGCTTTCGTTCGATGAACCGTTTCTCGAACTGATCGCGCGCCTGCGTGAAGTCGTCGTAGGCGCTGATCAGTTCTTGGGCAGGACCGCCGGAGCGCGTGCCGGGCTGAACGAACTGATCCACATCCGGTGCTTCGATCGTTTCTCCCTCCACTAGAATAAGCAATCGCTCAATCACGTTGTAGAGCTCCCGCACGTTTCCCCGCCACTCGTATCGCTGTAGCCGCTCCAGCGCCTCGTCAGAGAAAGATTTAGGGGGAAGGCCGTTTCGACGCGCCAAGCGCTCCGCCCCATGCTTCGTGAGAAGCGGTATATCTTCGCGGCGCCGACGCAGGGGAGGAACCTCGATGAGGATGACGCCCACCCGATGGTACAGATCCTCTCGGAAATTGCCCTCTTCAATTTCCGCTAGCAAATCCTTGTTCGTGGCAGCCACCACGCGCACGTCCACGTTAATGCTCCGCTCCCCCCCCACCCGCTCGATTTTGTCTTCCTGTAAGACCCGAAGCACCTTGGCCTGTGCCGAGAGGCTCATGTCGCCAATCTCGTCAAGAAAAAGAGTGCCTTCGTGTGCCTGTTCAAATTTTCCGATGCGCTGCTGGGTGGCCCCGGTAAACGCTCCCTCCTCATGCCCAAAGAGCTCACTCTCGATCAGCTCACTCGGAATAGCCGCACAGTTCACCTCGACCATCGGCTCCTCGGCCCGTGCGGACTTGTGATGGAGCCATTTTGCCACCAGTTCCTTTCCGGTCCCATTTTCCCCGGAGATGAGCACCCGGGCCTCCGTGGGCGCCACTCGTTCGATGGTATCCTTAATTTCAGCAATGGCGTCACTCTCTCCAATAATCGGCGGCAGATCTCCCGTGCTCTGCTCGCTGAGGGTCTGCCGCATGCGACGGTTTTTCACCTCCAGCTCGCCGTGGTCCATCGCGTTGCGGACCGTCACCAGCAGCCGGTTCAAATCGGGCGGCTTCTCGATGAAGTCGTAGGCCCCAAGCTTCGTGGCCTCCACGGCGGTCTCAATGGTGCCGTGACCACTGATCATGACGACGGGAAGATCCGTCGCCTGCCCAGCAATTTCTTCCAGGACCTCCATGCCGTCCACCTTCGGCATCTTCACGTCCAGAAGCACGAGGTCGTACGAATCTTCCTGAATAGACGCCAGGGCCTCCTCCCCATCTACGGCCTCTTCCACCTCGAAGTCTTCGTACTCCAGAATCTCTCGAAGCGTACGGCGGATGCTCGCCTCGTCGTCAACCACGAGAATGGTAGGCATAACAGCAGGAAAGCCAGGGCAGAAGAGACAACGATGGACAACGGCGCCTCGCCAGCATTCCGCCGCCGGAGGGGATCAAGAGTTCGACTGCTGGCGCGCTCGCACACGGGCCAGGTAGCGATCGACTGCATTCGCCTGTTCCGCGTCCGGATAGTCCTCTTTGATTTTCTGGTAGGCCTCCTCGGCCGCCTGATAATTGCCAGCCTCCTCGTAGGCCTGTCCCGCTTCCAAAAGGTAGCGGGGCGCTGTTAGCTTGTTGTCGTACTGTGAGGCTGCCTGTTCGTAGTGACGGGCCGCCGTCTCCAGCTCGCCCTGATTCTCATAAATGGAGGCCTCGGCAGCGTAGGCGCTAGCCCCGATGAAGTCATTCTCCTTCTCGAACTGCTGGTAATACGTTAGCGCACGATCATACTCCTCCTGCTCGTATAGGGCGCTGGCCGCGTAAAAGGCTGCGAGATTGCCAGCATCGGTCCCGCTGTACTCGTCGGCAATGGTCAAGAGACCGGCAGCCTGGGCCGTCCCATTCAGGGCCTGGTCGTAATTGCCCTGCTCGTAGGTCGGCAGAATCTGCCCCAGCATCTGGTTTGCCTGCTGAGACTGCTGCTGGTGATAATACATGTACCCCGGAATGGCCAAAATAAGAGCGAGAAGGGCCACACCGAGGCCATAGACAAGCTGTCGGTTGTCTTCATAAAAGAGTAGGAGTCGCCCATAAAGCTCGACGAGCATGTTTTGCCGAAGCTCTTGGCGACGCGACGTTTTCTCGGGCGTTTTCAGGGCAGTCATATTCGGAAAACAGCGGGAAAATAGTCCGAAAGGGCTTCTACGGTGAACCTTGCCCTCACGATGAGGGCGATCAAAACGGGCAGTTGCGCTTTAACGCGCCGCTTCTCGTTCGTTTCCTGTGGGCCACCGCCGCCCTCCGAGGGTCATGGTTTTGCATGTGATCTTTATCAAGTCGACTTGCTGATATTTTATAACTTGGGACTTGCGACACCCACCCGTTGCCCCTTTCTTAACGGATGGTATCTTGTGCAGGAATTGTACGCTGCACCCCTTGTGCCGCTGCTTCAAACCGACGTTTTCCGAAACTAGACCGGAACTGCCTATGTCTATCAAACTCGGCATCAATGGATTCGGCCGGATCGGCCGTCTCTGTTTCCGTGCCATTCTTGAGCGCGACGATCACAACTTCGACATCGTTGGGGTAAACGACCTAACCGACGCCGAGACCCTGGCTACGTTGTTTCAGTACGACACCACACACGGCCAGTACCCCGGCGACGTGGAGCTGGACGGCGATGCGCTTGTGGTTGACGGGGACCGGTTCCCGGTCTTTAGCGAAAAGGACCCCACAAAGCTGCCCTGGGGCGACCTGGGAGCCGAGGTCGTGATTGAGTCGACCGGTGTGTTCCGAACCCGAGACAAGGCGGCCATGCACCTGGACGCCGGCGCGGAGAAGGTTGTCATCAGCGCTCCGGCCAAGAGCGAGGTGGATGCGACCGTTGTCCTCGGAGTCAACGACGACGTGATTACTGGCGACGAGGAAGTGGTGTCCAACGCCAGTTGTACGACCAACTGCCTCGCCCCGCTCGTGAAGGTGCTCGACGATGCGTTTGGGGTGGAAAATGGCCTCATGACGACGGTGCACGCCTACACTTCCTCCCAGAACATTCTGGACGGACCGCACAGCGACCTCCGCCGTGCCCGCACCGCTGCTGAATCTATCATTCCGACCACAACTGGTGCCGCGAAGGCCGTGGGCGACGTCCTGCCCCACCTCGACGGCAAGCTGGATGGGATGGCCATGCGCGTGCCTACGCCCGACGGCTCGGTAACCGACCTCACCGCCTCGGTGGAGCAGGACGTAACCGCTAAGGACGTGGATGCAGCCTTCAAGGATGCCGCCAACGGCGAACTGGAGGGCATTCTTGCGTACAGCGACGATCCCATCGTCTCGCGCGACATTATCCACAACCCTCACTCCTGCATCTACGACGCTCCCTGGTCCGCAACCAACGGCTCGCTGGTGAAGGTCGTGGGCTGGTACGACAATGAGTGGGGATACGCCAACCGGACCGTGGACCTCGTCGAGAAACTGGTCGAGGCTGCGTAACGCCAACGAGTTGGTCCTCACGCCACTGCGCCGCACCGTCCTCCAAACGGACGGTGCGGCCTCTTTTCGTTTCTGTCGATTTACGTCTTTTGCCCCATGCCGAAGCTCACGCTCGACGACATCGACGTTCGCGGTCAACGGGTGCTGATCCGGGTGGACTTCAACGTCCCCCTCGACACCTCCGAGGACGGCAGCCCCACCGTGGCCGACGATACCCGCATCCGCGCTGCCCTTCCTACCATCCGCCACGTCCTGGACAACAAGGGAAAGGTCATTCTTATCAGTCATCTCGGCCGTCCCGGCGGACAACCAAACCCTGACCTGAGCCTCGCCGCCGTGGCCGACCATCTCGGCACGCTGCTCGATGAGCGGGTTCGTTTTTCGAGCAACACGGTGGGAGACACCGTCGAAGAGGTTATTGCCGGCATGAATGACGGCAGCGTGATCCTGCTGGAAAATACGCGCTTTGACCCCGGGGAAAAGGCCAACGACGAGGAGTTTTCGAAGGCCCTCGCCGCCCTCGCCGATATCTACGTGAACGACGCCTTTGGGGCCGCCCATCGCGCGCATGCCTCCACGGCGGGCGTGGCAAAATATGTGGACACCGCCGCCATGGGACGCCTCATGGAGTCAGAGATTGAGGCCCTCACGCGCGTCCGCGACACTCCCGACCATCCAATGGTCGCCATTCTCGGAGGAGCAAAGGTGTCTGATAAGCTCGGGACAATCCGTGCCCTCAGCAAAACGGCCGACCACCTGCTCATCGGGGGCGCCATGAGCTACACCTTTCTCAAGGCGTTGGGTCGGGAGGTGGGCCGGTCCCGGGTGGAGGAAGATCGGCTCGACACTGCCGAGTCCTTGTTCAAGGAGGCAGACGGCCGCATTGTGCTCCCCAACGACCACGTGGTGGCCGACGATCTCGACGAAGACGCCGAAGCGTCTGTCGTTGAGGACAACATTCCGGAGGACCTGATGGGCCTCGACATTGGCCCGGCGACTGTTGATACGTACCGCGAGGCCCTCTCGGACGCAAAAACCATTGTGTGGAACGGTCCGATGGGCGTCTTTGAAATTGAGCAGTTCGCCAAGGGCACCATGGAAATTGCCGAAGCAGTGGCCGACGCGACCGACGACGGCGCCTTTTCGGTCGTGGGCGGTGGAGACTCCGTCTCGGCCCTCAGCCGCTCCGGCTTTACCGACCGCATCAGCCACGTGTCTACCGGTGGCGGGGCAATGCTTACGCTGCTCGAAGGTGCGGAACTGCCAGGCATTGCGGCACTTTCGGATGCATAGTGTTGCGTCCGGACGGCTCGGTCGAGGTTGTCATGCCTCAAGAAGGTGGGGAGGAACGTAACCGCCGCTCATTTTTCACTGCTCGTCGCTCCCATCAGGATGCTTTCTTCGATCTCCTCTCTTTTTTCTATGATCGGAGCGGCCGGCCCCATCCTCCTGCAATCCTACCTCAGCCTGGAGTACTGGCAACCCCTCGTCGTTGGAGGACTCCGGATTGCGGTGATTATCGTCGTGGGACTGGTGGCCCTCCGCCTCGTGACCCAGGCCACGACCCGATGGATGGCCCGGTTCGAAGACGTCGACGCGAGCGATCCGCGCCGGCAACGCGCCGCCACACTGAGCAACCTCATCCAGTCCTCCGCCCAGTACGTGGTGTGGCCCATCGTTACCATCATGATTCTCAGCGAAGTGGGGCTGGACGTGGGGGCGCTCATTGCGACGGCGGGCGTGGCCGGGCTGGCCATCGGTTTCGGGGCCCAAACGCTGGTGAAAGACGTCATCGGGGGGGTCTTCCTGCTGTTCGACGACATCATCCGCGTCGGCAACCTCGTGAACATTGGCGGCACGGTTGGCACCGTGGAAGAAATCGGCGTGCGGCTAATCAAGGTGCGCAAGTTTGACGGCGAGCTCGTCATGATTCCGGCAGGAGAGATTCGCACGTTCGGCAACAAGAGCTTCGACTGGGCCCGCGTCATCGTGCCGGTCGGCCTCAGCTACGAGCAGGACGTGGACGCCATTCTGCCCATCATGGAGCAGGTAGCGAAGGACTGGGCCGAGGAACACTCCGACATTCTTCTAGAAGAGGCCCCCCACGTGCAGGGGCTTATGGACTTTGGCGATTCATCGGTCACCGCGCGGATCGTCGTGCAGGTGACGCCCGGCGAGCAGTATGCCGCCGAGCGTGAACTCCGTCAGCGACTCAAGCGGGCGTTTGACGAGCGGGGCGTCGAGATCCCCTTCCCGCAGCGCACCGTGCACACGATCGACGATGCCTCCGGCCCGACCCGCACGCCCGAATCGGTCCCCTCCCCCACTTCCGATGATTCCGCGTCCGAAGGCGCGGACTAACCACTTCTTCTCCCGCTATGGCCACGGCCGCTCTCTCTGTCTCCGATCTCTCGAAAACGTACCGAACGGGACTGCTCGGTCGCTCTACGGTTGATGCCCTCAACGGCGTCTCCCTGGACGTGGAGCAGGGCGAGATTTTTGGGCTTTTGGGTCCGAACGGGGCCGGAAAAACCACACTTGTCAAGATTCTTCTCGGCCTCGTTCATCCCTCGGATGGCACCGCCGAGCTCTTCGGCACCCCGGCCCGACAGCCCGGTGCCCGAGACCGCATCGGCTTTCTGCCCGAAAATCATCGCTTTCCCGGATTTCTAACGGCCGAAAAGACGCTGCACCTGTACGGCCAGTTGGCGGACGTGCCAAGCCGTACCCGCGCCACTCGGGTACCGGATCTCTTACAGCGGGTGGGTCTGGCCAACCGGGCCGACACGAAGGTCAAGACCTTCTCCAAAGGAATGTTGCAGCGCCTCGGACTCGCCCAGGCCCTTCTGAATGACCCGGACCTTCTGTTCCTAGACGAACCAACCTCCGGCGTCGACCCAGTGGGACGCCGTGCCATTCGCGACCTCGTACTGGAAATGCGGGACAATGGAGCAACTGTCTTCCTCAACTCGCACCTGCTCTCGGAAGTCGAAAAGGTGTGCTCCCGGATCGCCATCCTGCGAGACGGAGAGGTGGTACGCGAAGGCAAAATCCAGGAGCTGACGGCGGTCGAGCGTGTCTACGACCTCGTCACCACTCCAATCTCTGAATCGCTGCGCGACACCACCGGGCTGGAACCTTCGCCGCACGACGCTCCCTCCGCCCCTGACCTTGAGTCCTACCGTGCCCACGCGGAGGATCGCCCGGCCCTGAACGCCATCCTCGACCACCTCCGCTCGGCCGACGTCGAGATCGAATCGATCACTCCCCTCCGCCGTTCGCTGGAGGACTACTTTATCGATGTGGTGGACGAGGAGCAGTCCGCGCCGTAGCCTCTCGCCACATCACGACTGCCCATGTCCCTGAGTGCTGCTACCGGAAGGATACACGTGTGAGGATGAACGGGAAGTTTGGAAAAGAGCTCCCTGCGGATCAGCGTAGTCGCTAGGCCTGCCCCCTCTTCCTTCCTCAACGTACTCCATGCTGGCATTCAACGACGCCTCTGCCGTCACTGCGTCCGAGGAGATGCCCCCTCCTCGCTACGTCCACTCGTATACCGAATCCCGTAGCAGGGGCTTCGGATGGATGACAGCTAAACACGCCTACACGTCCCCCCCTCCACCCGCTCAGTTCCCACGGAGCATGCGGAGTTGGTATTACACACGCCACCCTCTCAACAATACACCGCAAACGCGATGCGTCCCCTCTACGGCCTCCTGCAAATGACCTTTCGCGAGCTGTGGGCCAAGAAAATCGTGCTTGGGCTTTTTATCATCAGTTCGCTGGTGCTCCTCGTCATCACCTTTGCACTCAACCTGGAAGTGGTAGAGGGCTCGCTCGAAGGCCTTCGCCTCTTCGGCCAACAAGCGGAAACGCCCAATGGGGGACCGGAAGGGGTCCCACAAATGTCACTTTCGAGCGTGGTGGTGGCGGTCGAGTCCGTGGTGGCCGGGGCGGCGTACTGGGTGGGCATCCTGCTTTCCCTCTTCGCATCGGCATCTCTCTTCTCGGATCTGCAGGCGCCAGGCCGAATTGAGTTGCTTCTCTCCAAGCCCGTTAGCCGCATGCAGGTCGTTGCGGGACATGTTCTGGGGGTGTGGGCCGCCATCGCGGTTCTCACAATCTACCTGATGGGCGGCACGTGGCTCATCATGTCGATCAAGTCGGGCGTCTGGCACTTCCGTTTCCTCCTCTCCATCCTCATCGTGATCGGCATGTTCGGCGTGATGTACGCCGCGGTGATGCTCATGGGAGTATGGACCCAGAGCACGGCCCTGGCCCTTATCGTGTCGTACGGGCTCATCTTTGTATCGCTCGTGCTGGCAGGCGCCAGTGAGATTGCTCCGCTTCTCGGTTCGGTCGGCGAACCGATGTTCTGGGGCTTGTACCATGCCCTGCCCAACTTTACGGAGGTCACGGGAATCGTAACGGCCCTCGCAAAGGGAAGCAGCGTGGACTCGTGGTACCCGCTCACCTCCTCTCTAATCTTCGGAGGAGTGGTCTACGCTGGCACTACATACTGGTTTGTGACACGAGATTTTTAACGGGACCGGACAAGAATGTGAGTACACATGCCCTCATCTCCTCCGTCCCACAATCCGGACCCCGGCGACCAGGCGCCATTCGCCCCTCGACAGCGTAGACATTCTGCCTGGATTTTCCGTACGTTTTCAGCGCACCATTGCTGTCCACCCATCCCCCCGCCCCCGCATGGTTTACACGTCCCTGGATGCTCTTGACTTCCAATTCTCGGACCTTCCCTCTCTCCCTCGCCCGAATCGCGTCGTCCTCACGACCCCCACACACTTCGACGTGGAGTACGTGATCAATCCACACATGTCCGACAATGTGGGAGCGGTGAACAAGGAGGTGGCCTTCCAACAGTGGAAAGCACTCCGGGCCACGTACACGGCGCTCGACGTGTCGCCCCTCATTGTGAATGGTCGGCCCGGCCTCCCCGATATGGTATTCTGTGCCAACCAGACGCTGCCCTTCTACCAGCCGGAACAGGATCGGCGCGGAGTAGTGCTGAGCCGCATGCACGCCGAACAGCGACGGGAAGAGGTCCCATACTACGGAGAAATGTTCGCAGAGCAAGGCTACGCGGTCGAAACGCTCCCGGACGACCTGGACGTTGACTTTGAGGGAATGGGGGATGCAATCTGGCATCCCGGGCGTTTCTTGCTTTGGGGTGGATATGGATTCCGAACTGAGCCGGCCGCCTACGAGGCCCTCAGCGAGCTTCTGGACGTCCCCGTCGTGCTCCTCGAATTGCAGGATGCCGATTATTACCACCTGGATACCTGCTTCTGTCCCCTCGATTCGAACCACGTGCTCGTCGCGCCCGCGGCCTTCGACGACGAGAGCCGGGCGATCATAGAACAGGGCTTCGATACCGTCATTGAGGCCCCAGACGAGGAGGCCCGGCATCAATTCGCCTGCAACGCCCACTCCCCGGATGGGAAGCACGTTCTGATCCAAGAAGGCTGTGAAGGAACCACTGAACGCTTGCGGGCCGAAGGGTTCTCGCCGATTGAATTGGACACCAGTGAGTTTCTCAAATCCGGTGGCTCGGTCTTCTGCATGAAACAGATGATCTGGTAAAGACACGAAACGGCTCCCACGAGCGAGAGTGTGTACGTCTTGCGTGCACACCTTCTCCCTGGAGCCTCCTGCGACGTGCCGGACCGTCCCCTGGTATCCATCATCATTCCCACCCTCAACGAAGCCTCCGTCATAGAGGCTACTCTGCGTCATCTGACGGAGCAGTCCGCCCCCTTTGAGTGCATTGTCGTGGATGGAGGCTCAACCGACGGGACGCGCGACCGCGCTCGATCCGCCGGGGCCTCGGTACTCCTCACAAACCAGGGGCGAGGCCCGCAGCTCAACCGAGGGGCAGAAGCCGCCTCGGGTTCCCACCTCCTCTTCCTTCACGCCGACACGCGCCTCCCCTCAGACGGACTGACGCAGATTCGGCACGCCCTCGGTCTGCCGTCCGTTTCTGCCGGAACGTTTCGCCTCCAGTTCGACGAATCGACTCCCCTGCTCCGATTCTACGCCTGGTGTACCCGATGGCCCTGGATTCGACTCTGCTTTGGGGATCGCGGGCTGTTCGTAACGCAACAGGCATTTGACGCCGTCGGTGGCTATCCGGACTGGCCACTGTTCGAAGATCTGGAAATGGCCGCGCGACTCGACGCGTACGGGAGATTCCGCTTTCTGAACACTGCCGTCACGACTTCGGCCCGGCGCTTTCGGCGAAACGGGCCTCTCCAGCAGCAGCTCCGCAACCTTTACCTCTGGCTGCACTACGTCATCGGCACCGATCCGGAACGCCTCGCTCATCTCTATCAGTATTCCGAAACGTAACGGATATGTAAACCGACTTGAATAAATACGACCTACATAATACTAAGTAAGTAGTAATAAGCGAAGTCCCCCATCCTTCTATGCAACGGAAATCCCTCACACACCTCGGCGAAACCGAAATGGAGGTCCTCCATCACGTGTGGGACCTCGGCGAGGCGACCGTGGCCGACGTTCGCGAGCGCATCCTCGAGGACCGCGACGTGGCCTACACCACGATCATGACCGTGCTCAAGAAACTTGCGGACAAGGGCTACCTCACCTACCACAAAGAGGGGCGGTCCTACGTCTACGCCCCGGCCCAGCAGCCGAACGAGGTGCAGCACAGTCTGCTTCGGCGTCTCATGGAGAAGGTCTTTCACGGCTCTCCTTCTGCCCTCGTCCAAACGCTCGTACAGCAAGAGGACCTCTCGGACGCCGAGCGCCGCGAGATCAAAAACATCATCGGCGCCCTGGAGGCGTCGGAGCAAAGCGATGATGACGACACTGCTTGACCTCCTTTCCGCTCTCGGACAGGCGACGTGGCAGCCGGTGTGGATGCCCATGCTGGCCTGGACCCTGCTCGCCCTGCCCTTTTGGGGCCTTTTAGAGCGAACGAACCACCTGCATCCGCACGCCGAGTACCGGCTCTATCAGGTGCTCCTAGGGGCCCTCCCAGTGGGGCTACTCATCACGGTTCTTTTCGACGGAGAATGGGCACGTGCCGCTGGAATGTCGAGCGCGGGATTATCCGTCGTGGTAATGCCCCCAGTCGAACCGACAGTCCAGTCGAGTGCTGCCGCCCCCTCCCTGAGCTGGATTCACGCCGTCGGCCTTGCCACCGTCGGGGCCATTGGCATGAGCGTCGTCGGTCTGGGGCGTCTCGTCCTCGATGGGGTCGCCCTCACTCGTGTTCGAACAGACCTCAACGACGGGTCCCCGCCTGCCGAACCGCAGGCCATTGCAGATCGGATGGCCGACCGCCTTGGCCTCTCCCGTCCCGTCCAGATTTGCACGCCCCCCGACGCCGCAGTGCCCGTTACTCTGGCCGGTCTCTCTCCAACGGTGATGCTTCCCCCAGCCCTCCTCGACCGCTCGGAAGCCTTACAAATGACGCTCGCCCACGAGTTTACACACATTCGCCGGTACGACGACCTCGCTCATCTCGTCGAGCGAGCCGTCGGGGCCCTCTTTGCCGCTCATCCGCTCGTCGGTCGCTTGACAAGCCGGATCGCCGAGACGCGAGAGCAGGCCTGCGATGCAGCGGTCCTTGCCGACGCGAACACGTCGCCCGCTGCTTACGCCCGCCTGCTGGCCACCTTTGCCGATGAACGCGCTCCGCAGATCGGCACCCTCACCCTCTCCGAATCGTCTTCGTCCCTCACGACCCGACTTCGTGCCATGCACTCCTCTGTTCCTAACTGGTTGTCCTCTCCTTTCAGTCTCACCGCCGGCCTCCTCGCGGTTGGACTCGCCGTCACCTTCGGTATCGTGGCCTGCTCGGACAGCGTCGCCCCCTCCCCAACGAGCTCTGCAAATTCCCAATCTGGGAGTTTACTCTCCTCTACAAAAGAGAAAGATTTGGACGATGTTTTTGTAGAAGTCGAACAACGCCCCGATTGCGGAGGGATCCAGGCCCTTACCGAGGAAATTCAGTATCCCGATCTCGCCCGTAAGGCAGGCATTGAGGGACGAGTGTTCGTCCAGTTTATCATAAACGAGAAGGGCAACGTAACCGAACCAAAAGTTACGAAAGGGGTCCACAAATCCCTTAACCAGGCGGCCCTGGACGCCGTAAAATCATTGGAGTGCAAACCTGGTCAGCACCGGGGAACCCCCGTGAAAGTCAAAATGGCCCTCCCGGTCACCTTCAAACTTCCGACGGAAGAATCATCATCTCCAGGCGACACAGCACAGTCTCCCCAATCGGTTGTCGACAACATCAATTTCGTTTTCCACGCCCTCGACTCTCGCGAGCAGGATCGTCTCCGCTCCACCGGCTCCGTATTCAGCCGAGCCACGAGAGCTACGTTGCCGTTTCCGTATCCCGACCTCGTCCGAAAGACCGGAATCGGCGGAACGGTCGAAGTTACGTTTACCCTGAGCGAGGCCGGTGATGCGCAGAACCCAAGAATCACCCAGAGTGTGCACGAGGCCGTCGACGCGGCAGCTCTGCGGTCGGTCCAGAATACAACCTTTACGGTACGGAACGCACAGACGTGGAGTCCGGCGGGAAAGAAAATCAGCGTTCAGTTTGAGTCTCCGTCTCCAGCGGGCACCTCGTAAGTGTGGTCGTCAGCCCGAAGCTGAACGCATCGGGCGTCAGAAAAACAGGCTGAGCCCCAACACGACGAGAAAGCCCACCACGCCGATGATCGTCTCCATGACCGTCCAGGACCGGAGCGTCTGCTCCTCGTCCATCCCCAGGTAGCGGCTCACGAGCCAGAACCCGGAGTCGTTGACGTGCGAAAGCACCGTCGCTCCCGCAGCAATCGCTATTGTCGTGAGGGCCACGACGGGCGCGGCGTAGTCGCCCGACTCGAAGACCGGCGCCACGAGGCCCGCCGCCGTCACCATCGACACGGTGGCCGATCCCTGCGAGACGCGCACGACCACGGCGATCAGAAACGCCAGCAGAACAACCGGCAGGTTGGACGCCGCCATCGCCTCGGCCAGCGCCTCGCCTACGCCCGTCTCCACGAGCACCTTGCCCAGCACACCGCCAGCCCCAGTCACCAGGATGATGAGCCCCACCGGTTCGAGGCCCTTCGTCGCAATTTTCTGCACGTCGTCCATCGAGTAGCCGCCCCGAATCCCGAGCACGTAGAACGCGAGCAGTACGGCCAGAACGAGCGCAACGAACGGGTGGCCGACGAAGGAGAGGGCCGCCCGCTGTGTGGTGCCCTCGGCCAGAGCCACGTCGGAGACGGTGCCGCCGAGGATGAGGAGGAGGGGCACACCAATCACGCTGAGGGCCTGCCCGAAGGACGGCATGGACGCGTCGGGATCGCCGATCTCTTCCACCTCCTCCCGCATGGCCTCCGGCACGCTCAGATCAATGCGCTTGCCGATGTAGCGTCCGTACACGATGCCCCCCGCAAGAATTGCCGGCACGCCTGCCAGGAAGCCGAAGAGAATCACCCAGCCGAGGTCGGCTCCCAGCAGGCCCGCAACGGCCACGGGGCCGGGCGTGGGCGGAATGAAGCTGTGCGCGACTGCCATTCCGGCAAGGAGGGGAATGGCATAGAACAGCAGTGACTTGCCCGTCCGCTCCGTGAGCGTGTAGACGAGCGGGATGAAGAGGATCAACGCCACGTCGAGAAAGACGGGAATCGACACGAGGAGACCCGTAAGCCCCAGAGCCCACGGCGCTCGATCGTCGCCGAAGGTGTCCAGCAACGTCTTTGCAATCTGCTCCGCCCCCCCTGATTGCCGCAGCATCTCCCCCACCATGGCCCCCAGCCCAATCACCGTGGCAATGTAGCCGAGCGTGCTCCCCATCTCCTCCTCGATAATGCTGGCAATGTCACCGAGCGGGATGCCCCCGAGTACGGCCACCAGCAGGCTCGTCACCATCAGGGCAACGAAAGCATGCAGGCGCACATACAGGACGAGCACCAGCAGAATGGCAACGGCGAGCAGGACGAGGCCCACGAGCGACAAGGTAGACATCGGCAGGAGCGGGTCGAGGCGCAGAAAACGATCGCTCCAACATAGGGGTCGCCCGAAGACTTGTCCAGCGGGACAATCCTTGCGCTAGAAGTGCCACCAAAGGAAGGGCGTCTCTACTGCCCAAATTGGCAAAAAACACTGAAGTACGAGGGCGAGAAGGCGCGTGGGTGAACGGGAGCGTAGATGCTCCTGCATCCGATTAGACCGGCAACAAGAAAATGGGGATCACCACTCGGCAATCGATCCGTCGTCGGTGCGCCAGATCGGATTTTTCCAGTCGTGCCCCTTCTCGGCCTGCGCTCGCACCGTGTCCTCGTCGATCTCAATGCCAAGCCCGGCCCCCGTAGGCCGTTCGACAAAGCCATCCGTAAAGTCAAAGACCTCCGGATTGGCCAGATAGTCGAGCAGATCAGCCTCTTCGTTGTAGTGGATGTTGAGGCTCGTCTCTTGAAGAACGGCGTTGAGCGCGGTAAAGTCGACCTGCAGCGCCGCCGCGAACGAAATCGGTCCCAGCGGACAGTGCGGCGCCAGTGCTACGTCGTAGGCCTCCGCCATTCCGGCGATCTTTTTGACCTCTGAGATGCCGCCCGCGTGACTCAGATCGGGCTGGATGATATCCACACTGCGATCCTCGAAGACGTCCTTGAAATCCCACCGACTAAACATGCGCTCCCCGGTGGCAATGGGAATAGATGTCTGTTGCTGCAGAAGAGGAAGCACATCATTGTTTTCGGCCAACACCGGCTCCTCCACAAACATCGGATCGTACGGCTCTAACTTCCGCACCAGTTGTTTGGCCATGCCCCGTCGCACGCGCCCGTGAAAATCAATTCCGATCCCCACTGCATCCCCCACCGCCTCGCGCACCGCGGCGGCTCGCCGAACTGCCCCGTGGAGCGCGTCCGGGGTATCGATCCATCCCATCTCGGCAGTCGCATTCATCTTGACGGCCTGATACCCCGCCTCCACTTTCTCTCGGGCCGCGTCCGCGACGCCCTCCGGCCGGTCGCCTCCCACCCAACAATAGACCTTCATCTTGTCCCGTACCGGCCCGCCCAAAAGCTCGTAGACGGGCACGTCGAGCCGCTTCCCCTTGATGTCCCAGAGTGCCTGATCGATGCCCGCAATGGCACTCATCAGCACAGGACCGCCCCGATAGAACCCGCCCCGGTAAAGCTTCTGCCACAAATCCTCGATGCGGGACGAGGAATGCCCGACCACATATTCCTCCAACTCGCCGACGGCGGCCGCCACCGACTCCGCCCGGCCTTCCACCACCGGCTCGCCCCACCCTTCAAGGCCGTCGGCGGTCGTGACCTTCAAGAATAGCCACCGCGGGGGCACCTTGAAAAGCTCAAGACTCGTAACCTCGCGGCCTGGGGCAGATTCGCTCGACATTCGGCAACGGAGACACTCGGAAAAAAAGCGTGCGCCCAACCCGTACCGCCCTTACGACCGGACGACCTGTCGGGCCGGATGATCGGGATCAGGCTCCACAATACCGCGGTCGGCCGGATCCCCCTCACGGCGCAGGCTCCGGTTCCAGAACCAAATGCCAATCCCGAACAAAAGGGCAGCCCCGAAGCTCATGAGCCCATTGATGCCTGCGATGCGCATCTGGGTATCGACGACCGGCGTAGGGCCAATCTTTTCAGTGATGACGATCGGGATGCTTGCCTCCTTCTGCACCCGCACCTGAAGCTGCTCTCGGTCCATGAGCGGAGGGACAAGGCCGTGGGGCAGCGACAGCTTCTTTCGGGTGAGGGTCTCGCCTCCCGGAAGCGACACGCGGAGACTCACGAAGTCGTAGGTAACGTCCGATCGGTTGCCTTTGTGAATCGTCAACACCTCGGCCGTAGCAGAGACTCCATCAACCTTGGTTGCGTGCAGGTCGTAGGTCACTTTCGCCTGATGAAGCGAGAGGCCAAAGAACAAAAGCGGCACGAGCCACGCGGCCTGCGCAACCCGATGGAGTAGGGAGCGATCCACGGGAATGGGGAGATTCGTGAAGGGAAGCCAGAGTGATAAAACGGCGCAAGACCGATCGTGATCGGACGGCGGCGGGGATTGCCCGTGAAATGTAGAGATCGTTGCGTGATGCGAGAAGGGACGGAAATCACGTATCACGCCCCTGTCCGAGCCCCAGCCGGAGAACATCCGTCTCCCCCGGCGGCCCCCTTTCGCATAGGACGCAGGCGCTATGAGAGGAACAGGTACGGTTTCCAATCCTCATCCACCGCCCCGGCAAAATCCCGCAGAAACATAACGTAGCTGGGCCGAAACGGCTGACGGGCCAGCTCCATACCGGCTTCTTCGGGCGTGCGGTCGCCCTTCCGGTTATTGCACGTCACACAGGCCGCGACGAGATTTTCCCAGGTATCCCGCCCGCCCCGGGACTTCGGCACCACATGGTCGATGGTGAGATTGCTCTCCGTTCCGCAGTACTGGCACGTCCGCTGATCCCGTTTCAGTACATTCTTGCGTGAGAGCATGACCCGTTTGTACGGCACCTGTGCGTACTGCTTGAGACGGACGATGCTCGGCCACGGGATTTTGGTGCTCGGCGAACGAACATACTCCCCATCGACCGACTCAACAAGGTGCACCTTTTGCAAATGCATGAGAATCACGGCCCGCTGTACGTTGCAGACCGTGAGTGCGCTGTAGTCTTGGTTGAGGACGAGAACGTGTCCATTCATGGCGCGATCCCTCCTCGTCCCGCCCGGCTCCAAGGCCTGCGGGCGACGAACAGCTTTCGGTACCAATGGCGCATCACGAAAAAGAAAACGGGAAAACGTGTGTGGAAGGGAGCACCTCCTCCGGATGTCCGGCGGTTGGTGAGAAGAACGTGCGAATGCCTCATTCACGCTTCCAAAAGGCACGACGAACACCGATCGCGGACCGCCTCCAGGCAGCTCCCCGCCCTGAGCGACCGCTGAGATCGGTAGAACCCGTGGGAAGCGTCTAAAATCTCTATCTCCATATTGTAGGATTCATCCTTTGTTTCCACTTTTCGGCTCTGCGGAAAAGCATATCACCTTCATTACTCTCTTCCGGCTACAACGCCCCGCTGTAACGGCTGACTCTCCTTAGTCGTACTGTGGATGCTGCCGCTATTGTCCACTGTTTTTCACCATCATGCTCTCCCCTCTGATTTCCCGTACATCCCTGCTGTTCACCGTCGTGCTCACGGGAACGCTGCTGCTTCAGCCGAACGTAGCGGCCCAAGATTCCCCCACTTCCGAGGGACCGGCCGTCAACCTTACCGTCGGCACGGTGGGACTTAGCATTGGGGATTCGCGCCGCGTCACCGGGCTGCGGTTCAACTATCGCGACCGCTACCTCGACCGCGTCCACGGCCTCAATCTTACCCTGTGGCGCCCATACGACGACGCCGGCGGTACGATCAACGGCATAGCTGTGGGCCTCCCCCTCACCGGCGGCGACCGGTTGCGCGGGATCAGCATCGGAGCCGGCCTTACGGCGCAAACGGCCCTTCAGGGCATTTCCATGGGAATTTTTGGGGTCGGAAGCGGCGGTCGCCTCGGGGGCATTGGACTTGGAGGGATTGGCATCGGAGCTGGCGACCGGCTTCACGGCCTCATGGTGGGAGGATTGGGCGCCGGGGCAGGCGACGACGCAAACGGAGTCCTCATTGGCGGCCTCGGTGCCGGCACGGGAGGAACGAGCACGGGCGTCCTCCTCGGCGGACTGGGGGCCGGCGCCGGAGACAATGCAAACGGCGTCCTCGTTGGAGGCCTGGGGGCCGGTGCGGGAGGCAGCGCCTCGGGGATTCTCGTCGGAGGGGCCGGCGCTGGGGCCGGGGCGCGTGCAACCGGACTGCTGATCGGAGGCCTCGGCGCCGGGGCCGGGGATGATGCCACCGGCGTCCTCGTGGGCGGGCTCGGCGCAGGTGCGGGGGACGCGCTCCACGGCATCGGGGCCTCTCTGGGCGCCGTGGGGGCGGGTGCCCGGTTCAACGGCATCGGTGTTGGAGGACTGGCCGTAGGAGCTGGCGACGCACTATCGGGGGTCGCAGTGGCCGGACTCGGCATTGGAAGTCCTCGCATTACAGGACTGACCGTGACCGGCGGATACACCCGTGTAGAGGACGGTGTTCTTCGGGGAATGAGCGTTGGGGCCTACAACGACATTCGGGGGACCCAACAGGGCCTTACCATCGGACTTTATAATTACACCCGATCCCTCCACGGAATCCAGATTGGAATCCTCAATGTTGCCCAGAATAATCCCGTCTGGGCTCGGGTGCTTCCGATTCTCAACCTGAACCTGTGATTTGTTTTCCAAGGGTCCTCCCGCCGCATCTCATTGTGCTTTCCGTCGCTCCGACCTCCTGTCTTCGTTTGAGCAGTGGTTCTTCTGCCCATCCCCTTGAAGATCCGACCGATTTCGTTCTCTTTCCAAACACAGGATCGTTCCAATGGGAACCAGGACGACCGCCTCCAATACAGTCGTGTCGAGTTGTCGGCGAACGACGATTGAGCTCCGATAGGCTCGTAGCTCAACCTGGTAGAGCAACGGACTCTTAATCCGTGAGTTGGGGGTTCGAATCCCCCCGGGCCTACTTCCATTCTTCTGTCGAAAATGCCCCCCCAAGCCGCTGCTACAGGTGGTTTCAGGGGCATTTTTGTTTCGGGGATATTGAAGGCTGTTGCAGCTGAGCAGCCCCCGGTGTGAAACCTCGAAACGAAGACCAGCAGGATGACAGTGAGGGCCCCAGTCCTCTCCGGTAGAGTTCAGCTGTGCACTCCTGCGGATTTTCTGTCCCGAAGGAGTTCGGCGCACGCATTCCCCTGCTCAAGGCGTTTCGAAAACCGACCGCCGTCGGTCCGGTCGGACTGTCAGTTCTCAATCGTTCCCCAGGACAGGATCGAAGTGGCAAAGGACTCGACAACGTTCCGGTCGGTCACCGCGGATGGACGTCTCCCAATTCGACCAATTGAACGAAGCTTCCACAAAACCACTGCGGAATTCGGTACGGACAGACGTCTGACGGCCCCTTCTCACACAAAAGGACCTCGTTGGATCTATTTTTGCTTTGTCTCAACTGTAGTATTGTAGCTGCTTTTTCTCATCGTTATTTTTGGATCTATGAGCAAGATTGACGACCTGATCCAGGACTTTGCCGACAACGTTCCCAACTACATCTCCACCGCGATCGTCGACATGGACAGCGGTATGGGCGTGGGGTCCTATTCCGCGGATCCTGAATTCGATGCCTCCGCCGCCAACGCAGCTTATACCGACTTCGTACAGGCGAATCGCGACGCTCTGGAAATCCTCGACGCCGATCCGCTCGACACCACCGACATCCTGATTACGACCAATGGGATGTATCTACTAATCCGAGAGCTCGGAGAAGACTACTACATGGGCACGGCCATTTCTCAAGATGGAAATCTCGCCCTCGTCCGGAAGAAGATGGAGCAATACGAGGATCAATTCCTACGAGAACTTCCGGGAGCAAGCGTGGAGTAGGTTTCCTCTGAAAATGGCTTGTGCTATAGTGTGAAATATATGACCCCTTGAAAGTACGGTCTTTTCAAGAACACAGCATGTTCGTTGCCCGCGGACCTCTCGACGAGACAGCCATTCCGGGCGTCTGGGGTGCTTACAGATGCTGTCCCACATAGCACAATACGTTCTGAGACTGAACGCAGCGTCGGAACGACCGACTCTCCGGGGCTGTCGGGCTGGACGCGCGCAGCGACCGGGTGCTCGCTCCGGATTCCTTGAGGAGGGAAACTGGACCATGATACCGGACTCCTCTCCCTTCCTCTTGGGTCTGCAGAACTTGCACGGTACAACCTCAGCGCTTTCTCCCTCCCCGGCGGTGTGCCCCTCAGAAGGAGGTTCGGCCGCTCCCACGCATTGCCATTTGGAGAACACACGGCGGCCCGCTCCGGCTTCGGAGCGGGCCGCTGTTGTATAGTGTTGGAAACACAACAATCACAGTTTTTCCGGATCCCGCACGGGGGGCGATCGATACCGCCTAGGAGAGAATGATTACTTATTCCGGCTCCATCTCCCCGTGGTTCGCCCCAACTGCCGAAGTGACACCCGAGATCGGAGAAAGTGACACGTTCAGTCGGAGGGAATGCTCCTTCGTGCCGCAAAATGTCATTTCGTTCCGCCGGTCGGGACCTGGAGTGGATATTGTTTGTTTATAGGATCATCCTCCGAGCGAGCCTCACATGAGGGCCCTCTTCTTTAGAGGGGAGGTCCTCTTTCGCCTTGTTGTTTTCCCTCACTCAGCGCTTTTCTAGTATGAGCTCTACGACGAATTACTGCCTGAAAGGACCGCAGGATCAGGTTGTCGGCTTTCGACTCGGTGCCGAAGAACTGGGTCACGAGATCTACGACATTCTCGACTGGGCCGACGCGCACTTTTCGTCGTACTTCGTCGAACAGACCAACGGACGGGTTTATGTCTGTTCTGAGGCGGTTCGGGACACACTGGGAACGGAGGAGATCCGTGCCGAACCGCTTTCGATTGAGAGTGGCGGACCGGGCGATCCTCCCGGAGGCAGTCCTGGAGGAGGTTCCGCCGGAGGCGGCTCTGCTGGAAGTGACCCTGTCACCAGTAATGACGGCGGGGGGGCCACTGCCGAGCCCGCCGGACGCTAACTCTCTCTTCTCTTCTCGCCCCTCCGTCTAGGAGGGGCTTGCCCTCAATCGGACAGGAGCCTTCAACACGTCTCCCTCTCCATTGAGAAGTAGATGTCCTCCGGCCTGTGGATGCTCTACATGAACTGCCACAGGCACAGGAGCGACCCAGTTCGTTCCCTCACCTCGACGGACAGAGATCCGCTTTTCCATCGCCCTTCTCTGTCGCCCCTTCCCCCTCACTGTGTCTGAATACCGCGGCCGTGCGTTTTTCCCCAGAAGAGTCACAATCCAATACAAAAAACCCCTCGCAGTCGTTGTTGACTCCGAGGGGCAACTCCTCTTCTCGAACATGTGTTGCTCCAGTCAGGCAGAAGCAACGTCGCTTGTTCCCACGTCCATAGCCCGGACGTAATACTCTCCCGTTCCGAAAGCCATCACCAACAGCAATCCTCCCATGATCGAGAGGTTCTTGAGGAACATGATCATTTGCGTCTGCTGACCAAAGTCGGTGTGGAAGATCAGAGTGGCCGGAATGAGAAAGAGAACGAGCGCGGTGGCTCCGACCCGAGCCCACAGGCCCAGAATAATCGACAGGCCGCCCAGCACTTCTACGACGATTGCCCCAACGAGGAGCACCGCCGTCGCTGGAATGCCGTGCGAGGCCATATACTGCTGAGTTCCCGCAAATCCGGTGATCTTCGTAATTCCGGACATCACGAAAATAAGTCCCAGCAAGAGGCGGGCAACGAGAGGAACGTAGGAACGCATAAACTCTGGTGGGTTGAGAACCTGTTTGGCGAAACGTATGCGGACTGCTACTTCGTGGATCTCGTGCAAAATGGCTTCTGCATTCGCTCGGTAGCAGCGCTACAGGGACTCATTTGAGCACCATTTTGCAGCTTCGACCACTGTGTCCCGGCTTTCCATCCGCTCGGAAAACAGGTTCTGATGGATAAGATAAACGGGGAAGCCCGTTCAGGGCGCACTATCCAAGCTTGTAGAACTTCTCGTTTGTGATTTTGCCGTCCTCGTTCCAGGTGCGAACCGACACCTGCTCTTGCTGAACGCGTCCCACTCCTTCCAGCGTCATGTCGTTATACCACTCCGAGAGGGTGACGTTATTCTCCTCATCCACAGCTCGGGAGCGGATCTCGGCGTCGTGAAATGCTTCGAGGGACTCGACGAACTGCTCTTCGTACTCCCGATTCGCATCAAAGCCGTCGCGCGTCTTTCCGTCTTCTTCCATCACGATGTCGTCGGCGTAAAACTCGTCGAACGCCTCCAGAATCTTCCCCTGGAGAATCATCTGGTTCAGTTCTTGGTCGCGGGCATTCAGGTCACTCATGGTGTATCTTGGGGCTTAGTGAATGAAGGGCAGAAAATGCGTCTGACTGTGTTCGATTCTTTTGACGAATGGCCCTAAGACTTGTTGCCACATTGTGTGTTAGAACATACGTCTTTACAAGAAAGTGGAATTTCCCTCTGCCGAGTCGGTCCTTTTCTCCGCTCTTCGTGGGGACGCGTCAGTCCGAAGAGGGGGGGTATTCATCGTAGATGCCCTCACAGATCCGAGATAGACGCCGAAGATCGCGGTCGGAGACGCGCTCGTCAAACCAGTCTTGCACCTCCCGAATTTTGGGATCCAACTGATCCAGAAGATCGAGTCCCTTTTGCGTGATGGTGTGAATGATCATCCGCCGGTCTTCCGCACTGCGCGAGCGCTCAACGAGCCCTCGCTCCACTAACTTATCAATAAGTCGTGTGACGTCCGGGGACGGATCAAGCATCCGATCAATGATGTCACATCGGGGATGGCCGTCCGGGTGCACCCCGCGGAGGATGCGTAGCACGTTGTGGTGACTGAACTGCAGATCGTGCTCTTTACAGGCGGCCTCCACCCGCCGTCGAAGTGTGGCAGAGGCAACAAAGAGATTCAACATTGCCTCTTGGGCCGGATCCTCAAACGGGACCGTTTGCTTTATGCGTTCGCGAAGGGACTGTCCCATGTTTACCTGCTTATTCTACGACGATAATCTTTCTGTTGCAACATATACTTGCGACCATCCGTTCCCGTGCCTTCTCCCGTCGGGAACCTGTCCTTCCCTCCCGGAATGAGACATTCTCCTCCCTCATTCACGACGTCCCCCCTTCAATGTCTAGCCTCGGGTCTGCACGACTGGTTTACGGCCCCATGCTGGGGAGCCTGTTCCTCTTTCTCGTCTCTTCCCTTCTGAGTCTGGGACTCCCGTCCTCCCTCCCGGCCTCTCCCGAGACGCACACATTGCTCTCTTCGAATGCACTGCGGGCGCCCGCGTTCTCCGATACACTCCACACGGTGAGTCGTCACGTCTTCCGGCATACCAACCGCATTCGACGTGAACGGTCCCTCCCAACACTGCGATATGACTCAACCCTCGCAAGGGTGGCCTGTGCCCACAACGCCGATATGATGAGGCGAGACTTCTTCCGTCATGTCAATCCGGATGGGGAGAATCCACACGACCGGGTGAGCCGCATTCACCGTCGCCTCTACGGCCAAATCGGCGAAAACCTGTTCGGGCAATCTCCCGTCCGAAAAGAGGGAAAAGCACTGGCCGCTCAGATGATGGAGCACTGGATGAACAGTCCTCCCCATCGACAAAACATTATCCGTCCCCAGTTCACCCATCTGGGCGTGTGCGTCCTGCAACAAACTGACACCCTGCGAGCCACCCAGGTGTTCGCCGACGTGTCGGTTTACCTTTCCTCGCCCTTGCCTCGTCGGGTGTCCGCAGGCGACGTGATCTCCGTCTCTATCGGACCGACCTTTCCCTCGGATGCCCTCCCCGTCCGGTACGACTTCTGGAGTACGGAGGGCAACCGCCGAATATCAACGCCCTACGTGTTTACCGATGCCCTCCGCTTCCCGGACACCACGGGCACCGTCTGGTCTCGCTTCTACGTCCTCGAAATGGGGCGCTACAGCGTCCAGCGTGGTCCCGAGGTGATGATCACGTCTCCATAGCATCGAGCCCGTCTTCTCGTCGCGATTTTCGTGAATACATCTCTATCGGCCGGGCCACCAGCCCATGGGACTCTGTTTTGCGCCGAAGGATGATCTGGCAACTGTAACCTTTTTTTATTCTGGGCCGTCGTTCCCCCGATTCCTCCCGGGATTCCTTTGTGCCTATCAACGACGGCCCCCTTGCCCATGTCGCGCTATTCCCCCGCCTTCCTCTTCGCTAGCCTTTCCCTTCTCTCCGTCTTGCTGGTAGGCTGTGGCAGCGAAGCCAAATCGACCCCGGACGAGGATGCGCCGCCGGCCCTCCCCGTTGACGTAGCCCTCGTGGAACGGGGACGCGCCACAGCCCAACTCAGCAGCACCGCCGCCCTGGAGGCAGAAGACGAGGCCACCGTCGTGGCCCGCACGGACGGCGTCGTTGAGCAGATTCTGGTTGAAGAGGGACAGTACGTAGAAGCCGGACACCCCCTCGCCCGACTCGACGATGAGCGACTGGCCCTCGAGGTACAGCGCGCCGAAGCCACCCTTCAGCGCCTGAAGCGAACCTTCGAGCGCACACAAACGATGTACGACAAGCAGTTTGTAAGCCGCGAGACCTTTGACCAGGCGCGGTCGGACTATGAGACGCAGACGGTGGCGACGGATCTTGCCCGCTTGGAGCTAGCCTACACGACAATCCGTGCCCCGATTTCTGGGTGGGTGTCGGCCCGCCATGTCAAAAGCGGCAACATGGTGCGGACCCACGATCCGGTCTTTGACATCACAAATCTCGATCCGTTGCGGGCCGAGCTCCATGTCCCGGAGCGCGAACTCGCAAAGCTGAAGGAAGACCAACCGGCGACCCTCACGTTCGACGCCTTGCCCGACCGGTCCTTCCCCGGTCGGGTCGCACTCATCAGCCCCGTCGTAGACCCAGAAACCGGCACCTTCAAGGTCACGGTGGAGGTGCGCGACCGCACCCGCACCATCAAACCCGGCATGTTCGCTCGCGTCCAGATTCAATACGACGAGCACGTCGATGCCCTGCTGGTGCCCAAAACCGCTATCGTCGAGGAAGACGACGCCGTAAACGTCTTCGTGGTAAAAGATTCAGTTGCTCGCCAGCGGGCCGTCACAACGGGGTACAGCAACGGCAATCGCATCGAGATTACCGATGGGCTGGCAGACGGAGAACAGGTCGTCGTCAGCGGCCAGACCGCCCTCCGCGACTCCGCAACGGTCCAAATCATCCAGTAGCATTCCCCTGGATCAGGAAACGAGCAGACTGTTTGCTCTCCCACGCCCCCGCTCCCCCACCCCCAACGAAATGTCCCTCGTCGCCCTCGCCACCCGTCGCCGCGTGACCATCGCTATGGCTACCATCGCGGTGCTGCTCTTCGGTACGGTGGCCCTTTCCCGCCTGAACGTCAATCTGCTGCCCGACCTTGCACATCCGGCACTCACGATCCGCACGGAGTTGGAAGGCGCCGCTCCTGCCGAGATCGAGAACCTCATCACGAAGCCGGTGGAGGAGGCGCTCGGCGTCGTCAAGAACGTGGAAGAGATTCGGTCGGTCTCACGAACCGGGCAATCGGACGTGATTCTAGAATTCGGCTGGGGCACGAACATGGACTACGCGAGCCTGGACGTGCGGGAGAAACTGGATGCTCTCGACCTGCCTCTGGAGGCGCGCCGCCCCTCTATTCTGCGGTTCGACCCGTCGCTCGACCCCATCATGCGGTTCGGCCTCTCCCAAAAGCCGACTTCGTCGTCAACCCTGATGGCCGATGCTTCGGGAACGACGATCGAGCAGTCGGAACCAACGCTCGATGAGCACGGGCTCAAGGAGCTCCGCCGCTACTCGGACGAGGAGATCAAGCGCGTGCTGGAGTCCTCGGCGGGCGTGGCGGCCGTGAAGGTGAGCGGCGGGCTGGAGGACGAAGTGCAGATCAACGTCGACCCGGCCAAGCTCTCGCAGTTCGGCCTGTCAATCGACCACGTGGCCCAGACTCTCGAATCAGAGAACGTGAACCTGTCTGGTGGGCGGCTGGAGGAAGGCACGCAGCAGTACCTCGTCCGCACCCTCAACCAGTTCCAGTCCGTCGACGCGTTTAAGTCGGTCATTCTCTCCAGCAGCGGCCCCACGCCCATCTACCTCCGCGACGTAGCAGACGTCCGGCTCGGCTATCGCGAGCGGGAAACCATCACCCGCATCGACGGGCGCGAGGCGGTGGAAATTGCGATCTACAAGGAGGGCGACGCCAATACGGTCGCCGTGGCCGACGCCGTGTCTCAACGTCTGGACCGTGTCCGCGAGACCATGCCCAAAGATCTTGAACTGACGAAGGTCTACGACCAGTCCGTCTTCATCGCGAGCGCGATCGATGAGGTGGTGAGTGCCGGCCTTATCGGGGGGATTCTGGCGATTCTCGTGCTCTATCTCTTCTTGCGTGACGTAAAGACGACGCTCATCATCGGTCTCACAATTCCGATTTCAGTCATTGCCACTTTCAATCTGATGTACGGTGCGAACCTGTCGCTCAACATCATGTCGCTCGGCGGGCTGGCCCTCGGAATCGGACTGCTGGTGGACAATGCGATCGTGGTACTGGAAAACATCGCCCGGCACCGCGAGATGGGCAAATCGGCCCGCGCGGCCGCCACGGCCGGGGCCGGCGAAGTGGGCATGGCAATCATGGCGTCCACCCTCACGACCATAGCCGTGTTCGGCCCGCTCGTCTTCGTGGAGGGAATAGCCGGACAGCTCTTCCGCGACCAAGCCCTCACCGTCACGTTCTCGCTGCTGGCCTCCCTGGTGGCCGCACTTACGCTCATCCCCATGCTGGCGTCGTTCGAGGGCCGCTCGTCGTCCACGTCTGCGCCTTCCATTCCGTGGCCGACGCGGCCGTCATTAAAGCGGCTCCGTGCAAAAATGCGCCGGTCGGGGTGGGCACAAACCATCGGGCACGCGCTCGGCTTCGGCCTCGCGTACATTCCCTGGATACTCGGTACCCTCCTCACCGCCTTGGTGTGGAGCCTCGGCTGGATTGGGCTCCTCCTCTACCGGCAGGTGCTCACCCGAGTCGCAGGGTGGTTCTTTGCTCCCTTCCAGTGGGTGTTCACGCACGGCTACGATGCAATCGCTACACGCTACCCGACGCTCCTACGGGCCGCGCTGGCCCGGCCGGCCCTCGTGCTCGTCACCGCCTTCGGCCTGCTAGCGGGCTCTCTTCTGCTCGTGCCGCAGCTCGGCGTGGAGCTCATTCCACAGATGGCCCAGAACGAATTCGACCTGGAGATGCGACTCCCGCCCGGCACGCCCCTCGACCGGTCCGATGCCACCCTCGCCCGACTACAGTCGTCCCTCCGCGACCATTCGGCCGTGACCACCACCTTCGCGGTGGCAGGCACCGGCACACGAATGGACGCCAATCCGGATCAGGGCGGCGAAAACTGGGGCGAGATGCACGTCGAGCTCGACGCGGCGGCCGGCCGTGAGGGCGAGGCGAGCGCGATCTCATCGCTCCGGGCGGTGCTCAACCGTATTCCCGGCGCAGAGTACGAACTCAGCCGCCCGTCCCTTTTCTCCTTCGATACCCCCATCGAGGTGGAGGTGGCGGGGTACGACCTCAACAAACTGAAGGCGACGGCGGCCAACGTGGCTGAGCAATTGTCGGCGTCCGACCGCTTTGCCGACGTGACGTCGACGATGGAGCAGGGACACCCGGAGGTTCGGATCCACTTCGATCGCGAGCGAGCCGCCGCACTCGGCCTCGCGGTGCACGACATTGCCGACCGTGTGGTGCAACAGGTCCGAGGGAACGTAGCCACCCGATACTCGTGGCGCGATCGGAAAATCGACGTCCGGGTGCGCGCTCAGGCGGAAGACCGGGCCACCGTGAACGAACTCCGGCACCTTATTGTGAATACAGATCCGGGTCGTCCCATCCCCCTCTACGCCGTGGCCGACATCCGAGTCGACGTCGGCCCCAGTGAGATTCGCCGATCGGCCCAGCAGCGCGTCGCGCTCGTAACGGCCAATTTGCAACGTGGGGATCTTGGGGCGGCGATCGATGAAATTGACACGGTTCTGGCAGGACTGTCCGTGCCGACGGGCCTCTCCGTTCACGTTGCGGGGCAGAGTGAGGAGATGGCCGCAAGCTTCCGGTCCTTGCTTTTTGCTCTCGCGCTGGCCCTCTTCCTCGTCTATCTCGTGATGGCCTCGCAGTTTGAATCACTGCTGCACCCGTTCGTCATCTTCTTCTCGATCCCCCTCGCGGCCGTGGGCGCGCTCTGGGCACTCTGGCTGACCGGAACCACCCTCAGCGTCGTCGTCTT
Organism: Salinibacter sp. 10B; assembly: GCF_002954405.1. NCBI lineage: Bacteria > Pseudomonadati > Rhodothermota > Rhodothermia > Rhodothermales > Salinibacteraceae > Salinibacter > Salinibacter sp. 10B. The sequence goes on along the minus strand of NZ_MQWC01000004.1, from coordinate 3,790,408 downwards.
CATCGGCTTCATCCTGCTGGCGGGCATCGTGGTCAACAACGCCATTGTCCTCATCGACCTCGTCAACCAGCTGCGGGCGGACGGCATGGAGCTAGTGGAGGCGCTGGTCGAAGGCGGCCGCCTCCGCCTGCGCCCCATCCTGATGACAACGCTTACCACGACACTGGGCCTCATCCCGCTGGCGCTCGGGTTTGGGGAAGGCGCCGAACTGCGGGCTCCCATGGCGGTCCCCGTAATCGGCGGGCTGGTCGTCTCCACGCTCCTCACGCTGGTCGTGATTCCTGTGCTTTACAAGGTGCTGACCCCTCCCGGCCGAACCAAAATTCAAACGTGATCGGCGATTTCCATTGTTATCGGTCGACACGCTAGCGGCGTGCCTCTACGACCACTGGTGGAATCGCCTACGTCCGGAAAGAATCTCCTCCGTTCCTAGATCACGCCCATACCCACACACGCCCACACTCACGCCTTTTCCTACACCCGGCTCCGTCTCCTGTATGGCAGGATCGTCAGGCCAACCCTAACGACCGATGAATCTCCCCCGTCTCGCCCTTCGCCGCCCCGTCACCACGATGATGGTCTTTCTGTGCCTCGTCGTGATTGGCGGCCTCTCCACGCGCCTCATCCCGCTGGAGCTCTTCCCGGCGTTTGACGTGCCGGTGCTCTGGGTCAACATTCCGTACCCCGGCTCTACCCCCGAGGAAGTGGAGCGCCAAATCACGCGGCCCGCGGAGGAGGCCCTGGCCACGCTCACGGACGTGAAACGGATGTCCTCCACCTCTAGCCCCAACCAGGCCAGCCTGCAACTGGAGTTTGCCTTCGGCACCGACACGAACCTGAAGGCCATCGAGGTGCGCGAAAAGCTCGACGGCGTGCGCGACCAGTTCCCCCGCGACGTCCAGCGCATCTTCGTGGGCCAGTTTTCGACGAGCGACATGCCCATTCTCCAGGTCCGCATTTCGTCGGACCGGGATCTGTCCGGCGCCTACGAACTGTTAAACCGGAAAATCAAGCGTCGACTGGAGCGAATCGAGGGGATTTCGAAGGTCGACCTCTACGGTGTGGCCCCGCGCGAGGTGCGCATTGATCTACTGTCGGACCGCGTGGCTGCCCACCGCGTCAACCTGGTCGAACTCATGACGATGCTGCGAGAAAGCGGCTCGTCCGTCACGGCCGGGCGGGTGACGGACGGCGGACGGCGCTACACGGTACGGCCCGCCACCGAGCTTACGACACTAGACGAAATCCGAAATCTCGTGGTCACAAACAGCGGCGTGCGGCTGAAGGACGTGGCCACTGTGGCGCTGGAAACGCCCGAACTGGACCACGGACGCCACCTGGACCGCTCCTATGCCGTGGGGCTGAACGTGTCGAAGGAGGCAGGAGCAAACACCGTGGCCGTAGGCCGGGCCGTGGAGGCCTCAATCCAACAGTTGCGGGACGATCCCGAAATGAAGGGCATCAGCGTCTACGTAATGGACAACAGCGCGGACGGCATCACCTCGTCGCTTTACGATCTCGTGATGGCAGGGCTGCTCGGCGGCGTCTTTGCCATCATGGTACTCTACCTCTTCCTCCGCCGCCTCTCCACCACAATGATCGTGGCGCTCGCCGTCCCCATCTCCCTCCTCGTCACCGTGGGCGCGCTCTACTTCATGGGCTTCACGCTGAACGTCCTCAGTCTGATGGGCCTCATGCTGGCAGTAGGCATGCTAGTGGACAACGCCGTCGTGGTCACCGAAAACATCCACCGACATCAGCGCCTCACGCCGGAGGATCACGTGGGCGCGACGCTGCGGGGCGTGAAGGAGGTGGCCATGGCCGTAACGGCCGGAACGCTCACGACCGCCATTGTCTTCGCTCCGATGATCGTGAGCCAGACCGATCAGGTGGCGCTCTTCCTAAAGCACGTCTCCGTTTCCATCTGTGTGGCGCTGGGCGTGTCGCTCTTGATCTCGCTGACGGTGGTGCCGCTGCTCACGGCTCGCCTGCATCCCCCCGACGAAAAGGACGAGGAGGCCCAATGGTTGCAGGGACTCACGGCCTGGTACGGCGCACTGCTCGACCGACTGCTCCGTCGCCGCGGCGTGGCCGGGCTCCTCATTCTCCTCCTCCTGCTGAGCGTGGCCATCCCCGGGATGTTCGTGACCCAGGACTTCTTCCCCAACGACAACACCGAGCGCGAAATCCGGCTCTTCTACCACGTGACCGACACGTATACGGTGGAGCGCGTGGAGGACGCCGTCGATCGAGTGGAAGAATACCTGTTTACGAACCGGGACACCCTCGAAATTGCGTCCGTCTACAGCTACTACCGCGCCGACCACGCCCAGTCCACAATCCTCCTCACCGAGACCGGCCGGCGAACGGTAGATGAAATTCAGGAGCAGGTCCGCACCGAGCTGCCGAAGCTTGCGATCGCCCAGCCGTCGTTTACCTGGGAAAACGACAATTCGGGCGCGTCCATCCGCCTCACGCTCCGCGGTCCCTCTAGCGACGTGCTCGCAGATCTGGCCGACGAGGTGGCCCGGCAGATTTCCACAGTGGACGGTCTTCAGGACGTGCGCTCGGAGGCGCGGCAGGGCGAAAAGGAAGTGCGCGTGAGGGTCGACCAACAGCGAGCGCACCGGCACGGCTTGTCAAGCGACGCAGTGGGACAAACGGTGGCCGTCGCCCTGCGTGGGCAGCCGCTCCGCCGCTTCCGCACCCCGACCGGAGAGGTGGAGATGCGCCTCCGCTTCCAGGACGCCGACCGACAAACGATGGAGCAACTGCACACCCTTTCGCTGCAAGGCCCAGAAAACAGGCCGCTTCCCCTTGGGGCCGTGGCCGACCTGGAAGTCCACCGAGGCCCTCGGTCGATCCAGCGGGAAAACCGCGCCACCACCGTCGGCGTGACGGCAGGACTCGACGGCCTGACACGGGACGAAGCGCAGGGGCGCCTCTCTGCCGTGCTTGGCAACCTGGAGCTGCCCACCGGCTACTCGTGGGGATTCGGCGAGCGCACACAACGGGAAGAGGAGCAACAGGCCACCATGATGATGAACCTGCTTCTGGCCCTGGCGCTCATTTACCTCGTCATGGCCTCGCTCTTCGAGTCTCTCATCCACCCTGCCGCCATCTGGACCTCCATTCTGTTCGCCATCGTAGGCGTCTTCTGGTTCTTCCTGGCAACGAACACCGCCCTTTCTATCATGGCGTGGATCGGCGTGCTCATCCTCATCGGCATTGTCGTGAACAACGCCATCGTGCTCATCGACCATATCAACACGCTCCGCCGGGCGGGGCAGCAGCGGCACGCCGCGATCGTGCAGGCGGCACAGGAGCGCATGCGCCCCATCCTGATGACGGCCGCAACGACCATCCTCGGCCTCATTCCGCTGTGCCTGGGCACGACGCAGGTGGGCGGCGACGGTCCGGCCTACTTCCCGATGGCCCGGGCAATCGTCGGAGGACTGGCCTTCTCGACTGTCATCACGCTCGTCATCCTTCCTGCCGTCTACCTCTTCTTCGACGACCTGCGCACGTGGGGACGTGAGATGTCCCGATCGGTGGTGAACAGCTGATGCGTGAGGGGATTGCCTGACGAGATCTGACAATCACGGATCACGCTTCATTTACCACGTGTCACGCCTTACGCAATCAACACGTCCTCCCATCCGTCCTCGTCGGGGGCTTCCTCGGGCGTAATGTCGGTGTCGCCCGGACTCACGTCCAGGGTCTGCGTCTCCTTGACGTTGTTGTCCTCATCAACGAGAACGACGCGCGGATGATGCCCTTGCGCCTCATTCGGGGTAAGGTCGGCGTAGGCAATAACGATGACCTGGTCTCCCGGAGCGGCAAGACGGGCTGCGGGCCCATTGAGACAAACAGTGCGCTCGCCGGGATCGCCCGGGATGGTGTACGTTTCAAGCCGCTCCCCATTGTTGACATTTACGACCTGCACCTTTTCGTAGGGCAAGATGCCGGCTGTGTCGAGCAGCTCCTCGTCGATCGTAATCGACCCTTCGTAGTAGAGATCGGCCTGTGTGACGCGAAGCCGGTGGAGCTTCGACTTGAACATCGTAATGGTCATGCGAACACCAGAATGTCGGATTTGACAATCGTCGGCGAACAGCTCTTTAGAATGCCTCTGCGAAGCTACCTCGAACTTAGCCCCCTACCAAAACCGGTGATGCCGATTCAAATGATCACCATCCGTCGCTCCAATCTTGAAATCATGAGGCGACTCCACTGAGGTACTCTTAGGCGGACGGCACCTCCACGAACGCATTGTCGATGAGGCGCGTCTCGCCAAAATAGACGGCCACGGCGGCAAGAACGTCTTGCCCCGGCGCGAGGTGCTCGACGGGCTGAAGCGTGTGGGCATCCACGACCTCCGCGTACTCGACCTCCCCGTCGGGGGCCGTTACGAGGATATTATCCATCGCTCGAACAACCGCTTGGGCGTCCTGTTCCCCCCCCTGAATCGCCTCTTCGGCCGCCGACACGGCGTCGTACAAGACCGTCGCCTGCTCCCGTTCCGTCTCGCTCAGATAGGCGTTTCGAGACGACTGGGCGAGCCCATCGGCCTCCCGCACCGTGGGTACACCCACGATGTCGATATCGAGAAGCAGGTCCTCCACCAGATGCTTGAGGATAACGTATTGCTGCGCGTCCTTCTTGCCGAAGACGCCGATGTCCGGCTTGCAGGCGTGAAAGAGCTTCGTAACGACCGTAGTCACGCCCCGGAAGTGTCCCTCGCGATATGCCCCGCACAGGTGCTGATCCAGGTGCTCCACCTCCACCCACGACAACGGCCCCGCCAGCGCCTCGTCGTCCGCATAGGGATACATCTCCGCCACTGAGGGAGCGAAAAGCACATCCACCCCCAATGCCTCCAGTTTGTCCCGATCCCCCTCCAAATCCCGAGGATACTCGTCGTAGTCTTCGTCTGGCCCAAACTGAGTCGGATTCACGAACACCGAGACGGTCACGTGGTCGGCCTCCTTCAGGGCCCGGCGGACAAGCGCCAGGTGCCCTTCGTGCAGGGCCCCGAGCGTGGGAACGAGCGCAAGGGTCTGCCCCTTCGATCGCGCCACATCCGCGTGGTCCTGCATGCCGTCGACCGTACGAATAAGGTCCATGAGTGTAAAAGCGAGGGATGAGAAAACGTGGAGCGAGGGATGTCAAAATTTCTGCCGGTCGAAACTACGAGTCCAGCACCCTGAGGGTTCGAGTGCCCCTTCAGACTGAAAATGGGTATTGATCCCGCAACTGCGTACGATCGTATCTGTTACACGAACCTGGACTCTGAAGTACGCTTCCGGACTCAGGCCGACGAAATCGCTCGATCAACGAGGTGTAAAGCCCCCGGCACCTGTGGTGGAAAACCGCGCCTTCATTGACGCCCCCATGCCCGCGGCAATCGCTTCTGGGCTCCGGAGGTGAGGCGTTAACGTGCTTACGGTGGTGAAGGCCGAAATGCTCGGCGTCAGCGATGAGGAGCATTTCGCATTTCTCAAGCCGAGGACCGAACCATCGGGACGTACGACGATGACTTCCTCCGCCTAGCGAACAACACGTCCGATTCTTCCGGAATTGTCTACGCCAAACAGAGTAATGATATCGGATCCGTGGTCCGAGGCCTTGCTCTGATTGAACGCACGTTGAGTCCCGAGGAAATACAAGGCCCCATCGAATTTCTCTGACGGAGACTGGAGCCTCCTCTCCCCCTCTCGACGTGCAAGAAAAACCAGCGTTGAAGTTCGATGCTGCAACGCTGACATTCACAGTCCGTCTCTTCAGGCACTTTTTTACAACCCCTCTGCTCTATGGCTACCGACTACCGCAACGAACGCGACTCCCTGGGCGAGGTCCAGGTCCCGTCCGATGCCCTCTACGGCGCCCAAACGCAGCGCGCCAAGGAGAACTTTCCGATCAGCGACCTCCGCTTTGCCCGTCGCTTCATCGAAGCCCTCGGCCACGTCAAGCAGGCCGCCGCGAAGGCCAACCGACGCCTGGGCCTGCTCGATGCCGACACCGCCGAGGTGGTTGTAGAGGCGGCCCAGGAGGTCATTGAGGGCACGCACGACGACCAGTTCGTCCTCGACATCTTCCAGACCGGCAGCGGCACCTCCACCAACATGAACGCGAACGAGGTGATCGCGAACCGGGCCTCCGAGCTCATGGGCGAAGAGCGAGGCAGCAAGGCCGTGCACCCAAACGACGACGTGAACATGTCGCAGTCGTCCAACGATACCATTCCGACCTCCATGCACGTAGCCGCGCGGATGGGAATGGAGGAGACGCTGCTCCCCGCCCTCAACGCGCTCCACAAAGCCCTACAGGCAAAAGCGGAGGAGTTTGACGACGTGCTCAAAAGCGGCCGGACCCACTTGATGGACGCCACGCCGGTCCGGCTTGGGCAAGAGTTCGGCGGCTACGCGGCCCAGATCGAGCAGTCCATCTCGCGCATTGAAGATGCCTCCGCCTCCCTGGCCGAAGTTGCGCTCGGCGGCACGGCGACGGGCACAGGGCTAAACCGGCACACCGAGTTTCCGGAGGTGGCGCTGGAGGCGCTCTCGGACGCGACGGGACTCGACTTCTTCGAGACCGACAACCACTTCGCCCAGCAGGCGGGCAAGGAGCTGTACGTGGACGCCCACGGCGCCCTCAATACACTGGCCACGGCGCTCCTCAAGATTGCCAACGACCTGCGCCTCCTCTCCAGCGGCCCCACCAGCGGCATCGGAGAGATCAAGCTGCCCGTCATTCAGCCGGGCTCGTCCATCATGCCGGGCAAGGTGAACCCCGTGCAGAGCGAGCAGGTGATGATGGTGGCCGCACAGGTGACCGGCAACCATCAGACGCTCACTGTCGCCAACACGCACGGCAACTTCGAACTCAACGTCATGATGCCGGTCATGGCGCACGGCATGCTCCAGAGCATCGAGCTGTTGGCCAACAGCGTAGAGGCCTTCCGGACGAAATGCGTCGAGGGCATCAAGGCCGACCGCGAACGTTGCCAGGAACTGCTGGAGCTGAATCCGTCGATCGCCACGGCCCTCAACACGGCCATCGGCTACGACAAGGCCAGCGAGGTGGCGAAGAAGGCCGCGAAGGAGCGCAAGAGCGTGCGCACGGTCGTGCAGGAAATGGGCCTGCTCTCCGAAGAGGAGCTCGACGAGTACCTTGACGTGCGGGCAATGACGGAGACGGGGATTCCGGGAGAAGAATAGATGCAATCGGGCTTTCCTAGGGCTGTCGACTCTGTGCCCTTCACCAGAGGAGAGGGGTTCTGAATATATGGGAATGGAGAGGCCTCGGCGTTCCGACGCCTCTCGCCCTTCTCTCCTCTCTTTACTCTCATTTGAGAGGTCGACCGGCATCTTTGTACGGGTTTCCCCGTTATTCTCATTTGCACTATTCTCGTCGGTACGAATTTACGAGGACCGTGCGTTGATACTGTGGAATGAACGGAAGGGGGCCAGGCCATGAGGCCAGGCACTCCTTTTTGCTTCCGTCTCCCTCAACAAGTTTGGTTTCGACTCTATGAGTACCAAAGGAAAAGTCTCAATCGCCCTCTTCGTTGGCGGGGCCTTTCTGGCCGGCATTCTTTTCGCCACGATCGGGGCCAACCTGTTCGGTCTCGGGGACACCATCGGCACGCCGGGACAGGCCGCAAACCTTGACGGCTCAACGGCCCTCCAGCAGTCGGCCGATACGAATCCCCAGAGCCTGCAAAATGCATTTACCGGGGTTGCGGAGTCCGTCAATCCGGCCGTCGTTCAGATCCGTGCCCAGAAGGTCGTGGAGCGCCAAACGCGCAATCCGTTCCAGGGCACCCCCTTCGAGGACTTTTTCGGCGGGCCGGGAGGACCGGAGCGGGAGTTTCGCTCGCAGGGCCTTGGCTCCGGCGTCGTAATTCGCTCGGACGGTCACATCATAACCAACAACCACGTAGTCGAGAACGCCGAGGAGCTGAGCGTGGTGATGCTGGACGGGACTGAGTACGACGCTAAGATCGTGGGCACCGATCCCTTCAGCGACCTTGCGGTAATTAAGGTCGATGCGGAGGGCCTCACCGCCGTGAGCTTCGGGAACTCCGATCAGCTCAAAACCGGGCAGTGGGTGCTTGCCTTCGGCTCGCCGCTTTCGCAGAACCTCAACAACAGCGTCACGGCCGGCATTGTGAGCGCCATCGGGCGGCTGCGCTCGCCCGGCCAGCGCCGCCCCACTCGCGGTCAGTCCGATCGGGAAATTAGTCCGGTCCAGAACTTCGTTCAGACCGACGCCGCCATCAATCCGGGCAACTCCGGCGGACCGCTCGTGAACCTGAACGGGGAACTCGTGGGCATCAACACGGCCATCGCCTCGCAAACCGGCGGCTACCAGGGCATCGGCTTTGCCATTCCCGCCAATACCGTGAAGCGCGTCGCCACTCAGATTATCGAGCAGGGCGAGGTGCAACGCGCTCGTCTCGGCGTCCGGTACGGACCTGCCTCTCAGTCTCTCATCAAGAACGAAGACCTGCCGAGCGGGGCCGCCGTCATCGGAAGCGTCGAGGATGGCTCTCCGGCCGACGAGGCAGGTCTGCAGGCGGGCGATGTCGTCACGTCGATCAACGGGGAGTCCCTTCAAAACCATCTCCAAATCGGCAACCGGGTCGCCAGCATGCAACCGGGCGACGAGGTGACGTTGACGATTAGTCGGAACGGGGAAATCCGCGAAATCAACGTGACGCTCGGTGCGGCGAACACCGGGGGATCGGACGGAGGAGGCGAAGACAGCGCCCCGTCTCAAGACCAGCTCATGAACGAACTCGGGTTGTCCATCCGAAACATCACGCCGGAGATTGCCCGTCAGCTCGGGTTTGACGACACCGACGGAGTGGTGGTTACGGATGTCGACCGGTCCAATCCAATGATCCGCAACTCGGGGCTGAGCCCGCGCCAGGTGATCATCGAGATCGCAGGGAAGCCCACCCCAGACGTGGAGACTTTCCAGGAGGTGTATGGCGAGATTCCACCTGGAGAAGCATTCCGCGTCCTTGTGCGCCTGCCGCAGGGCTTTGTGGATGTCACGAGCCTGCGCAAGCCCGCCGACAATGGCTAACGGTGCCCCCATCATCTGCAACACAAAAGCCCCGTCCTCCGACCTGGAGGATGGGGCTTTTTTATTTCAGCCGCACGGGCCTTTTCGTTGTGGGCCGGACTGGATCCCGTCCTATGGTTCCTGCTTAGTCCGTACCATTTCGGTTGGGTCGGTGCATCGGAGCAAGGCGGCCTTCCAGATCCTCCGGAAACGACTTGCGCGGCACCGTTCGGAGCGTGGGCGGGGGACCATCGAAGAAAATCTTCACCCCGTTCGTCTCATTCCGCACCACGTTCAGGGCCATCGCATAGGCCTCCGCGGCCTCCGTCTGCCCGTCGGCCATGGCATTGTCGTAGAGAATCATGAGCTGGGCGGCAATGCTCCCCAACATCTCACGCGTCGGCTCTTGGGAACTGGACATAGAAGCGTCGGGCTTGACGAAGCGGGTAGGGTGGGCATCGAAAAGTGAGAACGTGAACGCACGACAGTTCTACGCGTTCGCTCTACGGGCTTGGCCGATGTGATCGCCGCCCTTCATTTGCACTCCCTCCAACAATCTCTCTTCCGTGATGACGGATACCGTGGATCGCCGCACACTCGAACAGGTGCCCACCGAATCGATCATTTCCTCACTTCGCGAAGACGCCGCCGACGATGACGTTTCGATCGAGGCCGCCTACCCGTCTCCCGACGGCTCACAGAAACGGATGGTGGTCTCCCCTCGGGGCACAGTCGTGATCCTGAACGACACGTCCGAAGCCACCTTCAATCGCTCCCAGTCTGCCGCCGACATCGCAGCTGCCCTGCGGGAATGAACCGGGCCTCCTCGCGATTTCTGACCGCCCCCCGGCCCCCACCGCTAAACGCAATCCCCCCCAACAAGTCCTACGTCTCGACGATGCAGTTCGTCTCGCCAAAGTCGTTTCCCTCGTAGTCGTCGGCCTCTTCCTCATTCACCCACCCCTGCTCCTCGCTGTAATAGCGAAAAGCGTAACGTTCATTCTCTTTCAGCATCACGTTCGTGCTGTAGGTCTGGTTGCTCCGGCGGACGAATTCGTGTTCGCCGGCCGTCCAGTCATTGAAGTCGCCGACAACCGAGACGTCGTCTCCGTACGGATGGTCCTCCGGTAAAACGAACGTCACTTTCACCTGATCGGAGTCGCGCTTATTTACCTTCTTAATCATATCAGTGTGTATATCTAATCGTAATGCATGAGAGATGCGAGTGCGATCGAGGCTATATCGGATACGCTCTCCCTCGATCCAGTACCGCAACACAGTGATCAAAACGAGCCACGCCTCGACATGAATGCATCTTGTTTGAGACCGGCTCCGCTCAGACTACCATGAGTGGTTACTAGCTTTACTCTATGCCACAGTGGACTGTTTGTGGCATCCGATCTACAAAAAAACCGCTTCCTTCGACCACTTTTCGTACAAGGAAGAAGGGCGATACGACATACGAAGATCCTAAAGACTCTTCTGTCCCTCCGCTTTTTGCGGTCTGTGGCCCGGCGTCTGATTTCTTTCGAAACCCGCCGCCCGTCGTGATTTCCGTAGAACACGCGGGATCCCTGATCCGTGCCTACGCGCACGCTTCCGCTGCGGCTGAGCACGGGGCGCCCCTCATCTTGAACGTGACCTGCGACCCATCTACGTCCTATGATCGACCGAATTGCGATTCTCGGAACGGGCCTCATCGGCGGCTCCCTCGGGCTCGCCTGGAAAGAGCGGCGGCCCGACTGCACCATCGTGGGCCACGACCGCCCCGACGTGCTGGAGACGGCGGAGGCGCGAGGCGCAATCGACGAAAAGGCGGCCGACCCAGTCACGGCGGTCGAGGCGGCCGACCTCGTGGTATTGGCCACGCCCCTCGCTACGGTGCTTACGCTCCTCGAATCGATTGGACCCCACGTGCCCGACGATGCGATCATAACGGACGTGGGGTCGGTCAAATCACCGGTGCTAGACCAGGCCGCGGATGTGCTTCCGGACGACCGTCAGTTCCTGGGCGGGCACCCAATGGCGGGCGCAGAGCACGCCGGCATTGACCACGCCGATCCTCTTCTCTTCGAAAACGCTGTGTACCTCCTGTGTCTCCCGGACGACCAGGACGAAACAGCCCTCGATGGCCCTCTCGCACCGGTGGTCGACTTGGTGGAGGCCACGGGGGCACGGCCTCTCCTCCTCTCCCCCGAGCGTCACGACCGCCTCGTGGCCGCCGTCAGTCACCTCCCCCAACTTCTGGCCGTAGCGCTCGTCAACACGGTCGCCGAGGCCGACGACCCAGACGAAGCCACCAACCTGGCCCTCGAGTTGGCCGGTGGCGGATTCCGGGACATGACGCGCATCGCCGACTCGCCGTTCGACATGTGGCGCGACATTCTCGTAGGCAACGAAGGCCCGATCCATGACGCCCTCAGCGACTTTCGGCGCACCCTCCGTCGTCTCCGCAACCGACTGATCGAAGACGACCTCGAAGGGCTGGAAGATGCCTTCACGGATGCCCAGACCGCCCGCGACGCTGTGCCGGGCGACTCCAAGGGCTTCTTGCACCCGTTGGCCGATGTATATGTCCGTGCCCCGGACGAACCCGGCATCATCCACGAGCTTACGGGCCACCTCGTGGAGGCAAACCTCAATATCAAAGACATTGAGCTCCAAAAGATTCGGGAAGGCACCGGAGGCACCTTTCGCCTCGCCTTTGCGAGTGCTGCCGACGCGGACGCGGCCGTTGATGCCCTGGAAGCCGCCTCCTACGAGGCGTGGCGTCCGTAACCCCGTTCGTGCACGAGAGTCGCTAGCGGCACTGACTGCCGGTCCTCCGTTCTCGACGGTAGTGTAGGTGTACGGTTCGGGTAACAAAGTCACAACGCGACGGCCTCAACGCTGGCCGTACAGGAACTCCCAAACGAAAGCCCAAGTGGGAGAGATTCCATCTCTACTTGGAAAAAATCGTCAGGGACTGTGCACGGCAGGTTGCCCAGACCGCTCTCCGTATTGCTCATCTACGATGGTCCCCACGACGATCATCCCGTCCGGCAGCACCTGAAGGAAAGCGATGTGGACGTGGATCTCCGGGGCGAAGCAAGTCTTCCGGCAGGACTTGAGGCTCTGTCGGCCGCAGACTGGGACGCCATCCTCACCGATGTGGAACGCCTCTCGAACGACCCGACCGGCATCGTTCGTCGGTGTGACGACGCAGGAGCCGAAGGGCCCATCATCGTTCTCGCGGGTCCAACCACGCTGCACGCCGCAGAGGCGTCCCTACAGTCTGGTGCCGCCGAAGTGCTCCGGAACGACCGCCTTACGCCCGCTCTGCTCGCGCACCTGCTCCGGTGGGCCACAGAGCACACCCGCACCCAACAACACCTCCACCAGCGGGAGGCCTGGCTTCGGTCGGTAACGAAGCAGATATCGGATGGCCTTTTTCGCAGTACGCCGGATGGAGAAATCGTCTACGCCAGTCCCTCCTTCGTCGACCTGCTCGGCTACGAGACCGAAGAGGCGCTTTCTCGTACCCGCCCCGATGCCCTTTATGCAGACCCGAAGGAACGGGATCGGTTGCTTCAAGCGGTGCACGACCAGGGGGAGGTAAGCGAATTGTCGATTACGTTTCGGTGCGCCGACGGGACTCCCGTTCGGACCCTCGTCAGCTGCACTCATATTCAGGGAAAAGAGGGCGCTGTGGAATATCTTGACGGGGTGGTGACGATGGCCCCTGCCCCCTCGCCCCGGACCCAACATCTTCAGCTGTATAGAGACGCGCTCGACCACAGCTATATTCCGGCGATGATTCTGGACGCGCAGTCTCTCGACCAACCGGGCGCCCCCGACCCGCGGATCGCATACGCGAACGAGGCCTTGGCCCTCATGTGCGGGTGCGACGCCGAGGCCCTTCACGAACAACCGCTCCGCCGGGTGATTTCGTCCCCCGCTGACGCTCAGACCGATCTTCTCTCGACACTGGTCAACGGGCGCCCCTGGTCCGGTCAACTGCGCACGGTTCGTCCCAACGACACCCCCATTCCCGCTTCGTGGTTTTTCACCCCCCTTCGGAATGAGACGGGAGATCTCGAGTACTGGCTGGGGGTACAGCATGCCCCTTCCGACGGGCGGATTCCCTCATCCATCCAAGAGCAGACACAGATGACGACAGAGGGCACAACGTCGCTCAAAACGGCCGTTCTTCACAACCTCAGCCATGAGATGCGAACCCCCCTCACGTCGATCAATGGATTCTCTCAAATCTTAAAGGAGGAGCTTGCACCGTCCCACCGTCATATCGCCGATCGGATCCAGCACGACAGCAAGCGCCTTCAGGAAACCATCGATTCGGTGCTCCGCCTCTCTCGACTGGAGACCACCGATGTTTCTCTGGACCGCACGTCTGTGGACCTGCGGTCGGTGGTGCAGACGGTGCACACCCGACTTCATCCCAAACTTGAACAAGAAGCGATCGATTTCTCCTTCGATCGCCCCTCCACGCCCATTACGGCGTACGCCTCCCGGAGCGCCGTCACGCGCATCGTGACGAACCTTCTCGACAACGCCGTCAAGTTTACTCCGGAGGGCGGCCGTGTAGCACTGCGTGTGTACCAGTCCCGCAATGCCTCTTCGGAAGCGGTTATTGAAATCGAAGACACTGGAATCGGAATCGATGAAGAATTTCTCCCCGTTCTCTTCGATTCATTCACCCAGGAGTCGCAGGGCCTGTCACGGGAATACGGCGGGTTGGGACTCGGACTCGCGATTGTACAGCAACTTGTCGATCTGCTCAACGGAACGATCGACGTTACAACAGAGAAGGGCACCGGAACCTGTGTCACCGTGCGGCTTCCCGCACACGCACATGCCGACTCGTCGGCCGCACGCTGAGCTGATTCGTTCCGTCTCCAGCTGGGGTGTACCAACGACCTCACGATTCGAGCGGTCGATTGAGAAACTGTCGCGGCCCAAACGGATTGATATTGTCGCTCATCATCAAATCGGAAGCATACGTTGACATGGCCAGCGTCGAGGACTTTCTCCAGTTCAGCAGCGGACTCACCGGTCTTTCCGGAGGCATTGGCGGGGGCGGGGCGGATGGCTCGCCAACGGCGGGCCTTGTGCCCAAGGTCGTGGAGCAGACCACGCGCGGTGAGCGCGCCTACGACATCTTCAGCCGACTGTTGAAGGAACGGATCATATTCGTCGGAACCCCGATCAACGACCAGATCGCCAACCTGACAGTGGCGCAGCTCTTGTATCTGGATAGCGAGAGCTCGGAGAAACCCATTCAGATGTACATCAACTCTCCGGGCGGGGTCATCTACAGCGGCCTCGGCGTCTACGACACGATGCAGTACGTTGGCTCGCCGATTTCGACCATCTGCGTGGGAGTGGCCGCTTCGATGGGGGCAGTGCTTATGGCGGCAGGGGAAGACGGCCAGCGTGCCTGTCTACCCAACTCGCGCATCATGATCCATCAGCCCATGGGAGGAGCCGAAGGACAGGCCTCCGACATTCAGATTCAGGCGCAGGAGGTGGCGTGGCTTAAGAAGCGCCTGTACCAGATTCTTGCCCACCATACCGACCAGAGCTTCGACCGGATCGAGGACGATGCGGACCGCAACTACTGGATGAGTGCCGAAGAAGCTCAGGACTACGGGCTTGTGGACAACATTCTCAACTCCGATACCCTAGACCACCTCAAGGCCCTGCGGGGCGACGGTGACGCTGCCTCGAACGGCACCTCAGACTCCCAGGACGAATAGTCCCCTGTTGGACTCATTGTCATTGGGGCACCTCAGTCCACCGAGTACCCTCGGAAGCAGCGCGCCGCAGGCTCTCCTCCGCCCCCGCCGCAGTGGGACCATGTGCCGGCTCCTTCGAGGAGGGAGCCGGCCCCAGAGGAATCTGGCCTGATCGTGATTGCCCCAAGAATCACGGCGTGTTCGTTGATTTGCACCCCGGTCGTGGCCTATTATTGAGGGATGGATGCTGAGAGTCTGTATCCGTAGCATTGTCTTCTCTTCGTCGTCCCCCACGCGTACTCATGGCCGACGCTTCCGACGCGCTCAAGACCACTCCTCTGCACGCCGTACACGAAGACCTCGACGCCCGCATGATGGGATTTGGGGGCTTCGATATGCCGGTGCAGTACAGTAGCATTATCGAAGAGCACATGGCCGTTCGGGAGAAGGCCGGGCTCTTCGACGTAAGTCACATGGGCGAGTTGCTCGTCTCAGGCCCCCAGGCCTTGCCCCTCATTCAGCGGCTCGTGACGAACGACGCGAGCAACCTGTACGACGGCCGGGCCATGTATACCGTCATGTGCACGCCCGAAGGCGGCATCATCGACGATCTTATCGTCTACCGTCGAGCGGAAGAGCGCTACATGCTCGTTCTGAACGCCGCCAACGTGGAGCGAGACCTGGAGTGGATCCACGAACACAACACGGACGGGGCGTCCCTCAATGACATCTCCGACGAGACTGCCCTACTGGCCCTCCAAGGCCCTCGCTCGCTGGAGATTGCCCAGCCGTTTCTCGACCGGGACCTGGACGACCTGAAGTTTTACCACTTTTGGGATGAGAGCGGCGTACTGGGCTGCGACAACATTATCATCTCTCGTACGGGCTACACAGGCGAAGTGGGACTAGAGCTTTACGTGCCGGCCGACGAGGCGCCGCGTGTCTGGAATACGCTCCTGGACGCCGGAGAGGACGCCGGCCTGAAACCGGCAGGCCTTGGGGCACGCGATACGCTCCGCCTCGAAGCAGGGCTCTGCCTTCACGGTAACGACATCACCGAGCAGACCAATCCCTACGAAGCGGGATTGGGCTGGCTCGTGAAGCTCGAGAAAGGCGACTTTATCGGACGGGAGGCTCTTCAATCCATCCACGACGAAGGCCCGTCCCGCCAGCTCGTGGGCTTTGTGGCCACCGAGCGTGGGATTCCCCGCCACGACCATGTGATTCAGTCGGCCGACGGGGAAACTATTGGGGCTGTAACCAGCGGCACACAGTCGCCCGTACTCGAGGCAGGGATCGGCCTGGGCTACGTGCCCAATACGCCCGCCTATACTGAGCCTGGGCAGTCTCTCCAAATTGCCAGTCGACGACGCACCTTCACGGCAACGGTCAAGGAACCACCGCTTCACAAAGACGACTAGCAACAGAAGGACTGTTCCTCGACCGTCGTGAGGGCTTTCAACGAACACTTGGCTGAAAGACGCGTCCCTTGACTCTGACTTTGGTCGTCCTCGGGACGCCGCTGTTCCCGCCTACTGTTCTCCAGGACCGTGGAGGGCCTTCCCCTTCCCTCAGTCCGTTCAGCCTGTCGCGTTGTCCTTCTCTTTTTGGTTGCCCTACGAACGAGCCTTTCCGAAATGGACGCCGAAGTCTTTCTCACATACTCCAGCGTTTCCGAGGACGACGTCCGCAACCGGACGGTTGTGGTCATCGATGTCCTCCGGGCCTGCTCCACGATTACCACAGCGCTCCACAATGGCGCCCGTGCAGTGATGCCCGTGCAGGACATGGCCGAGGCCGGCAAGATTGCAAGCAATTTGGATCCCGACGTGTACCGCCTCGGAGGGGAGCGCGACGGCGAAAAGATTGACGGATATCACTTGGGCAACTCCCCCCCGGACTACACGGAGAACGAGGTCGAGAACCGTGACGTCATCCTCAACACCACGAACGGCACACAAGCCCTTTCCCGAGCCAAATCAGCTAAACATCTGGTCGCAGCCTGCTTTTTGAATGCCGGTCGCGTGGTGGACTTCGTTCGGGCCGTCGACGACGAGGTCACCATCGTCTGCGCGGGTCAGCAGAACCGGCTGGCGCTCGAAGATACGCTTTGTGCCGGTTTGCTCCTCGACCGCCTCTGGGAGGATGACGAGCCAGACGTAGTGACGGACTCAGCCCACACGGCCTACACGCTCTACCACACCGACCGCGACCACCTATCGTCGGCCCTCCGAAGGGCCAATCACGCGGAATGGCTCATACAGAAGGGGTTTGGGGACGACCTGGACTACTGCTTCCGGATTGATCCCCTGCCAATCCTCCCCTACTATACAGAAAATCGACTCGTTCGCTACGAGCAAGCATCAGCGTCTTGAGCCCTCAATGACGGAGCACAGCGGACGCCCCTGCATTACACTTTTGTTGTACACGAACCATTTTGCACCGATGCACCCGTAACATAGGGTGCACATATTCGTCGTCCTGGATCCGGCGAGGCCCGACCGGGTCCGCTCTCGTGCCGCCCGGATTCTCATATGGCCTCTTCCAGCTCCTCAACTGCAACGAGCACATCGCCTGTAATTCCCCCGAGGCGGAAGTGGGAAGTGCTGGGACTGGTGCTCATGGTGCTGGCCCTTCTCCTCTCGTTGGCCTTTCTCAGCTACGCCCCGGCCGACGACGCCGTAGCGAAGTCGGCCCCCTTGGTCGAGGCACTACTCAACCCCAGTGAGTACCCTCCCGTCCAGAACGCCCTCGGCCTGCTAGGAGCCGAGTTGGCACGCTCGCTCGTTCCCGGCTTTCTGGGATACAGCATTCTCATCTTCAGCCTCGCCCTGATGGTGTGGGGCTATGCCATCTTTCGCCACTGGACGCTGCAACCACTCTTGTACCCAACCGGCCTCGCGCTTCTGTCGGCATTCGTCATCGCCGGCTTTATTGGGTGGTTTGCTCATGCCCTCCAGGTCAACCTCGTGCGCTGGGCCGGCGCCGTGGGCATGGGCATGGCCGGCTGGATGCAGGGCGTCTTCGGCCCGCCCGGCTCGTTCATTCTCCTGCTGCTGGTCGTGGCGATTATGCTGCTGTTGGTGGTGGACCACGACATCCAACGCTCCATCGATCGGGTCATCGACACGATCCGCCAGATTGAAAACAAGATTCAATCCTGGGTTGCGGCCTGGCGCGAACGACGGGCCCGCAAAAAACGCGCTCGCGAAACGGACGATCGCGACGACGCCCGTTCGCACGACACGGAGTCCTCTTCCCGCTCCACGCAATCGGAACAGGCATCTCATTCCGAAGAGGAGACGGAAGCGTCAGAGGCCTCACCCTCCGCACAGACCGAGCGAACAGACACTGCCTCGTCCTCCGCTGAGTCGTCAACCTCCCAACAACAATCGTCCGCTTCCGACGCCCCCGCAGACGCCGACACGCCCCACGCCGAGGCGGACACCGAATCGGACACGACGTCTCCAGACGAAGAGTCCCCCCCAAACACGTCGTCTCCTCCCCGCCCAATCACGATCCAGGTGCCCGACAGCGTGGGCGACGGGCGCCCGCTACGGCGCAATGATCTCTTCCGTGGACGCCTGCGCAACCGCGATGCATCGGCAGAGCAAGACGAGCAGGAACCGTCCGACGAGCTCGACCTCGAAGAGTTGGAAGAAGAGTTTGGGGAGGCCCTAGAGGAGGTCTCCGAGTCGGAAGAGTTCGAGGAGTCGGAAGAATCGGACCCACACGCCAATGCCGAGGAATCATCTGCTTTCGAGTCCTCCCACTCCTCTGGGAAGGAGGATACAGCGGACGCCTCGGCACAGACGCAGACCGCTCCCTCAGAGGCCAGCGCGAGCGCCTCTTCCGAAGACGAGACAACAACTCCGGAGTCCTCGTCGCCCACCGCCGAACCAACTCCGTCGGCGGACGCCTCTACTGACGAGCCTTCCGACGACACCTCCCAAACAGATTCGGATGAGTCGACGGCGGCCCCGTCCGACGCCGACGATGTAGAGCTTACCGTCAAAGAGCGGGTGGAGGAGGAAAAGGCCGACGAAATTGAACGCGCGGCCGAAACCCCGGAGCAGGTGGAGTACGAGTCTCCCGCGCTCGATTTGCTCGAAGAACCATCGGATACCGACCCCACCGTCAACCGCGAGGAGCTCGAGAAAAATAAGCGCATCCTCCTCGACAAGCTTGACACTTACAACGTAGAGGTTGACGACATTAGCGCGGTGGTGGGCCCTACCGTTACGCGCTACGAACTGACCCCGGCCCCGGGCGTGAAGGTAAGCCGGATCAAATCGCTCGAAGATGACCTTGCGATGGCGCTCGCTGCCCCGAGCGTCCGGATGATGGCCCCGATTCCCGGCAAGTCGGCTGTCGGCGTCGAGATCCCCAACAGCAGTCGCGAACTCGTGCGGCTGCGTGAGGTGCTGGGCACTGCCAAGTTCCGCGACACGGACATGACCCTTCCCATTGCGATGGGGAAGACGATCGAGGGCGAGGTCTTTCTTGCTGACCTTACCAAAATGCCGCACCTCCTCATTGCCGGAGCTACGGGTTCCGGAAAGTCGGTGGGTCTCAACTCCCTCATCACCGGCCTCATCTACGCCTGTCACCCAATGAATCTTCGGTTCGTGATCATCGATCCGAAGAAGATCGAGCTGCAGCAGTACACCGCCCTCGACACCCAGTTCGTTGCCCAGCCCCAGGACGTTGATCAGACGGTCATAACGGACATCGAGGAGGCTTCTGGGGTCCTCAAAAGCGTAGAAAAAGAAATGGAAGAGCGCTACGACCTCCTCTCCGAGGCAAGCGTGCGGGGCATTGAGGGATACAACGAGAAATTTAAGGCCGGCGAGCTGTCGCCGGAGGATGGCCACCGGCACATGCCGTACATCGTGGTGGTGGTCGATGAACTCGCCGACCTCATGATGGCGGTGGGCGACGACATTGAAGGCCCCATTTCCCGCCTTGCCCAGATGGCCCGAGCGGTCGGCATCCATCTCATCTTGGCGACACAGCGCCCGTCGGTCGACGTGATCACGGGCGTCATCAAGGCCAACTTTCCTTCCCGTATTGCCTACGAAGTGGCCTCGATGGCCGACTCCCGCACCATCCTGGACCAGGGCGGCGCCGAGGGACTCGTGGGCAACGGCGATATGCTCTTCCTCAGCGGCAGCGACATGCGACGCCTACAAGGGCCGTTCGTAAGCGTGGAGGAGGTGGAAGACGTGGTCGACTTCGTCTCGCAGCAGCCCGGCGTCACCCCCTATGAGCTCCCGTCCCTCTTGGACGCCGGACACGGTCCGGACGAGACGCTCGGGGTTGAGGATACCGACGAACATTTCGAAGAAGCTGCCCGGGTGACGGTGCGCCGCCAGCAAGGCTCCGTGTCCCTCCTGCAGCGCAAACTGGCTGTTGGGTATACGCGGGCAGCCCGGATTGTCGACCAGTTGGAAGAAGCCGGCATTGTGGGACCCCACAACGGCACAAAAGCACGCGATGTGCTCGTGGACAGTGAGGAGGAACTCGACCGTCTCCTTCAGGGGGAGGACGTCGAAGCCGACGCATAATCGTGATCTTCTTTACTCCGACTTTTTGTACTCCCTGTGGCATCATTTCCCACCATTGGTATTCTCGGCGGCGGCCAGCTCGGCAAAATGATGGCGGCCGAAGCCGTTCGGATGAGCGTAAATGTCCGCCTGCTCTCTCCCAAAGATGCAGGGCCCATGCAGTTTTACGCCGGGGCCGAATCCGGGGATTGGACCGATCCCGACGTGCTCCGCAACTTTGGCGCCGACTGCGACGTGATTACGGTCGAGAGCGAATGGGCCCCCGCGGCGGAGGCGGCCGCCGCCCTTTCGTCCGACACGGACGTCTGGCCCTCCCCAAACACCCTGGACGTGATTAAAGATAAGGGGGTACAAAAGCAGCATCTCGCCGACGCCGACTGTCCGGTGCCGGCGTTTGAGTGCTGCGAAACGGTGGAAGAAGCGATCCGTGTGGCCGACGACTTTGGCTATCCGGTCGTACTCAAACAGTACCGCGGTGCGTATGACGGCTACGGCAATGCCACGGTCCACTCAAAAGATGAGCTGCGCGAGGCGTGGCCCGACCTGGCCGCGGACGATGGTCTCATGGTCGAAGTCTTTGCGGAGTTTACGCGAGAGTTGGCCGTGCAGGTGGCGCGTCGACCTGGAGGAGAACAGGTCGTCTACCCGGTCGCCTACACCGAGCAGAAAAACCACCGGTGCCACGCCGTCGAGGTGCCGGCAGCGGTGGATGAGGCCGTGGCCGAGAAGGCCCGCGCGATTGCCCAGCGCTCCGTCGACGCCGTGAATGGCGTGGGCCTCGTAGCGGTGGAGTTATTCGAGATGCCGGACGGCCGCGTACTCGTCAACGAGCTGGCCCCGCGTCCCCACAATACGGGCCATTACTCGATTGAAGGTTGCTACACGTCGCAGTTCGAAAATCACGTGCGGGCCATCCTCGACTGGCCGCTGGGCAGTACGGCGTTGCGCACCCCGACCGCTGTCATGGTGAATGTACTCGGCGAACGAGAGAACACCCCTGCCCAGGCCGATACCCTTCCCGACGCGCTTGCCGTCGAGGGAGTAAGCCCACATATTTACGGCAAGCCCGATGTGCGTCCCGGCCGCAAGATGGGTCACGTGACGGCACTCGGCTCCGACCGAGAGGATGTGCGCGCCCGTGCTGAACGCGCCGCCGACGCCATCCACCTGTAACCCTCATTCCCCCGACTCGTCTTTTTTCCAAACCCTGTTGGTGCTCTATGTCTGACGCTTCTGCTCCTCCCATTGGCATTGCCATGGGCAGCGACTCCGACCTTCCCGTGATGGAGACCGCCGCCGACGTACTCGACGACTTCGACGTCTCCTACGAGATGCGCGTTCTTTCCGCCCACCGCACGCCGGGCGTGATGAAAGAGTACGCCGAAACCGCCCACGAGCGTGGCGTCGAAGTCATCATCGCAGGGGCTGGCGGCGCCGCCCACCTGCCCGGCATGATTGCTGCAAGTACCCCTCTCCCCGTCATCGGCGTGCCCGTGAAGACGAGCAAGCTCAATGGCGTTGACTCGCTGCTTTCCATCGTTCAGATGCCGGGCGGCGTGCCCGTGGGCTCGGTCGCCATCAATGCCGCCGACAACGCCGCCCTCCTTGCCCTCCAGATTCTGGGCACCGGCGACGCGGAACTCCGGCAGAAGATGCTCGACTACAAAGACGACCTGACCGACAAGGTGGCGGAGATGGACGAACGTGTGCAGGAGCAGTCGAGTCCCGAGTAGTTTCTTTTCTCATCCCGGCCCTTCGACTACATGTCTTTTCGCTCTCTTTCCTCCCTGTTGGTTTTGCTGCTCATCTGGTCCGCCGGTGCCGCCTCGGCCCAGCAGGGGCCCCCTCTCCCCTCTCGGCAGCATGCCTCCGCCCTCCAAACGCAATCGGCGCTTCCCGTTGAGTCCCTTCCGTCGGTGGATGAAGCCGCACTACGAGCTGAAGATGCTCGTCGGGCCGACCGGATTGGCCCTGCCCGGTACGGTACGGTGCTCAACACCACCGTTTCGCCGACCCGAGACGGCACGTGGGAACAGCTTCCATCCGGGAACTGGCTCTGGCGTATTCGGCTCCAGTCGCAGGATGCAGTGTCGATGAGTGTCGGTCTCAAGCCTTTTCAACTACCCGAAGGCGCCCAACTCTACCTCTACGGACCGGAGGGCACGCTCGTCCACGGCCCCTACACAAACGACGACGCGACCAACGGCCAGCTTTGGACCCCGCTCGTCCCCGACGCTGAGATTACCCTTGAACTCGAAGTGCCTGCCAATCGTCGCTCGGCCGTTACGCTTCGGGTAGCGGACGTCATCCACGGCTATCGCTCACTTCATTCGGCTCGTACGCCGGGAACCAAATCCGGGACCTGCAACCTCGACGTGGCCTGCGAGGAGGCCGATCCATGGCAGTCGGAAGTGCGGTCGGTCGGGGGGTATACCTTTTCCGAAGGCGAGTCCGCCCTCGTTTGCACGGGGGCCCTCATCAACAACACAGCCGAGGATGGACGCCCCCTCTTCCTGACGGCGGAGCATTGCGTGTCCAACGCCCAAGATGCCGCCAGTATGGTGTTCTACTGGAATGTACAAACCTCTACCTGCCGCACCCCCGGCACTCCGGAAAACGGCACTCAACCCGACTCCCTAGAACCTCAGAACTGGGGTCAAACCTCAACCGGGGCCGTGCTCCGTGCCCGCTACGGAAATGTTCACCGAACGAACAGCATTGCGGGTCGGCCCGATCTCTCACTCGTCGAGGTGGACGACGACATTCCCACCGACTACAATCTTTTTCTGAGCGGCTGGAGTCGTATCGACACGCCCCCCTCAGAAAGCGTCACAATTCACCACCCGCAGGGGCACGGAAAACGCATCAGCTTCGACAACGACCCTGCGCGCGTAACCGGGTACGGTGAGCCCAGTAGTGGGGATACGCACCTCCGAATCGGCGCCTGGGACCTTGGAACGACGGAGCCCGGCTCCTCCGGCTCCCCGCTCTTTAATGAGAACCAGCGGATTGTGGGGGTCCTCTCCGGGGGACTAGCGGGCTGCGTCAACGGAACTGCCGAAGACAACGACGAACCCGACTGGTACGGACATCTCGCTGCTGGCTTTGAAAACGGCGACTACCAGGACCGAACGATTGCGGACGTTCTCGATCCCCTCGACTCGGGAGTCGAAACTCTCGACGGCATCCCGCTGCTGGATAACGACGATAACACCCCACCGGCCAAGATTGATGACCTCACCGTGATCGACCAGGACACGACGTCGATGACGCTTCAATGGACCGCCCCAGGCGACGACGGCGACCAGGGAACTGCTGTCTCCTACAAGCTGCGATACGACACGACCCCCATCGAGTCCACCACCGACTTTGCCGAAGCAGAGGCAGCCTCTTCCGTCCCCAATCCCAAACCCGCCAACACGACTCAGACTGCCACGGTGTCCGGCCTGACTCCCGACAGCACGTACTATTATGCAATTCGGGCGATAGACGACGGCCGCAATCAATCGTCAATCGGAACCACCCCGAAGGGGACCCGCCTCATCGATAAGATTCCTCCAGCCCCGATTTCGCGTTTCCACATTCGTCAAGTCAACACGTCGACAGTGGCTGTCACCCTGGAATGGGAGGCCACCGGCGACGATGGACGAAGGGGCACAGCCGAGACCTACGACCTACGCTACGCAAATACGCCCATCAAAACCGAGGAGGACTTCAAGAACGCAACGGTGATTTCCCCCTCGTTGCAACCCGTCCCTCCGCCTCAGCAAGAATCGATCACCGTGGGTCGTCCCGACGGTCTTGAGGAAGAAAAAACCTACCACTTCGCCCTTGTCGCAACCGACAACGCAGGCAACACCACCCCGATCGCAACCCCCGAGGACACAGCTGTCCTGACGAAAACCGTCAGGATCACCGAGGGCGGCCTCATCTCGGAGCAATCTTCCGCCGAGACCCAGTTCGTCGTCACCAAGACCCAGTCCCTGCGAGTGGAACTCTACGACCTCTTGGGACGCCAAGTAGGGGTGCTGTTCGAAGACCGGGTCCGGGAGGGCTTTGAGAATACCCTCCGCTACGACACAATCTCCCTCTCGACCGGCCCCTACTTCCTCCGCTTCGTTGGAGAAACCTTCACGGAAACCCGAAAAATTATGGTGGTCCACTAGGGACGCCCCTTTAGCGGGCCCCATTCCACACGATGCGGGCGTACCGGCGCTTGCCCACCTTCAGAACGAACGGTGCCCGCTCGGACACGTCCACGTACAGTCCGGTGTCTTCCACCGTCTCGTCGTCGATGGAAACAGCCCCCTGCTCGATGAGGCGCCGCCCCTCGCTGTTTGACTCTGTAAGCCCGGCGTTCCGCATCAAATTCAGGAGTCCAACCTCCTCCCCCGCCTCGGCATCCGGGGCGTGCTCGTCCATCTCGTCCGGCGTGCCTCCCTCTACAACGGTCTGCTCAAAATGATCTTGCGCGGCATCGGCCTCGTCTTCACTGTGGTACATGGCCACAATGCGACGGGCGAGTTGCGCTTTTGCCGCCCGCGGGTTTTCGTCGGCAAACGTCTTGACCTTCGGCAGCTCGTCGGTCGGTACGTCCGTAATGAGCTCCACGTATCGGTAGATGAGGTCGTCCGGTATGGACATGACCTTTCCGTACATGTCCTCCGGAGCCTCCGTAATGCCGATGGCATTGTCGAGAGACTTGGACATCTTCTCCGTGCCGTCGGTCCCCTCCAGCAACGGCAGCATCATGCACACCTGCGGGTCCTGGCCCTGTGCTTCCTGAATTTGGCGCCCCAGTAGCAAGTTAAAGCGCTGGTCGGTTCCGCCCAGCTCCACGTCCGCCTCAATGTGCACCGAGTCCTGCGCCTGTGCCAAGGGATAGAGAAACTCGTGGATGCTAATGGGCTTCCCCGCCTCGTAGCGATTGCTAAAGTCCTCCCGCTCCAACATCCGCGCCACAGTCTGCTGTGCCGAGAGCTCAATCACGTCGCTGAACGACATCTCATCGAGCCACTCGGAATTGTAGAGTATCTCCGTTTTCTCCGGGTCGAGGATGCGCGTCGCTTGTTCGTAATAGGTCCGTCCGTGCTGGCGCGTCTCCTCAAGCGTAAGCTGCGGCCGCGTCTTGGACCGTCCCGACGGATCGCCGATCATGCCGGTAAAATCGCCGACGATGAGAATGGCCCGGTGACCCAGATCCTGAAACTGCCGGAGCTTGCGGAGCACGACCGTGTGGCCGAGGTGCAAGTCCGGGCGGCTCGGATCGCACCCAAGCTTTACGGTGAGAGGCGTCTCGGTTTCTCGCGATTGTTCGACTTTCTCGACGAGCTCATCTTCGGGAATGAGCTCCTCCACCCCGCGGCGGAGAACCTCCATCTGCTCGTCAACTGGTGGAAAGGCCATGTTCGGTTGCTGATCGACTGGTGGTGAGAAATGAATCTGACAAAAGGGATGTCTGAATAGGGGCCATGGGGACCTCCCCTGACGGCAAACAATGGACCGCGTCTCCCCACGCGCCTCCGCCCCCTTTCGGCAGCAGTCGGTCGTTTGCAGTCAGCAGTCCCAATCGTCCCTTCTCTAGAATACCCTGTGCTCGTACTCTTCGTATGTCACGTTTCAAGCGATCTCAAAATCCACGTCGGGGTACTCCGAACGAGCGCAATCTAGGGTCAAGTCGAGGCACCTATCAAGGAATCATCGGCTCCGGTAGGAATCGTACTCGACGAGGGACATCCGAGAGCTTTTTGATCGAGATGACAGGCCAGAAGTTGGGAGGTTCGAAATCGCAGCTTCAAACCCTGGTTGGCGAGACGTTCACTGCCTGTGACGTCGTGGATCTTACGCCTTGGAGCATCTGCGTTCGCCCGGTAGTTCCACTACAAACCCATCCCTCCCCCATTACCGAACGCAACACTAGAGGTTGTACTTCCGCTTCGTCTGCTCCATGCGCCGCTTCTCTTCTCGCTCCTTGATGGCTTGGCGCTTGTCGTGCTTTTTTCGGCCCTTTGCGAGCCCAATTTTCAACTTCGCCCAGCCATCGCGAAAGTAGAGCTCTAGAGGCACAATGGTGTAGCGCTTCTTCTCTGCCATATCCCCCCACTTCTGAATCTCCTCATCGTGCATAAGGAGCTTGCGATCACGGCGCGGCTCGTGCCCAAACGGCCCGGCCTGATCATACGGCTTGATGTACATCCCGTGGATCTTCATCTCGCCGTACCGATCCACCTGGCAGTACGCCCCGTCGAGGCTGACCTTGCCCTGGCGCACCGACTTCACCTCGGACCCCTCGAGGACGAGCCCCGCCTCCAGCGTCTCCTCAATGTCGTACTCAAACTGCGCTTTTTTATTGCGCTCAACAACCTCAACCCCTTCTGCCATGACTGCACTGGTGGGCTCAATGAGAGAGACGACCGTGGCATCCTACACCTTGAGCATTCACGACTCGGACTCCTCCTCTTCTTCCTCCTCCTCGTCATCAAGGAAGACAAACGGCAGATCTGGGACGTCTTCCGTCACGTCGTAATAAAAGAGATACTTCCGAAACTCCGTGAGGCTCGCGATGGCCAATTTGTCGAGGCCCGTCCGCAGATCTTCCCGGTAAAAAGCGTTCAGGGTCTTAGAGGTCTCCTGTGCCTGCACCCACACGTCGCGGTTCTCTTCCGCCGCACGTGCCGAGGCAATCAGCGCCTCAATCATCTCATCCGACGCCTGATCGCGCTTGGTGACATAAAGCCCCCATACCATCGGGTAGTTCGTGAGCTCGTACCATTCCTGCCCCACATCAATCGTAAAGGGCTCCGTCTGAAACGACGGCACGTTGGGCCCCACCAGCAGCGACGCGTCCTCGTCCACCTCTAGAAGCTCTTTGGGGGAGTGATCGTCGTACGGGACAAACGTCGGGTCCACACCGTAATGTTCGTGCATGATGATGCGAGTGACGACACGCTCCTGTGCCACCCGCCGGTCGTAGGCAATGGTTTCGGGAAAGTCGTGCAGCCCCCCGCTCCATATCAATTTCGCGTACGGGTAGTCCCAAGACACGAGCCCGACACTCGGAATCACGTCGATCGCATCACTTGCCTGGAGGGCAAGCATCGTCGGCAGCAGCGCCACGTCCACATCGTCCTCCACGAACCGCGCCGCGCACTCCTCCGGGCGGTAGCGCTTGATGGAAAACGGGTTCTCGACCGCGCCCGAGGTAAACCCGGAAATGAGAAACTCAGCCGGTGGGTAATCCCAAGTTGCGAGCTCCATACGCTGTTGGATTCATGACAGGGTCGTGCCGGGCCATCATCTCCCAATGGCTATTCCTACTCGTCCTGCACGCGCTCCTTTACGCGGGCAGACTTGCCGACTCGATCCCGAAGGAACGAGAGGTTGGACCGGCGCACCTTTCCGCGCCGCGTGACCTCAATCTCGGCAATCCGAGGAGAGTGAATCGGGAAAATTCGCTCGACGCCGGTGCCTTCCGTCATCTTTCGAACCGTAAAGGTTTCGCTGGACCCGGACCCGCGCCGGTTGAGACAGATGCCCTCAAACTTCTGGATCCGCTCTTTTTCGCCTTCTACCACGCGCAGATGGACATTCACAGTGTCCCCCACGTCGAAGTCGGGGACGTCGTCCCGGAACTGCGTGGCCTCGACGACGCTCATTAGATCAGTAGACATGGCTCTCAATTGGGTTGTCGATCAAAAGGAATGTCGAAAAAACAAAGGGACGCCGGATCGCCTATGACGACTCCGGCAATAGGTCGGGGCGGCGGTCGCGCGTCTTTTCGAGACGCTTTTCGTCTCTCCACTCTTCCACCCGCTGGTGATCGCCGGAGCGCAGCACCTCGGGCACCGAGCGGCCCCGGTATTCCGCCGGACGAGTGTAGACGGGGGCATCAAGCAATCCGTCCTGGAATGAATCGGTCAGCGCGGACGACGCATCGCCGAGCACCCCGGGCAGCAGCCGCACCACCGCGTCAATAAGAACAAGGGCGGGCAGCTCGCCGCCGCTAAGCACAAAATCACCAATCGAAAGTTCTCTCGTAACCAGCCCGTCACGCACCCGCTGGTCAATGCCTTTGTAATGCCCCGCAAGCAAAACCAAGTGGTCATGCATTGTCAGCCGGTTTACGATCGGCTGATCGATCTGCTCCCCATCCGGGGTCAGAAAAATGACTTCATCGGGCTCGCCGTGTTCATCTTCGATTGCTTCGACGCACCGAAAAATCGGCTCAGGCTTGAGCACCATGCCCGCTCCCCCTCCATAGGGAAAGTCGTCAATCTGCCGGTGCTTCCCCACGGCGTGCTCCCGAAGGTCGTGCACGGCAATCTCAACGGCCCCACTGTCCTGCGCCCGCCGCACGATGCTATGCTGCAGCGGACCGTCGACGAGACCGGGCAGGGCTGTGATGACATCGATACGCATGACGAATTCGGCCGTCCAAAAGTGGGATGCGAGCAACCGAGGACCGAGCGCAGCGAGGACGTGCTGCCTCAGTGCCGGCCATTCGTACGGGTACAGAAAACAAATGCAGAGCTAATCGAGAAGCCCTTCAATGGGACGCACCACGAGCCGGCCGCCTTCCAAGTCAACCTCAAGGATAAAATCCTCTACGGCCGGAATCATGGCCTCCGAGCCATCAGAACGCGTGACGACAAACACGTCTTGCGCAGGCATCTCCATGTAGTTGGCCACGGTTCCCAGCTCTTCTCCCTCTTCGGTCAAGACTGAAAGGCCCACGAGGTCATGAATGAAGACCTCGTCGTCTTCCAACTCCAGGTCCTCCTCGTGGGCAAATACCTTCTGCTTCATCACCGCCTCGGCATCTGTGCGCGACGCAATGTCCGCCAGGCCGAGGATCACCGTCGTCCCTCGCTTCGTCTGCTGGTAGCGCACCGACGCAATCGTGTGCTGAACGACGGCGTGCGGATGCTTTCCGACATACACCGTGTCCAGCTCCTCGTAGCGGGCCGGATCGTCGGTATGTTCGGGATTGATCTTGAGCTCCCCCGCGATCCCGTGGGGGCGGAAGACGAAGCCGATCTGTACCATCGCCTCCGGTGCTACATCGGCGTAGTCGGGCGTCGCCGCAGCCGAGTCGGACGAAGGTTCAGAGGAAGAAGGCATCGAACAGAGGGTCGGTGCAAAAACGGACAGGGCTATTCTTCGTCTTCGTCCGGCTCCTCATCAACGTCCGCTTCCGCGTCGGCCTCGGCGTCAGCTTCATCGGCATCGGCCTCTGTCTCTTCGGCCTCGTCCTCAACTCCCGAGAGAGGCGTGGCCTGGGCCCGAAGACGAGCCTCTTTGTCAAGGTCTTCCGCCCGCTCACGCTCCTTTTCCAGCGCGTCGGCACCCTGCGGCTGCACGGCCATTTTCAAATCGTCGCCCTGCTGGGCCATCCGATCCCGAAACTCGGACACTTTCTCCTCAATTACGTCGGCCGGCTCGCCCTTTTGCTTCAGATGATTCTGCAGCATCAGGCCCCGGCGGTAGAGGATTGACCGTACCGTATCGCTGGGCTGTGCCCCGTTGTCGAGCCAATAGAGGGCTCGCTCTTCGTCGAGGCGCACCTCTGCGGGGTCTCGAAGCGGAAAGTAGCGGCCAATGTCCTCGATGTAGCGACCGTCTCGTGCATTGCGCGAGTCGGCGGCAACGATCGAATAAACCGGAATTTTTTTGCGCCCTATGCGGCGCAATCGAAGTTTGACGGACACGTCGGTCTAGGGTCGAGTGTTCTAAAAAACGTTCTAGGGAAAACAAGCGGGTGCCTCCGTTCCCCGAAGACACACCAACAAAGGCAAAACAAAAACTACCGAGGACTCGGGCTGGGCCCGCCCCCGCCCCCAGTAAGCTTATCCATGAGGTTCGACATGCTGACGTCCCGCCCCTGACTCGTCAGCTTCTGCATCGTCTTCATCATCTTCTTCATCTCATTGAACTGGCTGATGAGCTGGTTCACGTCTCGAACCTCGACGCCGCTTCCCCGAGCAATGCGGCGGCGGCGCATGCCGTTCAAAATTTCGGGACGCGACCGCTCCTCTGGCGTCATCGACTGGATCATGGCTTCAATATGCTTAAAGGCATCCTCGTCGATGTCCAGATCGCTGATCTTGTTGCCAACGCCTGGAATCATGCCCATCAGATCCTTCAGGGATCCCATGTTCTGAATCCGCTGAAGCTGATCGTAGAAATCCTGCAGGTCAAAGTCGTCCGACTGAATCTTTTCCTGAAGCCGCTCAGCCTCCTTCTGGTCGTA
The DNA here is from genome assembly GCF_002954405.1 of Salinibacter sp. 10B. Taxonomy (NCBI): domain Bacteria; kingdom Pseudomonadati; phylum Rhodothermota; class Rhodothermia; order Rhodothermales; family Salinibacteraceae; genus Salinibacter; species Salinibacter sp. 10B. The sequence continues at coordinate 3,759,782 of NZ_MQWC01000004.1, read as the reverse complement.
CTCCTCCTGGGCTCGCTCCACGAACGACACCACGTCCCCCATCCCCAGGATGCGCTGGGCCATACGGTCGGGGTAAAACGGCGTAAGCGCGTCGAGCTTCTCGCCGGTAGAGGCAAACTTGATCGGCTTATTGACGACGGTGCGGATGGAGAGGGCAGCCCCCCCGCGCGTGTCGCCGTCCAGCTTCGTAAGGACGACGCCGTCGTAGTCGAGCTGCTCGTTGAATTCCTTTGCCGTATTGACGGCATCCTGCCCCGTCATGCTGTCCACGACGAAGAGCGTCTCGTTTGGTTCGACGGCGCCCTTGATGTCAGCCACCTCCTGCATCATCTGCTCGTCGATGTGCATTCGGCCGGCCGTGTCGATAATCACTACGTCACGCGCCGTTTCGCGAGCTTCCTCCACTGCCTCGTCGGCGACACGAACCGCATCTTCTACAATTTCTCCCTCCTCCTCAATGGAATAAACCGGCACACCCACCTGATCGGCCAGCTTCTTGAGCTGGTCCACGGCGGCGGGGCGGTACACGTCCGAAGCCGCCAGTAGCGGTGCGTGTCCCTGCTTGCGCAGGTGACGGGCAAGCTTGGCACTGAAGGTCGTCTTGCCGGACCCCTGTAGGCCCGCGACAAGAATCACCGTTGGCGGCGTTTCGGCCATCTCGATCTCCTCGTGCTCCCCGCCCAGCACTCGCGCGAGCTCGTCGTAGACGATCTTGGTGAGCTGCTGTCCCGGGGTCACGGAGTTGAGGACATCCTCTCCGGTGGCCGCCTCCTTCACGTTGTTCGTGAAGTCCTTGGCCACCTGGTAGTTCACGTCCGCATTCAGAAGCGCACGTCGGATCTCCCGCATCGTCTCGGCCACATTCACCTCGTTGATGCGGCCCTGACCCGTCACGGACTGCAGCGCCCCCTCAAGTTTTTCGGACAGGTTCTCAAACATAGATCCACGATCGCTTCAACAGTGTGCAGTGCCAACGGCCTATCCCCTCCGGATAAAAGAACCGCCCCCCCTTCACATTTTCTTTTAGGGGAAAAAGCGGCTTATCCGGTTCCTATACGCGACTGAGACCCGAAAACGATCCTGCCGATAGGGGGTGTTCATCCATAATTCGCTGCTCCCCCCTCGATGCTCCCTGGTAACAGTTCATCGTGCGAATGCGTCATTATCGGACCACCGGTGGTAGCCCTCTTCGGCATGATCGATTCCCTCTACTTGGGGAGAAGTCGATGAAGATCGCTCTTTATAGAGACGACCCTCTCCCGTCTTCTGAGAGATTGCTGGTAGACGTTCGGGGGAAGGGACAGGATCGTTTCCTCCTTTCGAAGCATTCAATCTTGGAACTGGACCTTTCAGAATCCACGGGGTGCTATGCCCTCCTCTGTTGCGTCTCGCTCCAAAGATGAGTGGCGAGAGCACTTCCGGACTCTTCGACGTGGCCTGTCCCCTGCCCGATACGCGGCGCTGGGCACTCTCATTGGCAGCCGCGCACTGTCGCTTTCTCCCGTGGCTCAGGCGTCGGTGGTGCACGTGTACTGGCCCCTGCCCGAACAGGGAGAGGTCGATACGCGCCCACTCATCGGAGCGCTGCGGGGGCAGGGCAAAACGGTGGTGCTCCCCGTGGTGACGAGTTACGATCCAGCCGCCCCTACAATGGAGCACCGACGGTACGACGGGCATTCCGCCACGACAACGAACCGGTGGGGCATCCGGGAGCCCGCCAACACAGCCCAGGTCTCCCCCGATGCGCTTGATGTCGTACTTGTGCCGGCCCTGGGCGTGGACCAACGAGGCAACCGCATTGGACACGGCTCCGGCTACTACGACGCGTTTCTTCGGCATGTGGACGTGCCCTGCATCGCACTCATATACGCCGACTGCTTCGTGTCGCACCTTCCATCTGCCCCGCACGACATTCCCGTCACAACGGTCGTCACCGAGCGACGATGCTTCTCCCTTTCGTCCTCCTAACTCCAGTTGTCTCTTCGTTATTCCCTTCGGGACCATGGCCAACCGCGAACGTACTCGTTCTCCTTCCTCTTCGGACTCTTCCTCGCCCCAAAACGATGCCTTCGACGTAGGACGCACGACCCTCGACCTCGAACACATCTCTGACGAGGAGCTGGAATCGCTCTACTTCGAGGACGATGAGAAGGACGAGGCGAGTCTTCTGAACGTGCAAACCATCTCGGGACTGAGCCTCATCCTGGCAGGCATCGTGTACCTGCTTACGGAGATCGGGGTTTGGGCAGACCCGGCGCTCCTTGGGCTCAACGCCGCTCTGCCCTGGCTGATTGGTATCTTCGTTATTCTCGTAGGGTTCGGCGTACTCACCTGGCGCCCCTCGTCCTCGTCGGACGACGCTGAGCGCCCTACCCAGAAGGCGGTGGACGCCAATACCGGCGAGACGAAAGTGGTAGAAGGCCCGAAGAAAACCTCTAAAAAGCGTCTCCGACGGTCGCGGACGGACAAAAAGTTCCTGGGCGTCTGCGGCGGAATCGCCGAGTACCTGAACCTGGACCCAACGCTCGTGCGCATCGCGTTCGTGATCGGGGTCATTAGTTCGTTCGGCCCGCTGGTGCTGGCCTACTTTGGCCTGGCCTTCGCCATGCCGAAGGAGGAGCCCCTCTCCCCCGAAGAGCGGCTGTCCATTATTCGGGACGATGACTGATGCTCGCGTTCAATGTGTAGGCCCCGTTTATTCGGAGACGTCCGCCGCAAGAGGTCGGATTGCGTATTTCCTGGATCTCCCCAAGTGCGTGATCCGCAATACGAAATATGCAATACGGACGTGTAGGCAGCCGGCATCAGCGACCGTTATACCTCAACCGGTTCTGGTTGAGTCCCCGCCAGTGCCTCGTGCATCGCCTCCGGGCGGAGATGCGTGCGCACGGCCTCGTTCACGTCGTCGAGCGTCAGGGCCTCAATCTCTTCGGGAAAGCGATCCAGGTAGTCAAGATCGAACCCGCGCTCAGCATTGGTGAGGATGGACTGGGCCAATCGCTGTGTCGTCGCGAGCCCCACTGCGTAGGAGCCAGTAATCGTGGTTTTCTTGCTTCCCAGCTCGTCTTCGGTCGCCCCCTCCTCCACAAATTGCCGGATTACGTCCTTTGTCGCGGCAATTCCCTCCTCCAACGCATCGTGGCTGAGGGTGACACTGGTCTGCCAGTATCCTGAATAGCGCGTGGAGACGCCCGAAAGCCCTGAGCCGATATGATAGGTGAGCCCCTTCTCGTCCCGCACCGTCGCCATGAGCCGAGCCGCAAAATCGCCGCCCAGAATGTAGTTGCCCACATAGAGGGCGGGATAGTCATCGTGGTCCCGTCGGATCGGAACGGCGTGCCCCATTCGTACATCGACATTCGACTTGTCGGGCATCGGGACCACGCTTCTTCCAACGTCTGCCTCCGACACGCCGTCCGTGTCGTGGCTCGGCGCCGTGTCGTGCGGCGTCCACCCCGCAAATGTATCGTCCACGACCGACGCCACTGCGTCGTGCTCCAGATCCCCAACCACTGCCAACGTCCATTCGGTCGCCCCGAAGTGAGCGGCGTGGTACGCCCGAACGTCGTCGAGCGTAATCTGCTGAAGCTCACGCATCACCGTCTCCGGCGCCTCGCTGTAATTGGGATGCCCTCGGCCAAAGAGACGACGCGTGAGGGCCGCAGAGGCTTGTGCGCTGGTCTTTTCCATCCGGCGCTGCACGTCTGCGAGGGCCTGAGCCTGGGCTTTTTCGAACTCCTCTTGCTGAAACGAGGGCGTTCGCAGCATTTCCGCCAGCACATCCATCACGCGGGGCAGATCTTCTGTCAGCGCGCGCCCTGAAACGTCGATGTAGAGGCCGTCGCTCGACAGGTTAAGCTTTGCGCCGCAATCTTCGAGGACGCGGGCAAGCTCAAACCGGTCCCGCTGTTCCGTCCCCTTGTCGAGAAGTGAGACGGTCAATTCTTGTAGCAGGTCGTCGCCGGCGGCAAGATTGGGGTAGGCCAAAAACGACCCCCGCCACGACACGATGTCGTCAACGGACGTCTGGAGGGTGAGCAATCGTCCCGGACCGGCCTCACGATCCTGAACCCGAGAGGCAAGATTCGGACTAGAAGTAGACATGTGATCCACGATGGATAAATAGAAATACGAAGGAAAGGGCCATGCGCTTCGCGTGGTCCTGTGAAGGCATAAATCGGAACCCGTGATTTCGTTTGCCATGCCCGCTGCCCCAACGCAGGAGCATGTCTTCCCGCCCCCGATTTCACGCATCACGATTCACGCATCACTCTTCAAGACGCACTCGGCACATACCACCCGACGGTGCTGGTGTCGTCGGTAAGATACGTCTGGGCGACCCGCTGAATATCGTCTACCGTCACCTCCCCCAAACGATCGAGGTACTGGGTGTAGAGCTTCCAATCCCCGGCGGCCAGGGCCTCGTTGAGCTGAGAGGCTACCTTCATCGGCCCGTCGCGGTCGAACGCGATTTGCGCACGGAGCTGGCTGCGAGCACGGTCGAGCTCCTCCTGCGTCACGCCCTCGTCGCGGATCTTCTGAATCTCTTCGTGGATGGCTGCCTCCACCGTTTCGTGATCCGTCTCGGGCGCCAAGTACCCGAAGACCGAAAACAACCCCGGATCGCGGAGGCGAAAGTTCATGCCGAACACGTCGCTCGTGAGCCCCTGGTCCGTACAGCGCTGAAAAAGACGGCTGCCCTTGCCGGAGGCGAGGATGCGGGCCAGCACATCGAGCGCGTCGGAGTCTGGCTCCACGGCCGGCGGGGACTTGTAGCTCATAAGCACGGCTCCCAGCTGTCCGTCCTGCCTCACCGTTACCCGCCGCTGTCCGGTCTGCTCGGGCTCCTCCGTCGTGACCTGCGGAATGTCGTGCGGCGCTGCGTCGTGCTTGCCAAAGTGATCGGCGACTTCATTCAGGGCGGTGGGACGATCGAAGTTGCCGACAATGGAGACGGTGGCGTTGTTCGGCCAGTAGAACGTATCGTAGTACTCCCGCAGCCCATCGGCGGTGATGGTTTCGATGTCGCTCTTCCACCCGATCGTCGGGTGGTGATAGGGATGTGCGGTAAATGCGGCCGCCCACACTTCGTCGAAGAGGCGCGACACCGGCTGATTCTGGTTGCGATCCCGCTCGTTGAGAATCACCGTCCGCTCCGACTCCACGTCCTGCGGGTCGAGGAGCGCCCCGCGCATTCGGTCGGCCTCGATGTCGAGCGCCAACGGCAGGTGCTCAGTGGGTAGCATTTCGTAGTAGTTCGTCCGGTCCAGCCACGTGGAGGCGTTCACCTTGGCCCCCACGCGCTGCAGGGTCTCAAAAATCGAGGTGCCCTTCCGCTTGTGGTAGCGCTCCGTGCCCTTGAACATGAGGTGCTCCAGCATGTGAGTGGCACCGGTGTGACCCGTGCGCTCGTTGCGGCTGCCCACGTGATACGTTACCATCGACGTGGCGACCGGCGCTCCGTCCTGCGGCAGCAAAAGAACGCGCAACCCATTATCGGTCAGGCGGTAGCACTCGATGCCGTCGGACCCCTCCTCAAACTCAAAGGCGGCGGGAATGGCAGGCGAAGAATCAGCGACAGTCGTCTGGTTCATATAGCTGAGGTTGAGAGTATTCTTCGATTCAAAGCCGTTCGTCCCGTATTGCGTGTTTCGTATCCCTAAAACAAGGCTACGCAATACGCAACACGGAATACGTAATGTTCTCAGTGCGCATCGAGCCAGTGGTCGCCCACGCCGATGTCGATCACAACCGGCACGTCGTCGAGGGGCAGTGCGTCGCGCATCTCCGCCTCGACCATCGACCGCACCTCGTCAACCTCGTCTGGCGGCAGCTCAAACACCAGTTCGTCGTGGACCTGGAGCAGCATTTCGGCGTCCCACGTCGCGTCCGCCAGCCGCTCGTGGATGCGATTCATCGCGATCTTGATCATGTCCGCCTGTGTGCCCTGAATCGGCATATTGACGGCGACCCGCTCGGCGGCACTGCGCTGGTTGCTGTTGGAGCTGTCAATGTCCGGCAGGTAGCGACGGCGTCCCAGCATCGTTTGGGCGTAGCCGTTCTCCTGGGCCTGCTCCACGAGCTCGTTCAGCAATCGGGACACGCCCGAATACGACTTTCGATACTGCTTGATGAGGTCGTTGGCCTCGTCGAACGGCATGCGCAGGCGCTGGGCGAGCCCCCAGGGTGAGATGCCGTACGGAATGCCGTAGTTCACCTCTTTCGCCTTGCGGCGCTGGTCGGACGTTACCTCATCCGGATCGATGTCGTACACGCGCGCGGCGGCGTCGGTATGAATGTCGCCCTCCTCGCGGAAGGTCTCGATCATCGCCTCGTCGCCGCTCATGGACGCGAGGATGCGGAGCTCAATCTGGGCATAGTCCGCCGCCATCAATTTCCAGCCGTCGCGCGGTACGAAGGCCCGTCGGATCTCGCGCCCCACCTCGGTGCGAATCGGGATGTTCTGCAGGTTGGGATCGCTGGAGGAAAGCCGTCCGGTCGAGGTCCGCGTCTGGTTGAAACTGGTGTGGATGCGGCCCGTCTCCGGATGCACGAGCTCACCGAGGGCGTCGAGATAGGTACTTTTAATTTTGTAGGTGGAGCGCCAGTCGAGGACGAGCCCCGGAATTTCGTGCTCGGTGGAGAGCTCCTGCAGGACGCTTTCTTTGGTCGACGGATTGCCGGTGGGCGTTTTCGACACCACCGGCAGGTCCAACTTCTCGAACAGAATGACGCCGAGTTGCTGAGGAGAGTTGATGTTAAACTCCTCTCCGGCGAGATCATAAATCTCAGACTCAATCTCACTGAGCTCCGACTCCAGCCGGGACGAGATTTCGTCCAGCACGTCGGTGTCCACCGTGATGCCCACGTGCTCCATCTCTGCGAGGACGCGCACGAGGGGGTACTCCATCTCTTCTGCAATCTCCTGCAGTTCGTCCTCTTCTAAGCGCTCTTCCAGAGCATCCGCTAGGCGAAGCGCGATGTCCGCGTCTTCGCAGGCGTAGGGCGCCGTCTCCTCCACTGCCACGTCGCGCATCGAGATGTCCTCCCCGTCGCCCAAGAGATCGGAGATGGGCACCATCTTGTAGTTGAGCACCGACCGCGCCACGTCGTCGAGGTTGTGGTTCTCCTCCGGCGCCACCAGGTAGTGGGCCACCATGGTGTCGACGAGCGGGCCGCCAACCTCCACGCCGTGCCGCCGCAGTACCAGGAGGTCGTACTTCAGATTGTGGCCGACCTTCGTCGTGTCGGCTTCCAGGAGCGGGCCGAGCATATCGAGCACCGCGTCCGTGCTCATGCCGTCGGGAAGCGGGGTGGGAACGTACACGCCCTGTTCGTCCGCCCAACTGAAGGAAAGCCCGACGAGGGAGGCGTACATCGGGTCGGTGGAGGTCGTCTCCGCGTCGAAGGCATACCGATCGCGCTCCCCCAGCTCGGATACAAACTGCTCCAGCTGCCCCCGATTCTGCACGAAGTCGTAGTCCACCGCGTCGGGGTCGAGCTCCTGCACCTCCTCGTACGGCCCAAAGTCGAATTCGAGGGCCGGATCTTCGGTCGGCTCCTTCGCCTCGTCCTCCGACGACTCGCCGTCAATGCCCATGCGGTCGAGCAGCGACCCGAACTCCAGCTCGTTGAAGAGCGCCCGCAGCTTGTCCTCGTCCGGATTGGCGCGGCGAAGCTGATGCCAGTCCAATCCCACATCCAACTCGGTGCGAATGCGAACGAGCCGCTTGCTGAGCTTTGCCTCCTCGGCGTGCTCCTGCATGCCTTCGCGCGCCCGCTTCCCACTGAGGTCGTCGGCGTGCTCGATCAGGTTTTCGACGGAGTGGTATTCGCGGAGCAGCTTCTGCGCGGTCTTCTCGCCAATGCCGTAGACGCCTGGCACGTTGTCGCTGCTATCGCCCATGAGCGCCAGCATGTCGATGAACTGGACAGGGTCGAGCTCGTGCTCCTCCCGAAACGTCTCGTCGGTCAGAATCTCAAAGTCCTGATCCCCCTTCGCTGGCTTGTAGATGGAGACGTGCTCCGAAAGCAGCTGCTTGAAGTCCTTGTCCGGCGACACAATCACCACGTCGGCCCCGTCGTCTTCCGCCTGCGTCGCAAGGGTCCCGATGACGTCGTCGGCCTCCACGTTCGGCACCTCCAGCACCGGAATGTCCATCGCCTCCACAATCTTCTTGATGAACGGGAGGTTTTCCAGCAGCTCGTCCGGGGGCGGATCGCGGTGGGCCTTATACTCTTCGTAGATCTCCTTGCGGAAGGTGTCCTCCTCCCCCTCGTCGAACACGACCGCGGCGTGCTCAATGTCGTGGTCGTCAATCAGTTTGAGGAGCGAGTTCGTAAATCCGTAGGCCGCCGAGGTATTCTGCCCTTTCGAGTTGATGAGGGGTCGGCTGATGAAGATGTAGTGTGCGCGGTACGCAAGCGACATCGCATCGATGAGGTAGAGGGTCTTCTCCTCTTCCTCAGAGGTCGAAGGAACAGACTCGGGCATTCGATGGAGCGTAGGCTGGGAGCAGTAGTGACGAGAAGAGCTGACTCGGCCGCTTGGAGCCGCCCTCGTTGCACTGAGCGACGGTCTCCGAATGGGGACCTGACGTGTCGGTCTTCAATTCTTCAGTGGGGCCCTAGTTCTTACCGAACCGTGAGAAAGTGTGTGAATCGACGCGCCCTCTTGTCCTTTCAATTTCACCTACGAGGGCGGCTCGCCCCCGGCCCAGATGCTGACGCGCCTCCTCGTCGCGGTTGACATATCCCGGAAACAGATACTGGAGACGCCGGATGCCCCCTACCGTCGCGCAGTGGTGGGCATGAGGTGGGGACGACCTCTCAGAACGCCTTGTGCGATCGTGTAGCGTATGGACACAGCACCAAAAAGTACTCTCCCCAAGAATAACGGTGTGCTCCAGCGGCAGGAAGACAACCGCATAGACGGACTCTCAGGATCATGCAGCGACGTAGAGGGTCGTATTCATTCGCCTCCGTAGACCTTCCGTTTGTCTTCATGACTCTTCTGCTCTTCGACATTGACGGGACGCTCCTTCACGTTACGGGCGGGGTCCGCCCGGCCGTGACCCACGCGGTCGCGAGTGCAACGGGAAAGCGCGCCTCGACCGACGGCGTTCCGTTTTCGGGACGCACTGATCTCGCGATCTTTCACGACGTGCTTGTGGAGAGCGGAATTCCCGACCCCTCCCCCCACCTGGAAGACGTGATCGCCCGATACGCCGAGACTGCCCAAAAGACCATACAGTCACACCACGTGAATCCTCTTCCGGGCGTTGTGGACCTTCTGCCTCGGCTCGCCCGTCGAGAGGACGTGTTCTTAGGCTTGGTCACGGGCAATGTTGAAGCCATTGCGTACCACAAGCTCCGAAGGGCAAATCTGGCCGATTACTTCCCGATCGGCGCTTTTGGAAACGACCACTCCGATCGTACCGAGTTGCCGCCCATGGCGCTCCGGCGCGCTTCTGAGCAGTCCGGGCATTCCTTTTCTGCCGACCGCACGGCAATCATCGGAGACACGCGCCACGACATTCACTGTGCCCAGACGACGGGCGCTCGTTCAGTGGCCGTCTGTACCGGACGATTCTCCCGATCTGAACTGGCTCCTCATACGCCTGACCTTCTCCTCGACACGCTGGCCGACCCTCACCATTTCATTGAACAAGTTCTTGAAATCTGACCCCGTTTCGTCCGGCGACTCGAAAACCGGCACGATCTTTAAGCGAATACCAGGGGGCGTGTCCGACGACATTCTCGGCAGCGACGACCTGCTGTTCCCAACACACTCGGGGGCACGCTTTCGGCCTCCTCCTGAGCCTTCTCCCATACCTTCATGATTTTTGGCTCTGCAACGATGCTCTCTCTCCCCCGTTCGAGAGGTCGAACACAAAGGAGGAAGGGAACGTGTTAATGCATCTTCGACTTGCGTTTCCGAGAGAAGACGGTCCGTGCGAAACGCACTGCCCACCCTTTTCTGCCCTCTTCTCCCCTAGGCCCCAAGAAAAGGGACGTCTCTTACCGTCTGACTCGTTCATTCAATAGAACGGCTGCTCATCGTAATGCTACCGATCTCCGCCCACGGCACGACATTTCCGGGTCGCCGGGATGTAAATCAGGACGACATCTTACATTTTTACCCTTCGTCGGACGCCTTTTTCCTAGGCGTTGCTGACGGAATGGGAGGCGTCGCGGGAGGCCAGATTGCGAGCCAGACTGTTTTGCAGACGGTGGAGTCGGTCCTCCGAGACGAGTTCGAGGACGAGGTCACTCCGGACATGCTCAAGGACATTCTGGAGAACGCCTTCGACGCTGCGCAGGAATCGATTCGCGAAATTACGGAGCAGGATCCCTCGCTCGACGGGATGGGCACCACGCTCACCTGCGTGCTCGGATGCGACAACCAGTTTATTGCCGGAAATCTCGGGGACAGTCGCGTTTACTACCTGACCGACGGCGAGATCAAGCAGGTGACCGAGGACCACTCGTACCTGCGCGAATTCGAAAAAGAGGCTGGAGACGACAACATCGATCCCGAATTTATCGAGCAGTACGGGCACATCATCAACAAGACCCTCGACGGGACGGGGGACGAGCCGGACTTCTTCCCAAAAGATGCTCCGGCCTATTCGCTTTCTGAGCAAGATGGCTTCCTGCTCTGTTCCGACGGCCTCATTGTGGACAAGCTGCAGGACCAGAAACAGCTCTTCAAATCGTACATGCTCGGAACCCCCGACCTGAAGACGGCCGCGGAATCTCTTGTATCCCTCGCGTACTATTCCGGCTCCACAGATAACATCTCTGCCGTCCTTGCGGAGGCCGGCACCCTCGAACGAGAGCTCGGACGCGTGCGGACATATCCCTTCCCCCCTCGTGAAGAAGAGCCTGCATAAAGGACAGGGGAATCAGGCACCTCTTTCCCCGACGTTTGCATTCCCCCGAAGACGGCCATAGGTTTCAAAGGAAGGTCCATGGTCCGGTCATCTATGTAAATTCTCGATGCATCCGCATAGATTGGGGACTCACGGATGCCGTTTCTACACGAGACGGACATCTATCCCGGGTCACGACCATACGTAAACTCGAGCGTAAACGGCCATCTTTCGGAGTATTGTTCTTCCTCACCCGTCTCCGAAGGGTCGTCTCCCCACTGCTCGTCCCCGGATCTAGTGCAGGCCTCGCCGATGCACCTCCTTTTGCCGATGCCCTTTTGTAATCGAATGACCGTTCTTTCTCTCCTCGTTGCCGTCCTGCTGGTCCCTGCGACCCACGCCGGCCCTCTTTCCTCGACCAGTCCTCGGCCAGCTGCTTCCCCTTCCTCTCCTTCGTACTGCGAAGACTTCGCCCAGCGACAGATTAGCCTTGCGGACCGTCTTCTTGAACAATCGAATTTCAGCCGGGCGGTGAAGGTGCTCAATAGCACCGCACAGAACTGTGACCGCGACTTCGTCCGGGAGAAGCTTGCCGAAGTGCTCGGAGAATGGTTCGGGGCCGTCCGACGTCAAGGCTCCGGGGCCCTTCAGCAGTACATCAATGTTCTCTCCAACCAGTCGTACCTTACGTCCGCTCAACGAGACCAACTGAGCGGACGGGTGGAATCGCACGTGCGCAGTCTCATTCAACAAGAGGTTGAAGCCGACGAGTACGACGCTGCCTACCGCTTGTGTCGCTCGTACCCCAAATACGTAGACGAAAATTTCCGGGCCGAATACTACTGTGGAACCTCAGCTTTGGAGGTAGGAGCCCAGCGAACGGCCATGAACGCGTATGCTTGGCTTCTCGCCAACTGGTCTGCCGATCAGTCCCTTGCCACCTGGGAGAACACAGCAAACACCCTGGAGGAGCTCTATTTTCTGAATGGTCGGTTCCGTGAGGCGTACACTCTTGCCCGTGAGATGGCCGCTCGCAACCCAACGCCGAAGGCGATCCTCTCGTCCCTCATCTCGGTTCGTGGTCACTTTCTCTCCCCCCTTCTTCGCATAGGGGCAGCATTTTATGACGACCAGCCTTCGGACACTGCCCTCAATCACGTGGATACGGAGATGCAACGCGTCAGCTTTCCCAACTACGTGAAGGCCTTCTACCTCCTTGCCTCCGATGGCAGCGTCACTCGCGGAATGTACGGCAGCGAAGCCAACCAGCCTAGCGATGCCCTTCTGGAAACGGTCGCTGGGTCAGTTTCCCTTCTGCGATCCTCCGATCAGTCCAACATGGCCTGGTTGGTCAGTCCCGTCGGATCGCGCTATCTGGTTCTTGAGTTCAGCATTGCGACCACAGCCGAGGAGAACGTTCGTCTCGAAACGATCCAAGACAACGTCGACAGTGACGAGCAGTGGAAGAAGCTGTATCAGCTTGAGTTTTCGGAAACGTCTCCCGCCAGCGGAAGTGCGATCGGCACACTTCTCAGCGGAGCCGGGATGGCCTCAGCCGACTTTGAGGTTTTCGACGCCATCTTTGATGATTCGCCGATTTTGACCTACTATTGTATCCAAAACGACTCCGACGGGATCGAAGAATCCTACAACTTCAACCGATCGAATCTCGGATACGGGGAAGGCGAATGGACGCGCACCTCCAACACGCCTGCCTTGTATCACCACGACATCCAGTACAACGGGCAATCGGTGCGTGAGGTCGTATGGCCCAAATTTGTTGACGAAAATTGGACTGGGGTTGTTCGTATCGGCCTCGCTCAAAACTAAGTTGAACGCAAGCCAATCTCCGATGACTTTCCCCATGACTCGGTACGTGAACACATTCACTCCTCCGGTGCGATCTGTAGCCTGGATCTGCTTCCTTTTGATTTTTGGTGCTTGGGGGCTGCAGGCCCAACCCACGATCAAGGAAATCAATGGCAATCCGGGCAAATATCGCGGCCAGAGTGTGACGATCGAAGGCACGGTCGACCGCCAGGTCGATAGTGGCAACGACACGGAGACGAAAAATTATATTCTTCAGGACGATAGTGGGGCGGAAATTCGCGCACGGACGGGCCAGCAACCTCCCGCCCCAGGCGAGCGCTACCGGGTGGAAGGGGTCATCGAAATCAGCCCGTTCAACCGAAAGCCCGTGCTAGACGAGTCCAGCCGGACACAAATCTCGTCCGGCAACCAGAACGGAGACTCCAGCGAGTCGCTTCGGCAGGGCTTCTCAACGATCACCGTTTATCTGATCCTCGGGCTTGGCGTTCTCGTCGTCGTTGTTCTAGGCTACTTCGCGTACGCCAGCCAGGATGATGAGCCCGCTCCGCAAGCCGCTGCTCCTTCGGAGGACGGCTCGGCCGGGACAGACCCACCCTCGTCCGATCTGTCCTCTACGGAGCTTGGGGGCGACGGGGAAGGGGCCGAAACCGGCTTCCCGGAACCCTCTGGGCAGCGCATCAAGTCCGAGTCCAGCAGTTCACAGACCCCGGAAGACGAATCGGAAGGGCCCGAGACGCTGAAATTCAAGGCTCCCCCGAAAACAATGAAGTTTGTGCCGGGTCGCCTTGTGATCGCGGCCGGGCCGGACCAGGGCAAAGAGTTCCGGATTGCGGGACGCCCGACCCCCGAAGGCAATGTGGTCACCATTGGCCGGGCGGAGGTGGAAGGCGAGCGCGCCTTCGCACATATTCAGCTCGGGGATACGTACCGCACGGTGTCTCGTATGCAGGCGGAAATTATTCAGCAGGACCAAACCATTCTGCTGAAGAACACGAGCGAAACCAACCCGACGATGGTGAATGGGGATCAGGTGCCCGAAGGCAATACCGTCGAACTTCAGGACGGCGATATGATCCGGATGGGCGAACTGATGCTCCGCTACGAACGCGACTAGGGAGGTCATTCGCAGCGTCCGTCGGGGCCGGGAGGCGATCTCTGCGTTTCATCGATCGTCCCGCCCGACGGGCGAGGGTCCTCGCTCGCCCTGCCCGGGCACGTCGCGTCTCCCCGTCGGGAAACGGGCAGCAGGGACGTGTAACATGTCCCTCTGCTCTTCACAAGTTGTCCCGAGACGCTGCACCGTCGTTCTCCCGAACCTGGCAATATTATTGCTCATTGTTCGTATGGGGAAGACGATCCCCTATGAGTTCTGCTGTTCGGGTTGGATGTGGTCATAACCTCCCCCTTGTTTCACTCCTACCGGACAGCATCGATCGATGGCCTTTCCATTCCTGCTCCCCGCCGGCCGACGTCCGATCGGACGCAACGCCGTCTTCCAAGCAGGTGCAGTGCACGAATCGCCCCTAGGACATGTCCGAAGCCACAAAGCGTTGTCCGTATTGTCACGAAGAGATCCTGGAAGCTGCCCGCAAGTGCAAACACTGCGGCGAGTGGCTGGAGGATCCTCCTGAAACGACCTCTACGGGAACCGGGACTGGATCACTCTCCTCCAATCCCGAAACTCTCGTTCGGGATGCGATGTCTCCCGAATATAATATTGAAAAGGAACTGGGCCGTGGCGGCATGGCCATCGTCTACAAGGCCGTTCAAGAAAGCCTGGGACGAGAGGTGGCCCTGAAGGTGCTGCCGCAGGGAATGACCCACGACCGGAAGATGCTGGAGCGCTTCCACCGGGAAGCCCAATCAGCGGCCCAACTCAACCATCCCCACATCGTCACCATCTTCGACGAGGGGGAGCTGAACGGCGTTCATTACATGGCGATGGAGTATCTGGAGGGACGCGACCTCCACGAGATCGTCCAGGAGAAAGGACCGGTCTCCCCAGAACAGGCAGTAAGCCTGATCGCCCCCATGGCCGAAGCCCTCGGCTACGCCCACAATCAGGGCACGGTCCACCGCGACGTGAAAAGCTCGAACGTCATGGTGACCGACGTGGGACGCCCCGTGCTCATGGACTTTGGCATTGCCTACGCGGGCTCGGATGCACGTCTCACGCAAACGGGGACGGTACTGGGCACCCCGGAATACATGAGCCCAGAGCAGGCGCGCGGGAACGATGTTGATGCCCGAGGGGACTTGTACAGCCTCGGCGTCGTTCTTTATGAATCGATCACCGGGAAACTCCCTCACACGGGAGGCCACCCCATGAGCGTCGTGTACAAGGTGCTGCACGAATCCTACACGCCTCCCCGTCAGATTGACGACAGCATCCCCGCCTGGTTGGAGCAGGTCATTGCAAAGCTGCTCAAGAAAGATCCCAACGACCGCTACCAAACCGGTCAGGAAGCCGCTGAGGCGCTCCATTCGGAGGACCCGGGCGAAGAGGTCGAAGTCCCCTCTCCATCTTCAGGGGACGGGACGGCCGACGCCGAGGAGCAGGTCTCGATGGATGCCGGCGGAGGACAGGGCGAACCGGCCCAAACCCAGGTGTACCGGCCCGAAGAGGGAGAGGCGGAGCCGAGTCCCGCCGCAATGTCCGAAACGGCGACCGCCACCGAAGAAGAGCAAGAGGCAATGACCCCGTCCCCTTCCACGGAGGATGGAGCCTCTGAGGGACCGCAGCGGCAACGGCTGCACATTGTGCGATCGTTGGAGGGGAATGCCGACTGGGTGAATGCGGTCTCCTTCTCGCCCGATGGACAGTATGCCCTCTCGGGCGCCCCGAACAACACGATTAAGTTGTGGGAGGTCGTCACCGGTCGCGAAATTCAGACGTTTGAGGGCCTCACCGAACAACCAATTTCGGTCGCGCTCTCTCCTGACGGCGATCGTCTCGTCTCTGAAACGTCTGACGGCATCGTTCGCCTGTGGGATGTGGATTCCGGGGACACCGTCCGGACCTTCGAGGAAAATTCCGAAGCGGTACTGGGGGCCACCTTTTCGCCCGACGGGCAGCACGTGCTCTCTGGCGGCGGCGCCTCCGGCACCCTTCATCTCTGGGACGTAGATACGGGCGACCTCGTCCGCCGCTTCGACGAAAACAACGAAGCAATCTTCTCGGTCACCTTCTCGCCGAACGGGGAGTACGTGCTCTCCGGCAGCGGTCAGTCCGGCACCCTTAAGCTCTGGGATGTGGAGACGGGCAGTGTCGTGCGCACCTTCGACGAGGGCGACTGGGACTCCACGTACGTCTTCTCCGTCGCATTCTCGCCGAACGGGGAGTACGCTCTCTCCGGCAGCGACGACATGACGGCCCGGCTGTGGGACGTCGACTCTGGAAAGCTACTTCGCACCTTTGAGGGCCATTCCGGCCTCGTGATTGCCGTCGCCTTCTCCCCGGACGGTCAATACGTTCTGAGTGGGAGCAGCGACATGACCGTCCAACTCTGGAAGGTAGAGGATGGAAATCTCGGCTACGTCTTTGAGGGCGATGCGGAGGGCGTCAACGCCATTGCCTTCTCTCCTGACGGCCGCTACGTTCTCTCTGGAAGTAAGGACGACGACGTGAAGCTCTGGACTCCGTAACCCCCCCAGGACGGACGTCGTCCATCGACAGTGTCCTTTTGCGACCAACGGCTCGGCGCGTCAAGCGCCGAGCTTTTTCTATTGGATGCGTCTGAGCGCCTCGCGCTGCGCCTTCAGTGTGGCGTCGAGCTCGGCTTCGCCGTGACACGTGCCGAAAAAGATGGCCTCAAACTGAGACGGCGGGAGGTAGATGCCTTCCTCCAACATCGCGTGGAAGTACGCGGCGTACTGATCAGTATCGGTTGTCTTGGCCGTCTCCTGGTCTACCACCCGTTGATCGGTAAAGAAGAGACTGGCCATCGCCCCCACCCGATTCGTGGTGAAGTCCAAATCCAGCGCCTCAAGGTTGCGGTGGATGCCCTCTTCGAGGGCTTCTCCGAAGGCCTCCAACTCGTCGTAGATCGTGTCTTTGTTCTCCGCAATCTTCGAGAGCACAGCGTGGCCGGCTCGCATGGCCAACGGATTGCCGCTAAGCGTCCCCGCTTGGTAAACCGGCCCCGTCGGCGAAATGTAGTCCATGATATCCTTCTTGCCCCCATAGGCCCCCACCGGCAGTCCGCCCCCAATAATTTTGCCAAGGCAGGTGAGATCGGGCGTCACCCCGTAGCGCTCCTGTGCTCCCCCCGGCGCAACGCGAAATCCGGTCATGACCTCATCAAAGATGAGAACGATGTCGTGGGCATCGCAGATCTCGCGGAGCCCCTCAAGAAAGCCGGGCTCCGGAGGAATGCATCCCATGTTGCCCGCAATCGGCTCCAGAATGATGCAGGCGACCTCTCCCGCATGTGCCTCTACGAGCTTCTCCACGTGATCCAGATCGTTGAAAGGGGCGAGCAGAGTATCTTTCGCATTGCCCTTCGTTACGCCGGGCGAGTCCGGTTCACTCAACGTCATCGGCCCACTTCCCGCCGCGATCAGGAAGAAGTCGCCGTGGCCATGATAGTTGCCCTCAAACTTGATGATCTTATCCCGCCCAGTGTACCCGCGCGCAAGGCGGGCTGCACTCATGGTCGCCTCCGTACCGGAGTTCACCATGCGCACCTTCTCCACCGACGGCACAAGGTCACACACGAGCTCCGCAACCTCGATTTCCACCTCCGTAGGTGCCCCGAACGAAGTAGACGCCTCCGCCTGCGTCTGCACGGCGTCCACAACATCGGGATGAGCGTGACCGAAAATCATCGGTCCCCAGGACCCCACATAATCGAGATATCGATTCCCGTCGGCGTCCATCAGGTAGGCCCCCTCGGCCTCCTCAATGAAGAGCGGGGTGCCCCCAACGCTGTCAAACGCTCGGGCAGGCGAATTTACGCCCCCGGGGATACATCCTTGGGCGCGATCGTAAAACTGCTTGCTTCGACGGAGATCAATGTTGGACGGAGCAACTTCCATGAATCCTGCGTGGGTTGGTGGATAAATCTCCAAACGTTGCTGACGATGCAAACTTCTCAGTCGTAACGGATGGTCCCGTCCTCTCCCCGAACCGAACCACTCGTTACCAACGCGTCGTCTCTCGTTACATCGGAGTTTGAGGGTCGACGCGCCGATAGAGGGCTCGGATCCGGGCCGGTTCCTCTTCCCCTTCAATTCGGGACGGCTCGCGCGCTTCGGCCAGCCGTGCCTCCTTGCGAAGCTTCTCCAACGTCTCGATAGAAAATGCACTCCCGTTGGAGGTGAGGGAATCGGGATCTTCCTCCGACGGATGCGTCGGCAGGGTCAAGTACAGCCATCCCCCAGGAGCAAGGATGCGTCGGCTTTCCTCCAGGACCGTGCGAAGGGCCTCATCGGTCGACGCGTAGACCTCTGCCCGATCGGCTACGACCCAGTTAAAGGTTTCATCCGGGTACTCGATGGCGTCGAGGGGCGTCACCTGCACGGTGGTCTCCGCCGTGCCCTCTTCTAGCAATTCGCCCACGCGGTCGCGAGTGGCGGCCACGGCATCGTCGCGGGGATCACATGCGTGTACGGGAAACCCAAGTCGCAGGAGCGGCTCGGTGTGACGTCCCTCTCCACATCCGAGATCCAAAATGGAGCTCGACACCGGGACGGCGGCGAGCATTCGCAGCAGGTGGTCGGATGGGGCATTCGGGGCGGCAGATTCCATAGCAGGCCAAGTATTCGTTCGGACAATCGATACGCTCCTCCACGGGAGCGGTCTCCGTCAGGACGACGCCGCAGGCGACTGGGACGATTCCGACGCCACGCGCTCCTCCGGCTCCGTCTGGACGGGACGCTGGTCCGATCCGTCCTCCTCCGTCCAACGCCGGGCCTTCGGATTTCCGTCACAGTGCGGGCACCGCGTCTCGTGCTGATCAGGCGTGTACAGCGGCCGTTCCTCCAGAGGCCGAAGCGGATAGTCCTGCGAAAGGCCATCGCCGCCAATGCGGAGCTGATCCACGTCGACGGGCAGTTCCAACTGAGCCACCGCGGCCTCGCCGAGGGCCTCAATGAAGAGCGGATGGGTGTTCAGCCCAGACGTGACCTCGTAGTGCGTGATTCCGGCCGCCTCGGCCTGCTCTCGCACCCGAATGTCAAGGTCATAGCTGGTCTCCACGTGATCCGTCACGAACGTCACAGGCACTACGAGAATCGCATCCGCCCCGTCCTGGGCAAGATCGTTCAGCTTATCGGGAGTCGTGGGGGTGAGCCAACGCGTAAGCCCAATCTTGCTCTGGAACGCCGTATGATAGGGCCGGTCGCGCCCCCGATGGTTCATGACCTCCTCCACGGTGGTGTGAACGAGACAGCAGTACGGATCCTCCCGCCGGTTGCGGTCGCGCATCGGAATGCCGTGCGCACTGAAGAGAAGCTGTACGTCTTCTCGTCGATTACGGGCAAAGCGCTGCAGTCCTTCGTCGATACGTTCGGACAGGGCCTGCACATACTTCGGGTTTGCCGCGTACTCAACGACCGACGTCGTCGGCCACGACGGAATTTCGTCTGCCTCATCGAGCGCGTGCCAGTAGGCAAGCGACGAGCCGCTGGTCGACATTGCGTACTGCGGATAGAGGGGCAACAGCACCACCTGATCGACACCATCCGCCTCCATCTGGGCAGCGGCCTCTTCGCTGAAGGGGTGCCAATACCGCATCGCTGCATAGGTACGAAAGTCGATCCCGGTGGGATCGCCAAAATGGTCATTCAGGTGGGTCTCCAGGTCCTGTGCCTGCTCCTGGGTCAGTCGGGTAAGGGGAGAGCCCCCGCCAATCAATTCATAATCGTCCTTGACGGCATCGGCCCGATACCAGGCAAGGGCCCGGCACACCCATCGACGCAGGTACCCTCCTACAGGAAGGTCCAGAAGGGCTGGGTCCATGAGCAGGTTGTAGAGAAACGGCTCGACGTCGTCAAGGGTCTCCGGCCCTCCATGGTTCATCAAAACGACGCCCACGCGGTCCCCCTCCTCAACCTCAAGCGGGGCCGACGGATAGTAGCCACCGCGCATGCCCCGGTCATCGAATTCGTACCGGCGCAAAAAGTCTAAGGGAGTCATGAGGCACGGAGCCCGGAATGAGAGAAAACTGCTCCGAGAAATGTTACGGAATTATGCGGAAATGGGCGTTTCTCAGTTCCTCCCGTGGGTTGAACTTTGCCGAAAAGCTGCCCGAAGATCTGGGGGATTTATTCCGTCCCGTCGGGAACGTCGGCGGCCGAAAGTTCCAACCAATCTCGCGGTTCGAAATACCAGAGCGCTCGGGCCTCCGGGGAGCCTGACTCCGGCTGGTAATCGTACGTCCACTGCACATGCGGCGGCAAGCTCATGAGAATGCTCTCCGTGCGCCCGTCCGTTTCAAGGCCGAATTTCGTCCCCCGATCATAGACCAAATTAAATTCAACGTATCGCCCCCGTCGGATGAGTTGAAACCGACGCTCACGCTCTCCCCACTCTTCTGTCCTCCGACGCTCTACGATGGGCAGGTACGACCGGAGAAAGGAGCGTCCGGCTTCCCGCGTAAAGAAGAACGTGCCCTCCGGATCGTCGCGCAGGTAGTCGTAGAAGATGCCCCCGACGCCTCGCGCTTCATTTCGATGATCGACGTAGAAGTAATCGTCGCACTCCTGTTTGAAGGCCTCATAGTCGGCCACTCCGTCATGGCGATCACAGACCTCCTTCCACACGCGGTGAAAGTGCTGCGCATCTTCGAGGCGGGGATAATACGGCGTGAGGTCGGCCCCACCGCCGAACCACTGATCTTCGGGGGCCAACAGATCCTCTCCGAGGGCGAAGTAGCGAAAGTTCGCGTGCACGGTGGGCACATACGGCGACCGGGGGTGAATCACGAGCGACAGACCGGTTGCAAAGAAGGGCTTCGCATCAACCTCAAAGGCCTCTGCCATTCGGTCTGGAAGTGGGCCGTGTACAGCAGACGTGTTCACGCCCGCCTTCTCGAAGACCTCTCCGTCCTCAATGACCGCCGTAATACCACCCCCTCCCTCCTCACGCTCCCATCGGTCGACTGTAAACGAAGTCGAGTCCTCCAGGGCCTCCATCTTCTTGGTAATGCGAATCTGGAGCGCTTCAACAAACCGCTTCATGCGATGGGCCATGGGGATATCCTCGCGTGGCTCATCACGGAGGGTGTCAACACGATCAAAGCTGTCGCCCATAGGGTCTCGGATGGGGTTGATAAACGAGAAACGAGTGTACTATTTGGACTGCAGCAGCGGACAGGCGTTCGTTGAATCCCGGGCGTCGGTGAAACTGGGCTATTTTTTCACTCGCGGGGCCGCGCCTGGAGAAATAGGCGATCGATAGCGGCCCGCATGTCTTCGGTCAGCACCGACGACCAGACGTCGGGGACGGGCGCAACGAACGTTTCTCGACGCGGATGCTCCGGATGATCGAGACGCAGAATGGCGTGATGGAGCACAATCTCGCCCGTTCGCCATAACGTTTCGGCTCCGTACCGTTCATCCCCTACGACAGGGTGATTGCGCTCGGCGGCCTGGAGACGAATCTGGTGCGGTCGCCCGGTTTTCAGTTGAAGACGCAGCAGCGTGCGGTCGGATTCAGTGTGAAGGGTCTGCCAGTCGAGCACGGCTCGCTTGCCCTCCGGGTGGTCCGGAGACACGATCTGCGGCTGACGGTTGATCTTCGCAATGTAGTCCGTCCACGACCCAATGCCGCGAAGCGTCCCCTCTACTACCGCCAGGTAGGTCTTCTGCACCGTCCGCTCCCGGAATTGTCTGCTCAGCGCGCGGGCCGCTGCCGAGGTGCGCGCAAGAACCATGATGCCCGACGTGGGCCGGTCGAGCCGATGCACGAGTCCAAGAAAGGGATCGCTCTCCCCCTGCTCCCGAAGATGACGTTTCCCAAGCGTCAAAACGTCGACATCTCCCGTTCGAGTTGGCTGTGCGAGAAGCCCCGACGGCTTCTGGACAACCAACAACTGTGCATCTTTGTACAATAAAGTCATGGTGAGACTGCACTACATGTGACATAAGGGTCCCCAGGCCACCCCGAGACTGGACTGCTCCAACGGCAGCCCCCCCTGGGTCGATTCTCCCACCGGACTTCCTCCAACGGCGCTTGACTCATCGGTCTGTCCCTTCCACCTTATAGGGTCGTTGCCGATTGTCCGTATTCTCCGAACCTCCAGCCCCCTTCTTGATGAAACGCCTCCTTCCTGCTCTACTCACACTCGCGCTGTGCTCGGCCCTCTTTCTTCCTTCTTCCCTCGTCGCACAAACACAGGGCGTGGGCCTGGGCGCCTCGATTGGGGTCAGCAACGGCCCGTCCAGCTTTGATCGAAATCCCGTTGGCTTCAACATGAAAGCGTGGCTCTCCGAGCGGCAGGCGGTGTCGGGAATGACCTCCTTTTTCATTGGCGGAACGGACGCGGCCGCCCCCTCCTACTGGGTCTTGCAGGGCGATTACCTCTTTCACAACTTCAATCAACTGAACGTCGGTGAAGGCTACCTCGCTCTCTACCTCGGCGCGGGGGGACAATTTACGGTCTTTGAGGACACTCGCAATCAGTTCTCCCTCCGGGCTCCCCTCGGCGTCACGTATCTTCTGGGGTCGTCGCCGATTGATTTGTTCGTCGAAGTCGCCCCGACCCTGCGGATCACGGACCCGGCCTCTCTCCGATTTGATGGTGCAATTGGCTTCCGTTACTACTTTAACGGGGGATCCAGCTCGTCAAGTGGCAGCTCGGGGTCCTCTCAATAACCCCGGAGGTTGCGGTACATCCATCGTTTTTCTTCCGGCCCCCAGTTCGTATGATGAGGGCGTGATTCGCTCTCTGTGAGTGCCGCCCTCATCTTCCATGCTCAATTACATCTGGTCCGGGCTTATCATCTTCAGCATGGTGTTCGCCCTCGCGGTGGACACGCAGGAGTTGGTCGAGAACCGATTCCGCAATGACACGCCCTTACCCGTCGTCGTTGAATTTCCGGACGGCTACGCTCCGGATGCCCGTCGACAGCCGGTGACAATCCGCATCGATACGTCGACCTACAAGCAGTTCTTTGGCGTTTCCCAAACGCCGCAGTCCTCCTACAGCGGCACGCTGCTGCAAACGCAGGAAGGTCGCCAGCTCCAGTTTCATTCAGACGCGTCCCTTCCTGACCCACTAACAACGATTCAGTCCTTCCACGCAAGCGACGAAAACAAGGCCCTGCGTGGAACGCTGCAGGCACACTCCTCGCTCATGGTGGGCACGTCGCGGCTCGAAACGGCGGTGCAGTTCGAACCGGTCCGCTTCCGAAAACTGAACGATATTGCTCAAGCGGCGCTCAACTTTGCCGAAACGGCAGCCTCGCTGGCCCTGGGCCTCATCGGCATCCTCGGGCTGATGCTTGGACTCGTCAAAATTGGGGAAGAGGCCGGGCTCGTCCACGCCCTCGCGGACTTCGTCCGTCCGCTGCTGAGCCCTCTTTTCCCGAACGTGCCGGAAGGCCATCCAGCCCTCGCCAACGTCACCCTGAACCTGCTTGCCAACGTCTTTGGGCTCGGCAATGCTGCTACGCCCTTGGGGATTAAGGCCATGGAAGACCTGCAGGACCTGAATCCGGACGACGATACGGCGTCTGACGACATGGTGATGCTGCTGGCCCTCAATACCTCCAGCGTCCAGCTAGTCCCCCCCTCCCTTCTTGTGGCTATCATGGGTCTTCAGATCAACCAGCTCATCTTCTCCATTACCCTCGCCACCTTCTTCTCGACCATAGCAGGCATCCTCGGCGCCTATGGCTTCAGCAAGCTGCCGTGGTTCCGCGTCTCGGCCCCTCACCGCAACCAGGAAGAGATGTCTTCTCCCTCCGAAGATCCCTCTCCCCCTCCAGACTCCTAACGGCCTCTCTTGTCTCGCCCGCGCGTCTCCGGCATCCCCTCAATTGCGCTACCAATCCCCCCGACTTCCCATGCTTGAAACGATCCGCTCGACCGTCAGCATCCTCTCCTACTTCGTTCTACCGAGCCTGATTGTCGGCTTTCCGCTCTACGGCCTCATCAAAGGCGTTCCGGTCTACGAGGTATTTGTGGAAGGAGCAAAGGAAGGATTCGACGTGGCCGTGACGATCATCCCGTACCTCATCGCGATCCTCTTCGCCATCGGCATGTTTCGAGCCTCCGGTGCCATGGACTTCCTCGTCAATGCGCTCGACCCGGTCTTGAGCATCATCGGCATCCCCGCCGAGGTCCTTCCCATGGGCATCGTACGCCCACTCACGGGCTCCGGCTCGGCCGGCATTGTCGCCGACATGATCAATCAGTACGGGGAAGACTCGTTGATCGTCAAAATGGCCGCCACCATGTTCGGCTCCACGGAAACCACGTTCTACGTGATTGCAGTCTACTTCGGTGCCGTCAACATTCGCGACACACGACACGCCGTGCCCGCCGGGTTGTTTGCCGACTTCGTCGGCTTTCTGGCATCGGTGTACGTGGTGCAGCTGCTGTTCGGATAGGATTCCGCGGAAGACATCCCGAGCGGCGGACCAGCGGCTACGGGAACAGCCGCTGCAGAAACGACGTCGTGTCGTCCGTCGGAATTTCGATGGGCGGTTGTACCGGCACGTCCGTCCGTCCCGTCACTTGCATCGTCAGGTCCGACAGTTCCTCCCACGGTCCCGACAGCCAAAGGCGACGGTGCGTCTGAATGATGTCGAGCTGACGCCGTCGGTACCGCGACGGGTTCTCCTCGGCAAGCATTTCAAACTTGTCGTGGAGCTCCAGAAGTCGGTCGCGATTCTCAGGCGTAAAGCCGAAGTGTTTGATGTCGTCGACCAGTGCGTCGTAGCGACGATCCCACACCGTCCGCTGCTCCTCGTCGGGCGGCGTGTACGTAGATCCGTCGAACCGGAAGGAGAGGTCCGGATCGATCACGTCGAGCCCCGCGTCCCGCAAAGCCTCCGAAGCCCCCAGGGGTAGGAAAAATCGCACGGCTTTGCCATCGAGCGTAGAGACGAGTTCGACGTTCCCGGTGGCGGGCACCCCTTCGCCGGATGCGTCCGGAAGGTCGAAGTGATCATTAAACGCCCGGAAGCGCTCATACGTCGTGGACTGGTCGGTCACGGGCGTCCAGTCGAAGGACTGCGCCGTGGTGTCGAGCGTCGTCAGAATCGTCTGTAGGGAAACCCGCGTCCCCGGCTTCAACTGAACGCGTTCCGCTTGCATGGACTGCGACAGGTTGAGGGGAGTCCGGTCCTGCGCCACAAGTGCACCGTAGGCAGAGGGAATGTAGCCGCGCGAGTAGGCGCCGAAGGACGACCCTTCCCGCACGGTGTCGAAGCCCGTGCTGACGGCCCAGATGTAGGCGTCGACGACCGTCGACGCTGAGGTGTAGTACGGGGACTCCGTGTAGTACCGTCGGTACAGCTTCCAGATATTACCGGGCCCGGTGTGGTACGCCGACAAGCCGGGGATTTCGTGCCCGACGGCATTGATGTACCCCCGCAGCAGTAGGTACGCCGGCTCCAGTGTGAGAAGCGGATGATGGGCCTCTTCCACCTCAACGCGTGCCCCGGCCTCGGTGGGGAGCGTGTACTCATGCACCCCGCTCTTCCGAAGAATCCACGGCATCATTTGGTAGCGGCTCTGTGCCCCCACGGACGAGACGAGATCATCCTGATTGAAGGTTTCGACCGTCCCCATCTGTGTGGGTAGCAGACTCAACCCGAGGTAATGAGCCAGCTGTATTTCGTAGGCTTGATAGGGCTGGTTTCGGGCCTGTGCCTGCTCGACTTGGTTGGCCCGCCCCCAGCGTACGATAATGTCTTCGAGCGGCACCCCTCGCCGTTCGTACTTGTCCACGAGCCGGCGCGTAGCGGCACGCCGCTTCTGATCGATCTCGCGCCACGTAATCGACGCCCCCCGCCGGTACTGCGACCGCAGCTCCGGAAACTCATACAACTCCAGCAAGGAGTCGGTGCGTCGGTCAATGACCCGGACCGTAAAGTTGTCGTCCTGCGCCTGTCGCTGAGCAAACTGGGCCAGCAGGTCATGAAAGTCCCGGAGCACATTCGGATTGGCGACAGAGGACGGATCCGCAGCCGGATTCATGTAGGGAGACAACATGTCTGCCGGATGCGACGGCAGTTCGCGGAGAACTGGGGTCGCCGGCAGTGTGGTGTAGCTCACCGTGCGGACCGTCGTGTCCTCCGCCGTCACAATCGAACGAAGGGACGACGACACTCCGTCCACCCACTGTTTACTGAGGCTGTTTCCGCCCACCACTGTACTCAGGAGCAAAAGCAGGGCAGAACCGCCGATCAGACTGGCCGAGGCGCGAATGGAAATGTCGGAGCCCCACTCCGACGAGCCCGAAAAGAAGTTGAACGAGCGAAAGGGATTCATGGGATCCAGAGAGAATACCGAAAAGGTGTCATGCAGGAGCAGTGGAAGAGGGGACTGCCTCGGCAACGAGCCACTGAAAGAGCGGCTGCATGGCCTCGCCCATGCGCTCAGGATGGAACTGTACGCCAAAAATCTTGCCGCTTTCATGCTCGATGGCCTCGATCACCCCATCTGGTGCTGTGGCTGCAACCGAGAACCCGGCCCCGACGTCGGCAATGGCCTGCAGGTGTCGCGTGTTGACGGTCACCGTATCGGTGCCCAAGTACTCGCGCAGCCGGTCCGACTGTATATCGACGGGGTGCGTCGTAGCGCCACGCTTCTGGCTGTGGGTCTGCGCCCCCTCCTGTTCACGTTCTACGTCTCCATAGATGGTTCCCCCCGCCAGGGCGTTGAGGCGCTGCATCCCGTAGCAGATGCCCAGAATCGGCACATCGGCCGCCCAGGCCCGCTCAATCCATTCTCGATCGGACTCCGCCCGCACCGACCCCAGCGTGCCCAACTCATCGGGGAGAGTGCCAACGAGACCTTCCGTGACAGCCGGCCCGCCAATCACTACGAGTCCATTGAGCACCTCAACAAGCCCAGCATAGGAGGTCTCTGCCTCCCCCATCGGAAGGGGAAGGGGCTGCCCCCCCGCGCGCTCCACCGCTGTGATGTAGCGTCGGTCCAGGCTCTGCGTGCCCTCATCGTACGAAGTTGTGATGCCAATACGAGGAGCCATATGTATAGAAAAGCGATTGTGTACAATGAACCCGGGGACAAGAACGTCCATTATTACCCACCGCCCCACGAAAAGATTGCCGATCTATCGGAAAAGATACACCGGCGAGCGCCACTGCCGGTGCGCCTACGGAGCAGAGCAGGTCGATCCTAAGAGACTGTTTCGATTTCACACGATGGCAGTTCAGGCAGAGCCCGACGACTGCAGACCGTCTCGATCCAACGGGGGCACCGCCTGAGCAACGGACGTCCATCCCCCCTGCGAAATTTCTCGTCGATTCTCAACCCGATCAAAAAATCAAAACAGTCTCTAAGCGTAGATCCCGCCTACGGCTGTACATCTCGCAACCGAATGAGGGTATTGTCCGTGGAGGCCGTCAGGTCAAGGGCCAGAACAAGCGTATTCTGAGAACGAATCACGTTCGTCGCGTGGGCCCCAAGCTTGCCCCGGTCTAGCAGGTCGTGGAGGGCGCTCTTGATGGTGCGGCTATGCCGGTTCACGGTTGTAGAGGATCCGTGAATGAGTTTGAGCCGAGAGCGCCCCCGCTCCTTCGCCAAGCGGAGCGTACGGTACGTCATATCAATCGCCTCGTCGACCGTAGCCCCATGCAAATCAAGGGTTACAACGCTTCCATCGTCATCCAATTGAGGAGTCGCCATAGCAAAATTTGCGCGAACACTCATTAGGTTGGCAACGTGATTGCAACAACAGAACGAAACCCCCAAAGGTCCCGTCTTTCATGTCTCCACTTTCGCCGAAGGAACCGGAGTGGACCTGCTGACTTCCCGTCATTTGCCGACGAACTTCCCCTCGCCCCATGCCCAACGACGTCACATTCGACGACCCGCGTCCCCCTACCGAAGAAGAGTGGGGCACGCCGCTTGTGGAGCCCCAGTCGGCCCCCGAGATTGAACAGCAGTTTCGACGCCGCCTGGGCATGGTGTCTGGCGCCGTGCCCTACGTCGCCTCGCATCCCTGGCTGTACCGCCCCTTCCTCTTTCTTTCCACCCCAACGCTTTCGGCGATTGACAAGGACATCGCTGCCTCCCTCTCTTTCATTATCGCCCGCGATAATTCGTGCCGGTTCTGCTACAGCACCTTTCGCACCCTCCTGCGTCTATACAGCTACTCGCCGAGAGACCTTCAGGACCTGGAAACCCATTTTGCTGCCCGCAACTTCGATGAAGCCCAAGAGTGGGGACTGCGGCTGGCGGTCCGACTCTCGCGTTGCACCGAAGTGCCGGCCGCCATTGACCGACTGCGGGCCCTCGGACAATCGGACAAGGCCATTCGCGAAATGGCCGGCATCAGTGTGCTCAATCTTGCGGCCAACCGTATTGGAACGACGCTGTCAATTCCGGTAAGCACCTTCGAAGACCTCGCCGACTACTGGTATCTCCGACCATGGCGCGCCGTGGCGATGCCTCTGTTGCGCTTGTCTCAACGCTGGGGTACGGAGCAAAATGGAATCTCTCCGCAAGAACCCGACGGTCTGCTTGCCCCCTGGCTCCGCACACTTCAGGATACCCCCGTGGGGACTCTCCTCCAACGCCTTGTGCACCAGTGGTTGGCCGAACCCCGGCCGCTCTCAGTGCGAACGAAGCTTTTGATGCTGGCGGTCGTCGCCCACGGCTTGTCGGCCTCCTCCCTGAAAGCCCACCTGCGCAACCACCTCCAGGCTCGCTATTCGGTCTCTCCGGAGGCGTTTGAAACCGCAATCGACCACCTGAGCGGCAACGCCGTCTCCGCCGAGACCGAACCGCTTTTGCGCTTTGCCCGGGCCTCCATCCGATACGACTTCGGCCCAATCAAACGCGTGGCCTATGAGTGTACCGATGGGCTCGAACGGGAGGGCACCCTGGAAGCCGTTGCTTCCGTCAGCTTGGCGAATGCCGTGGCTCGTCTTGAAACGCTGTTTGCGCTCGACGAGACGAGTTGACGCTCCTCGTTCCTGCCCACAGGTGCACTATCAGGCCCGGGATCGGTCTCGGGCCAACGTCATTGCAGCCCCTGAGCAGTCGACTGTCCTCTCGTTTCTGCACACTGGCGCCCCTTGACGCGTAGATGGCTCTTGAAATCGTTCTTCCTATGCTCGCCATCGCGGTGAGCGCAACCATCGGCGCCTGGTTCTACTACCGGCGCACCCGCACCCTCCGCCGGCGCCTCTCTGAGGCAAACCGAGAGCTCGAACAACTCCAGCGCACCTTCAACCGGTTCGCCCCCGCCCGGGTGGTGGACGACATCCTGGAAAAGCGCTCCCTCGACATTGCCGAGACGCGGGAGGTCACGATCCTCTTCGCCGACCTCCGCGGTTTTACAGCCATCAGCGAGCAACTGGAGGCAGACGATCTCGTGCGCCTGCTGAACAAGTACTTTCAGCGCATGGACCGGGCGGTCGACGAGCACAGCGGGTTCATCTCGAAGTTCATCGGCGACGGGCTGCTGGTCTTGTTCGGCGCGTTGCACCACAATCCGTGGCAGTCCACCGACGCCGTGAAGGCCGCCCTCAAGATGCAGCGGCAGGTTCGCGCCCTCAACGAGGCCCTCGATGCCCCCGACCTTCCGGACCTTTCGCTGAGCATCGGGATCCACCGCGGCCCCGTGGTGGCCGGCATCGTGGGGAGCTTCGAGGTGAAGGAGTTTACCGTCGTGGGACGGCATGTAAATCTCGCCTCTCGCGTGGAGGAACTCACACGCCGACACGGGGCCGACATTCTGATCACGGATGCCGTGAAGGACGACCTTGATCCGTCGATCGCGCTTACGGAGCAACCGCCCGAGCCGGTAAAGGGGGTCCGGCAGCCGGTGATTACGTACGCTGTAAATCCACAAACGGTGGACTGATCTCCTCACTCATGCAAGGCGCCTTCAGAAGTGATTGGGGAATCGAGGTAAACACAGAGACACAGCGGCCAACGCGTTGCAAGAGAGTGCTGGACGGAGGTCTGCTGTAGGAACTACCAGGCGGATACAGCCCCCATTTGGCACGCCATGAGCTCGGAGGGACAACACGTCTGCCAAACAGCGTCTCAGAACGGCTTGTGCTATGGTGCAAAGTATGTGCAGTGCTTCAGAACTAATCTCCTTCCAAGAAAACGCCCCCTTCGTCGCTCCAAGTCAAGCTTGGAGCGACGGTGGTGTCCATTTTTTCTCGGTTGGAGGAAGATGCACATGTTATCGACATATAGCACAACCCATTCTCAAAACTGAATCTGAAGAGCCTCGGGCACCACTTCTACTGTCACCGGCAGCTGCCCCAATAGCTCCCCGTCGGCCTCCAGCCACACCGGCGTGTCAGTTTGAGGACGGGCCGTAAAGTGCTGTCCTCGCGCTGCCGTCACCCCCTCCAGAGTCAGATGCGTCCCCGAATAGAAACGGTATATACGGCGCAAAAGCGTCCACACCGGAACGTCCCGAAGAATCGTTACGTCGAGATCCCCGTCGTCGAATCGCGCTTTGGGCGCAATCTGGATGCCTCCCCCAAACGCGTGACCGTTGGCCACCGCGACGAGGTGAATGCCCGATATCTCCAGCGGGGTATCGTCCAGCGTAAGATCGACGGGACACGAGCGGTGCGCCCTGAGGGCGCGGAGGAGGGCCACAGGATAGCGAAGCGATCCAGGCAGGGCGCTCCAGCTTCGGGCAACGGCCCGTACCACACGGCTGCTGAGACCGAAGGATGCGATGTTGAGGGCGTAGCGCTGAGTGCGAGACCCGTCGGGCGCGGTATAGTGGAGCCGAAGGAGATCGATCCATTCCGTCTGCCCCTTCTCAAGCAGTTCCACAGCCTCCACACCCGTCGGGATGCTCAAGGCCCGGCGGAAATCAGTGCCGGTACCACAAGGAATCGGAACGAGGCAGGCAGCGGGAGCGAGCGGGGCGCCGTCCGCCGCAAAAAAGCCATTGACGACCTCATGGAGTGTCCCATCGCCTCCCACCGCTACGATCCGCTCCTCGCCGTCGCGCAGGGCGGATCGAACCAGTTCCGTCGCCGCCCCGGGTCCCGGGGTCCATTCGACCGACAGGTCCGCAGAGGCCTCCCGCAGCCGCGACTCCAGCCGAGGCCAGAGTCGTCGCACCCGACCGTTTCCAGCCGCCGGATTGACGATCACATGGGTCCGCATACAGCGTCATTCGATGCGGTTGATAACGAATGTCTGGACCGACGTCGGTCAGGGAACGTCGCTGCGCCGCACCTCGAGTTCCGTTTACCGCGTCGGAACGAATACCGGATCGGACTGGAGTGCCCGCACCTGCTCATTGAACTGCGGGACCTCGGTATCGAGCACCGTCTGCAGTCGGTCCCGAAGCGTCCGCCACTGCTCATTGAGGTCTCGGAACCGCTCGCGCGCACTCTCGGTCGGCGGCCCGTCCGGCCCGACCACGAAGCCGTACAGGTAGGCGTATTGGTTGTCGAGCTGCGGCGGGAAGTTGAGCGGATCCTGATGGCTCTCATTCCGCGTCTGCATGAGCGTCTGCTCGATCGAGGTCAGTTCCTGTGTGATCGAGTCGGCCTGAGCCGTGAGGCCCTCATGACCAGCGTCGTTCGCATGTTCGGCCACCGAGCGAACCTGCTCACGAACCGACCGGATCGTCCGAATGGCGTCGTACACGGCCGTCGTCGAATCCCGGATCTCCGTGGCCAGGTCGTACTGCGCCTGCAGGTCGGCGCGGGTCACGTCGTTCAGACGCGGATCCATGCGCACCTCGAACGACTGGGTGAGCGTGTCGCCGGCGGCCCGTGCAAGACGTGCCGTGTACGTGCCGGGCGGCACCTTGGGCCCGCCGGTGTACCCCCATACGATGGCGTCGTCTACGTCCTCTACCCCATTCGTTCGGAGGGACCACTGCACCCGATTATGGCCCTCCTCAGCGGGGAGAATCCGGTGGTCGGACTCTTCAGCCGCGGCGGAGTCGCTGGTAAAGTGCCGTACCACATTTCCGGCCGAGTCGAGCACATCGAGCGTAACGGTGGTGTCCGGCGTTTCGGCGAAGGTGTAATCGAGCGTCGCCCCGCCCGGCTTTCCGGCCGGCTCCCGGTCCTCCGGGTCGGGCTCGTCGGCGCCCGCAGGCGACACGAGATGCGCCGCCGGAGGCGAATACAAGTGCATCTCGGCGTCGGCCGCCCGGTCGGCCAGCTGACGAAGGGGCTCAAGATCGTCGAGAATCCAAAAGGAACGGCCGTGCGTGGCCACGACGAGGTCATTGTCCTTGACCTTCAGGTCGGGCACGCGGCTCACCGGCAGATTCTGTTGCAGCGACTGCCAGTCCTGACCGTCGTTGAAGGAAACGTAGAGGCCGAACTCGGTGCCAGCGTACAGCAGGCCCTCGCGCTCTGGATCCTCGCGCACCACCCACACCGGCGAGTCGGCGGGAAGGCCGCGATTGCCGGTTGCGATACGCGTCCACGACTCGCCGTAGTTCGTGGTCCGAAAAACGTAAGGCTGCCAGTCGTCGAGCCGGTAGCGGTGCACCGCGATGTAGGCCGTCCCCGGATCGTGCGGCGAGATCTCGATGCGCTGCACCGTGCCGTACTGGGGCAGATTGTCGGGAGTAATCTCGTTCCAGTTCCCCCCCTTGTCCCGTGAGAGCCAAACGCGCCCGTCGTCGGTCCCAGCCCACAGGGTTTCGGCGGCGTGCGGACTCACCTGCAGCGAAAAGATGGTGTTGAAGACCTCCACCCCCGTGTTGTCCTTCGTAATCGGCTCCCCAGCAAAGTCCTGGTGCGCGTCCGTGTCGGTCGTCAGATCGCCCGAAATGCGACTCCACGACATGCCCCGGTCGGTAGACCGCCAGACGCGGTGGGACGCGTGATACACGACGTCCGGATCGTGGGGCGAGATTTCGATCGGGGCGTTCCACTGAAATCGCTCGCGGAGGGTGCGCGGGGCCTGCCCCAGCTGGAGCTGCGGGTACACCATCACGTTGCGCGTCTGCTCCGTGCGCCTGTTCACCCGCGACAGATGTCCCCCGTAACACCCGCTGTAGAGAAGCCAGGGCCGATCGGGGTGCAGGGCCACAGGACCCGTCTCACATCCCCCCACGGATCGCCAGTTGCGCTTCGGATGGATGCTCCCCTCTCCCCAGGCAGGCAGGCGGATCGTGGAATTGTCCTGCTGCGGACCATAGACGTGATACGGAAACGCGTCGTCGACCGTCACGCTGTAGATTTCGGCGGTGGGCTGGTTGTACATCGTAGACCACGTTTCCGCGCCATCCACGGTCACCTGTGCGCCACCATCGTTGCCAAGCACCATGTGCTCCGGGTGCTTCGGATTGATCCAGAGGTCGTGCTCGTCCCCATGCGGCACGCCGTACGAATCGAACGTTTCGCCCCCGTCGGTGGACTCGTAGAAGCGGGTGTTGAGCGAGTAGACCGTGTTCGGATCGGTGGGATGGGCGTAAATGTGAGTGTAGTACCACGCGCGCTGTAGGTGCTGCCGGTTGTCGTTCACCTGCGTCCACGTCTCGCCGTGGTCGTCCGATCGGTAGAGCCCGCCCTTCGGCTCCGGCGCTTCGATGAGGGCCCACACCCGACTCGACTGTGCCGGGGAGACGGTGACCGACGTTTTCCCGACCACCCCTTGTGGCAGGCCGTTCGTCAGCTCCGTCCAGTTGTCGCCCCCGTCAGTGCTCTTGTAAATGCCCCCCTCCTTTGACCCGCTGACCATCGTCCACGGCGTGCGCTGACCGGACCACGCCCCGGCGTAAATCTCGCGTGGATTGTTCGGGTTGAGGGCAAGATCAACAACTCCCGTCGAGTCGGAAATGTAGAGGACTTTTTCCCAGTTCTCTCCCCCGTCCGTAGTGCGAAAGACGCCGCGCTGCTCGTTGTCCCCGAAGGGGTGCCCGACCGCTGCCACGTATGCCACGTCGGCATCCTTCGGGTGCACCGCCACCTTGCCGATGAGGCCCGCGTCTGGCAGGCCCATGAACGACCAGGAATTGCCGCCGTCGGTCGACTTGTAAACGCCGCGTCCCGTCTGGATATTTCCGCGCATGCAGGCCGACCCAGTGCCCACGTAGATGACGTTGGGATCGGAGTTGGCCACGTCTATGCCTCCGATCGAGGCCACGTCGAACTCTCCGTCGGAGATGTTGTGCCAGTCCTGCCCATCGTTGGTCGTCTTCCACACGCCCCCACCGGTGGTGCCCATAAAGTAGGTCGACGGCTGATCGGCAATCCCGGTCACGGCCGTCACACGCCCTCCCCGATACGGACCAATCATTCGATACTCTAGATCATCGAAATGCGTCGGCTGGTAGACGACATGTTCGTCGTCGGACTGCCCATAAGCAGAATCCGGGGCGAGGACCCCAATGACGGTCACAACTCCCAGAAGAAAAACAGATCCAAGCAGGAAGCGAAAGCGCCTCATTGTGCGAGATTGGCGGTACGAAAAACAGTGAACGACGAGAGCAAAATCCATCCGTTTCCCCGGACCGTTCGGTCCGTGTCGCGTAACGTAAGTACTAGAACGCATAGGAAAAAGAGGAAAATCTAGAACGCCACGCTCCCCCGGACATCCCCCCACCGCTTGACGCCCGTTCCTCCAGCGGAAGCCCCCCTGCCCATCCTCTCCCTCCACAAGGAGCCCAACATTCACCTTCGCTTGACATTCTGAATCGAAGTCCCCACTTAACCGGTTAAGCCAATGTCGATCGTCCCGCCTCGCCCTTCGCTCCGTCTCGATGCTTCCAATGTCCTCCTTTCCCCGCGTTCTCTGGCTCGTTCTGATTCTGGGTCCTGCGGTGCTCGTCGTCCCCTCGACCGATGCAAAAGCGCAGTCCCACACCCTGGAGTCCAATCAGTTGGTGGTGACAGTTACAGAAGACCCGTACAGCTTCGAGGTGCGTGCCGCCCAATCCGGGACAGTCCTTCTTACCCACGCCGCGACCTCGTTTCGACAGGGCATCTACGCGCAGAATGTACGGGCCGCATACGACGTGCAGGTGCAAGGAAACGTCCTTACCGCCAAGCTGGACCTCGCCCACCTGGCTCATCCCGCTACGCTTCGCCTCTCCCTCCCGCGCGAACGCCGTGCGACCCTCACCCTAGACCATCCATTCCCGGACGCGTCGATTCAGGTGGCCTTTGCGGATAAGGGGCAGCACTACTACGGCATCTGGGAGCACACACACGGCGGTGACCTCGATAATCGAGGCGCCTCTCATCCGTTTGTGGGCCGCGACTATCAACATGAACAGGTGTACGCCGCCTCCATCCGAGCCCCCTTCTACATGATGTCCAATGGACTCGGGGTCTACGCCGAAACGCAGGCGGCAGGGCACTACTCGATTGCTCGGTCCGACACGACCCAGTTTCGCTTCCAGACTGGAAAGCTCACCTATCATCTCTTGTACGGCCCTTCCTACAAGCGCATTCTCCGCGAATACAATCGCCTTGCCGGTCCGCCGGACATGCCACCCCTCTGGTCGATGAGCTCGATCTGGTGGCGGGACGACCATACCAACATTCCCGAGCAGGTCGACGCGGCAAACGCACAGGAGCTGCTCCTGCGAGACGTGCAGATGCTGCAGGACTACCGAATTCCCGCCTCCACGATGTGGATCGACCGTCCCTTCACCACCGGCGAGTGGGGATGGGGCGGAAAAACGTTCGCCTCCTTCTTTCCCGACCCGGACGCAATGGCCCAGACGCTCCGCGACAACGGAATGCACCTGCTCTACTGGATCACGGGGCGCACGGCCCATACTCTGAAGGAGCCCCTCAGGGATCGCGGCCTTCTCTTCGACGGCTACACCGAGCATCCGTCCGGCGACCTGCGCCAAACGGAAGCGTACCTGTACTACAAGGACTTCCTCGACAGTCTCGCGAGCGACGTGCAGCTTGCCGACGGACAAACCGGCGTCTTCGGATACAAAATTGATCGCGGGGGCGAGCGCGAGATGCCAGACTCCCTCATCAACACGCAGGTGACGCTCTTCAATCGGGCCGCCCACGAGCAGATGACGGCGCACCACGGGGACAACTTCTTTATCTTTGCCCGGAGCCTCCACGACAAGAGCCGACGGTGGGTGGCCCACTGGAATGGCGATCCGCGAGATAACTTTCAGGCCTTGCGGACCTCGATCAAGAACAGCCTGCGCTCCGGACTCATGAATTTCCCGATGTGGGGGTCGGACATCGGCAGCTACGACAAGAATCCGAGCAAGGAGCTTCTGCTTCGTTGGATCGGGTTCGGTACCTACTCTCCCATGATGGAGTTCATGATCGATGGGCGCGACCGGTGGTACTATGGAGGCGATCCGCAGGTGATCGACATCACACGCGAGGCGACACAGAGGCATCATGACCTGATCCCCTACACACGGTCGGCGCTCCACCACGCCCACCGGACGGGTGTACCGGTGATGCGGGCCCTGCTTCTGGAATACCCGACGGACACAACGGTATCCGACATGTGGAACCAGTTCTTTTATGGGCCGAACCTACTGGTGGCCCCGGTGTCCCGCAAAGGTGTCGAGGAACGAGACGTGTACCTCCCGGAGGGACGCTGGCTCAACTACAACGACCGGACAAGCGTCGAGCAGGGCAATCGGACCGTCACGGAACCCGCCCCACTGGGGACGGTGCCCCGATTCGTACGAGAAGGTGCTATCATTCCCCGGGGAGACATTTTGGAAGCCAACCAGTCCTGGAAAACCGACTGGCAGCCTCGACTCCGCATTGAGGTCTTTCCGGCTCGTTCCGAAACGACGTCGTTCAACTACTACACCGGGCGCGTCGTGCGCCCCATTACCAGCCGCGTCACGAACAACGGAATTACAATCTCCTTCGAGGCCCTCGACCATGACGGCCGACTGGAGATCTACGTGGACAGCATCAACCGCGTGATCCGCGACGGGGATGCCCTCTCGGATTCAGAGTACGATTACCATGCGGAGCAGAACCGTCTCGTCGTTCCGTTCTCCGGAGACACGACGGTGCGTCTTCCGGGGGCCACCAGCATCTTTTAGCACCTGTTTGGGGCAAGCAAAGAGCCCCCCAATTGGTAGGTCTGTCGATGGGATTTCGTCCACCCGGCAAACGAGCCTTCAGTCCCTCGCCCCCTCTCCGGCAATACATCAAACCAGCCTCTTAGGGCTCTTCCCTGCCCCCCCGAAGCACAGCGGCGTCGCGCTCGGGAATCGATGGATTGATCCGAACACCGGTACTCAGTTCAAACCCGGCCTGCACGTTGGTCCGCGGCTGGAGACGAAGACTCCAGTGAAGATGCGCGGCCTCGGACTCGTACTCAAGGGCTGTACGTATAAAGAAGTTGTAGTCTGGATCGTCGAGATGCGTGTAGAGACGCCTGACGACCGTCTGGAGCGACTGTGCAAGCGACGAGCGGTGCTCCTCATTTAACCGACCAAACTCCGGCTCGTGGGTCCGCGGGAGAATCCACAGTTCATACGGCACTCGGGCGGCAAACGGCACGAACACCACGTAGTCGTCATTCGTCCACACGAGCCGCGTCTCCGCCTCCAGTTCCTCATCGATCATTTCGCAGTAAGGGCACTGCCCCGTCTCCTCGTAGCGCGAGCGGGCTGCCTCTTCTTCCTGTTCGATACGGGGCGGCGCGAAGGGAGTGCCAATGATCTGACTGTGGGGATGTGGAATCGAAGCCCCGGCCTTCGCCCCGTGATTCCGAAAGAGAAACGGATAAAGGGGCGGCTCGGCCCGCCGTAGCGCGTGGTAGCGGGCCAGGTACGC
Source organism: Salinibacter sp. 10B (assembly GCF_002954405.1). Classification (NCBI taxonomy): domain Bacteria; kingdom Pseudomonadati; phylum Rhodothermota; class Rhodothermia; order Rhodothermales; family Salinibacteraceae; genus Salinibacter; species Salinibacter sp. 10B. The sequence continues at coordinate 3,722,193 of NZ_MQWC01000004.1, read as the reverse complement.
CTGCAACACCGCATCGATCTGCGATTCCGACATGTGAGCGAGGCCCTGGTAGTGATACGGCGAGTCGATGATCACCTCCTGCCGCCCATGATTGGTACGGGTTCGATACAAGCCGCGCGCCTGCGTCTCGAACGCCGGAGCAGGCGTGAGGGCCGAGAATTTGTTCGGTACGGCCCGCGCGTCCCAGGGTCGCCCTTGTCCCGCGTCCAACTCCCAGAGCACGGACGGCAGCAGGTCCTCGTGGCCGGGACAGAACGGACACCCCTCCACCGGCGTATCGTCGGTCGGATCTCGATCTGGAGACCGATCGCCCGTCTTGTGCGGCCGGCCGCTGCGCTCTGGGGCACACGCCACCCACTGCTGTGTGATCCGGTCCTGCCGCGTTTCGGGAGTGTACTCTGAAGCCATCGCAGAAAAAGGAATGAGTGAAAGCAAAGGAGGCGTTTCCGAACAAAGAACCGGAGCGGGGCGGCGTCAAGCGGACGGATGGTAATTCACGGATCGGATACGTTTCTCCAACTCTCTCACGGACGCCTTCGATCATGCACGAGCCTCACGACGCCGTTGCCGGGCACTACGACCACCTCGACCGCTTCTATCGCCAGCTCTGGGGGGAGCACGTACACCACGGACTCTGGACCGACACGTCCGCCTCTTCGACCGAAGCCGTTCAAGAACTCGTCCACCAAGTTGCCCACTCTGCTCGAATCGAGGACGGCACGCGGGTGTGCGACATCGGGTGCGGATACGGCGCCCCGGCCCGATTGTGGGCAGCGGCGTATGGCGCACACGTCACGGGCTTTACGGTGTCGGAAGCACAGGCCACTTTTGCCCGCCAACAGCCCGTGGACGGGCCAGTACCGGAGTATCGCCTTCAGGATTTTTTGGAGAACGATCTGCCAGACGCAAGCATGGACGCCGCGGTGGCCGTGGAAAGCCTGACGCACATTCACCCTCCATCAGACGTCTTCACCGAAGTGGCACGTATTCTTCGGCCCGGCGGTCGATTTGTGGCCTGCGTGTGGATGGCTTCTCCCTCGCCCCCGCAATGGGCCCGCCGATATCTTCTCGATCCCATCCAAACAGAGGGACGACTATCGATCCTCCCGACCGACGCGCGCCTCCGCCACTGGGCCGCCCGGGCCGGACTCACGATCGAACACCTCGACGACGTAACGCCGCTCGTGCGGCGCACGTGGTCGATCGTGCTCCAGCGATTTCTGAGGGCCGTATTCACCGACCCTGCCGTCCTCCGGACGCTGCTCGACTCATCGGAATCGGAGCGCGTCTTTGCCCGGACCCTCATACGCATCTGGATCGCCCAGTGGATGGGAGTGCTGCGGTACGGCTGGCTCGTGGCCCGGAAGCCCCAGTCAAGCCGTAATCATCGTGTTGAACCGCTCGTGCGCCGCCTCCAGTAGATCCTCTCGATGATCGGGATGAGCAATGTCGATGAGGGCCTCCGCCCGCTCACGGAGATTTTTGCCGTAGAGATTTACGGAGCCGTACTCCGTCACGATGTGGTGCACGTGGGCCCGCGTGGTCACAACGTCGGCGCCTTCCTTGAGGTGCGGGACGATCCGCGAGATGCCTGAACGGGTCGTGGAGGGAAGGGCAATGATTGGCTTTCCGCCTTCAGACAGAGAGGCCCCACGAATGAAGTCCATTTGTCCTCCCACGCCACTATACTGGTAGGTCCCGATCGTGTCGGCACACACCTGGCCGGTGAGGTCGACTTCGATCGCACTGTTGATGGCGGTCACCTTCGGATTTCTCCGAATGACGGCGGTATCGTTCACGTAGGCCACATCGAGCATCGCCACCAGTGGATTGTCGTCCATAAAATCGTAGAGGCGGCGCGTACCCATCGCAAAACTGCCCACCACTTTGCCCGGATGGATGGCCTTATTCGTTCCCGTGATCACGCCCTGCTCGATCAGGTCAATGATTCCGTCCGAGAACATCTCGGTGTGTACGCCCAGGTTCTCGTGGTCGTCGAGCGCGTCGAGGACAGCATCGGGAATGGCGCCGATGCCCATCTGCAGGGTGGCCCCATGATCGACCAGTTGTGCACAGTTGCGCCCGATGGCCCGCTCCACGTCCGATAGCTCCGGACGGGGCGCTTCGAACAACGGAGCCTCGACCTCAACTCCGAAGTCAATCTCGTCGACGTGAATGAGACCGTCGCCATGGGTTCGGGGCATCTGCGGGTTGATCTGTGCCACGATACGGTCTGCCCCTTCGAGGGCGGCGTTGGACGCGTCGACGGAAACGCCGAGCGAACAGAACCCATGCCGGTCGGGGGGAGACACGTGGAGCAACGCCACGTCGAGCGGAAGGACGCCCTCGCGGAAGAGAGAGGGGACCTCACTGAGAAAGACGGGAATGTAGTCGGCCGTTCCCGCGTTCACGGCCTCTCGTACGTTGGCTCCAACGAACATAGCATTCGTGTGGAAAGCATCCGCATGCGCCTCCTCCGCGTATGGGGCCTCTCCCTCGGTATGAAGATGACAAACCTCCACGTTCCGAAGCTCGTCTGCACGGTCGGTCATCGCGTTGACGAGCACCTGAGGGGTGGCCGCTGCGGTGTGAACGAAGACACGATCCCCGGAGTTGATGGCGGAGACAGCGGTAGAAGGAGATACGGTGTTCATGAGAAAGGAACCGGTACATCGATGGTAAGCAAGTAAACGATAGGCCCACCCCTACCCTGTGGAAGCGGTAGGATCCGATTGCCCTCCTCTCCATGCTCTCCCGTTAGTGGCGGCGAGGCGCACGATACAGCGCCATTTCGGCCAGCAGTGGAACGGAGCGGGCGTCCTCAATCACGACGCGCACGCGGCGAGTCGTAATAGAATCAGAAAGCCGGGCCAGTCCCTTATGCCCGATGGTCGTGCCGCGATGAACGGTCGACCAGGTTCCCTCCCTCTCCACCTCTACCCGGTAGGCCGCCACGCGCTGACCAAGCTGAATCGGCTCCTGGAGCTCAATCACGTTGATGGTGCGCACCGAATCGAGTGCGAGCGTGAGCGATGCCTCTCCGGTAGAGTCGTCGGGCGCCCAGTAGGTATCGAGATCATCGTCGAGCACCTGAGCGGGCCCGAAGCGGGAGGCTCCGCCGCGCACGGAGGAGGCCGACGGACGGGCGCCTGCCGTCAGGTCGACATCGAAGATGGCGTTGAGGGCCGTGCGAAAGTCGTAGAGCCGCTCCACATCCTCCTCCGCAAACCGACCGCTCGGAGCTGGCGGCACATTCAGCAGCAATACGCAGTTGCGTCCCACGGACTTGAAGTAAATCTCCAGCAGCCGCTCTACCGACTTCGGATCCTCGTCCGGATGCCAAAACCAGCCGGGCCGGAGCGAGGTGTCACACTCCCCCGGGACCCAGTCCGGCGCCCCGCGCTCGCCGCTGTTCAAATAGTCGCCCTGGCCCGCCCTGCCAATTTCAATCTCGGAGCGATCGACCGTCGACCAGTTCGTCTCGCCCGCAAAGCCGTGCTCATTGCCAATCCACCGTACGTCCGGTCCTTCATCGGAGAAGAGAACCGCCCCGGGCTGGTGCTGCCGCACCATCGACCAAAAGGCGTCGAAGTGGTAGGTCATGTCCTTCGCGCCCTCGCCCTTCGCCCCATCAAACCAGACCTCTTCCAGCGGCCCGTACTGCGTGAGAAGCTCGTGCAGCTGGGCCAGGTACAATTGGTTGTAGGCGTCCTCGTCGCCGTAGCTGGGCGCGTTGCGGTCCCATGGAGATAGGTACAGCCCGACCTTTCGTCCTTGCTCGCGGGCAGCCTCCACGAACGCCTTTACCACGTCGCCCTCTCCATTGCGCCACGGACTCTGCTCCACCGAGTGATCGGTGTATCGACTCGGCCACAGCGTGAAGCCGTCGTGGTGCTTGGCCGTGAGAATCATCGTCTGGAATCCCGTCTCCTGCGCTACTCGCGCCCACTGGTGCGGCGCAAAACGTGAAGGATGAAAAACGGCTGGATCCTCATTCCCGGTGCCCCACTCGCGGTCAGTGAACGTGTTGATTCCAAAATGGATGAACATGTTCAACTCGTCGCGCTGCCACTCCAGCTGCCGCTCGGTCGGGACGGGAAGGACCGGCTCCGGCGGGGGCGTTGGACTGCTATCCGCAGGCTGAGCCCGGGTTGGGAGTGCCGACGCGGCCAGCAGAACGATCAAGAACAGGAGGCAATGTCGGGGCGGGACTGTATGCATTCGCATGAGACATGCAAAGGACGAGGGAGAGCGAACTGTAGACTACCGCAGCGCATCTTCCAGCACCGTAGCGGCGTCAGTCTTGGCGTCGCGGTACTTCACAATCATGGGCGCGTAGAGCGACAGGCCGTGCTCTTCTCCGAAGTCGGACCCGACCGCTCGGGACCCCGGCACCACTACGGCTCCTTTGGGAACTTCGAGCGCCTCGTCCTCGGAAGCGGTGTGCACGGTCTCCTCCACGAGGTCGTAGAGCCGGGTGGACGAGGTCAGGTCAACGCCTGCGGCCAACACGGCGCCCTCCCGCACAATGCAGCCTTCGTAGATGCCCGCCCCGCCGCCGACGAACACGTCGTCCTCAATGATCACGGGGGTGGCGTGCACCGGCTCCAGCACACCACCCACCTGGGCCGAGGCCGAGAGATGCACCCGCTTGCCAATCTGTGCGCAGCTGCCGACGAGGGCGTGCGAATCAATCATTGTGTCCTCGTCCACGTACGCCCCCACGTTCACATACATTGGCGGCATGCACACGACACCCGGCGCCACGTAGCTACCGGTGCGAATTGAAGACCCCCCTGGTACAACCCGCACGTTGTCGGCTTTGCGCAGGGGCTTGACGGGAAACGTATTCTTATCGTAGAAGGGAAACCGTTCGCTCGAATAATCGACCATACGGCCGATCTGAAAGCCAAGAAGAATGCCCTGCTTCACCCAGGCATGGGTGGTCCACGCCCCGTCCTCGTTCGGAGAAGCCGAACGAATTTCCCCGGCGTTCAGGGCCTGTACGAGGTCGGCCACGGCGTTGCCGGCGTCCCCTCGGCTGACGGCATCCCCTTGAGCAACGAGGTCTTCGATGCGTTCTTGAAGCTCGGTCATGCGAAGTCAAAGGTCAGTCTGATGCGAAAACGGATTCGGCGGACGCAATACCAGATCCCAAGAATCGGTGTGCTCTTGCTCGGTTCGGATCCGGACGAAACGACCGTTGCGAGATGCCACACGGAACGACCATCGGTCCCATCTCGCGATACGTTCGCCCCGATCGCTCCCGCGCATGATGCGCAGTCCACCTCGGAAGCTGGCAGTATTTCTTCTGTCTGAAGCTGAGAAGCATTGAGCGCATTGTAAAGGTCTGCGTCTTCCCAGTCCCGCAATTCATCGAACATGAGCCGGTAGGATCAGGAAATGATACCAAATGCCAACGCTGTCTGTACGCGCTCTCCCAGAATGCTCTGAACGAACGCGGCATGCGGCGCACCTTGCGGCCGTTCCCTGTTTGCGCCGAACGACTCGGTGAATAACAATTCTCGGTAGCTGGGATTATTTCTGCACTGTGCGTGCGACTCGTTTGCGCAGCACGATGCCTCCACCTGTTCCCGTGCAGCGTTGCCCACCGCGAAAGAGCACGGGGCGGTTTCGTGCGAGAACGCCTTGCCCTCTGCAATCCGGGAAAATGGCGAAAAGACGGCGCCTCGTCCTCTAAACAAGGGGGACTGCTCTTGCGACCGGTGCGCATTCCTCCTATCCTTGAACAACGATTCGGCCCTTTCCTCAACGATAGTTTAGAGCGGTCATGAAGCGCCTTCTGATCTTCGCAGCCCTTGTGCTGTGCACCAGTCTCTCCTCGTGCCAGTGCGCCGACAAGCCGGATATCGGACCGGTCGAAGGCGAGGACACACAAGCCCAACACCACGTGACGCCCTCAATGGATCGATTGGTCTAGCCTGCGCGCATCCGTAGCACCGTTGGACTGTGATCTGGCGGATTGAACCGTAGGAGCGACGCGCTCAAACACTGGATTGTCCGTCACCCGCAACGGTCAATCCCTTCTGTGTAGCGTCCTGGGCGTCCGACAACCTCTGGTGCCTCCCCTGACAGACGGAGAGCACAGGCGACCTGAGTCAACACCAGATCCCCTTCGAGAGAAGGATCGTCCTTTCGACTCGAACCCCGAGCCCGCACATACTGTACACATACCCCCAGTCGGCTCGGGACTGTATGATTGATCACAGCCATGCCCATCCCGGACGAAAAGGTGGAGGAGGTTCGTGCCGCGGCCGACATCGTGGACGTAGCGGGCGACTACGTCCAGTTGAAGCGGAGCGGCTCCCGCTTTATGGGTCTATGCCCCTTCCACAACGAGGATACCCCCTCGTTCAGCGTCGACCCGGAGAAAAACCTCTACTACTGCTTCGGCTGCCAGAATGGAGGCGACGTCTTCAAATTCGTCCAGGAGATTGAAGGCGTCGGCTTCTTGGAGGGTGTGCGCGTCCTGGCCGAGCGCTACAACATTCCGCTGCCCGAGGAGGAGGTCGACCAGGAGGCGGCAAATGAACGAGAGTCCATTCTCCACGCCCTCCGCTTTGCGGCCCGCTTCTTCTACCACCAGCTCACGCAGACGGACCGCGGCCGCCCGGCGCTCGACTACCTCCGCGACCGTGGCTACACGCCGTCCACGATCAAGCAGTTTGGGCTCGGCTACGCGCCGGACGAGTGGGACGCGCTCCTCACGGCGGCCGAGGACCAACAACTGGATCCGGAGACGCTGGAAAAAGCGGGCCTTGTGGTCGAGCGCAACGACGGCAGCGGCTACTACGACCGATACCGGGGCCGCATCATCTTTCCCATTTTCTCCCACATCGGCAAAGTGCTGGCCTTCGCCGGGCGCATCCTGGATCCCGATGACGATCGGGACCAGCCGAAGTACATCAACTCGCCGGAGACGAAGGTCTACCACAAGAAGGAGGTCCTCTACGGACTGAACCACGCCAAGCGGGCCATTCGGCAGACCGACGAGGTGATGCTGGTGGAGGGCTACACCGACGTCATCAGCCTCTCCCAGGCGGGCGTCGAGAATGTCGTCGCGTCCAGCGGCACGGCCCTCACCGAAGGACAGGTGCAAACGCTCCACCGCTACGCCAAGCGAGTACTTCTGCTCTACGACGCCGACGAGGCGGGCAGCCGGGCCACCATGCGCGGCATGGACCGTGTGCTGGAGCAGGGCATGGGGGCGTACGCCGTGGAATTGCCAGAGGGCAACGACCCGGACGAGTACGTTCAGGAAAATGGCGGCGATGCGTTCAACGAATATGTAGAGGAGCACCGGCAGGATTTGCCCTCTTTTGCGTACCAGCGCGCCCGCCGGCAGGGCGAATTGAAGACACCGGAAGACCGCGTGGAAGTGCAGCGCGACATCATTGAGTCGGTGGCTCACATTCCCGACCCCAACCTGCGGCGCGAGTACGTGACCCGTACGAGTGAGGTCGTCAACGTGCCAGACGCCGACCTCTTCCGGATGCTAGAAGAAGAGCGCGAGCGCTTAGAGCAGCAGGCCCGCCGCCGCCAGAAGCGGGAGGCCAAGCGGCAGGAGCGCCAATCCCAAGAAGAACAGGCGCCCCACCCCTCTCCCGCGCCCGCCGAGGCATCAGCGTCCGACGGCGGCGCAAATCGTCCACAGCCGCCGCCCCCCGATACGTCGGAGGCCCCACCTCAGCAACAATCGTCCGAGCCCGCCCGTCCTCTGCCGGAAGAACGCGTGCTTCTGCGTCTCATGCTGGAGCAGGGCCGACGGATGGTGGAGCACGTACTCGGCCACATGGCCCTTGACGAGTTTACGGAGGGGCCGCCCCGCGAGCTCGTACAGGCGCTCGTCGAGATGTATCAAAACAACAACGTGCGGCCGCAATCCTTTCTGGACGGGGCACACGGCGACCGTCTCCAGCAACTGGCCGCCTCTGTGATGGTGGAGGAGCACGAGGCGTCGGAAAATTGGGCTGAGCGCGAAGACATCCCGGTGCCGAAACTCAACGACCGGCCGTACGCCGCGGCAGAAAGCGCGATGAAGCTGCTCAAACTCGACCGCGTAGAGGACGCTATTGCAGAGGTGCGGGACCGGATCTACGAAGCAAGTCAAAATGAAAAGGAGGAAACCGTACAGCGCCTGCAGCAGAAGATGATGTCGCTTCAAGAGCTCCGCAAGCACGTCCAGCGTGGCGACTTCCTTGAGGACTGATTGCGTTTGTGCGTGGGGAAGTCTGCGGGTTTAGGGGTACCCCATGCAGGGTGCTCCGGTCCATCGTCGTGCCAGACCTGGTCGATCGTGCTGGGTATCAGCTTTGGGGCGTGAGGAAACGAGACCTGAGCCCCGAATCTGCCTGTCCTGATCCGTAAGAGAATCCAAGAAGACCGTTTCCGCTGAAATAGGGGCGATCTAGGAGGTTTAGATTCCCACCATCACAGTTCTCCTCGGTTCACTTGGGAAGGTCTAGATGCTTCGCACGGATCGGGACAGGCAGATCCGTACACTCGGCCTCATTGGTCCCCCCACACCTACAAACGGAGTTGCGGAATCCATCCCTGCCCGACCGCAGTTAGGTAGGACGCTCACGTGCCCCCGATTGCTTTTGCCTTTCTCACATGGCCCCCTCTTCCCCGGCGATGTCCGACGCGCCTGTGTACCACGAACCGAGTCCGGTGCCCGAACGCGGCGATGGCGTGGCGGCAATGGACACCGCCCGTCTGCCCCGGGCCGTCGCCCCGCAACCCCTTCCGTCGGACCCGCCCCTGGACCATCCGAGTCTCTTCTTTAATCGTGAGCTGAGCTGGCTTGACTACAACTGGCGCGTCCTGCACGTTGCCCAAAATCCGCGCACGCCCCTGCTGGAGCGCGTCCGCTTCCTCGGCATTGCCGCTTCGAACCTCGACGGCTTCGTACGCAAGCGGATCGGCGGTCTGAAACGACAAGTCGCGGCGGATGTGACGACCCTCTCCCCCGACGGTCGCACCCCCGAAGAGCAGCTTGACCTGATTTCGAACGCCATCCAGCCCCTCTATAAGGCGTTGGGCACCACCTGGAAACAGCAGTTGGCCCCAACCCTGAAGAGTGAAATTGGGCTGCGGGTGCGCGACTACGACGCCCTCTCCTCAAAGCAACAGGCCCAGCTGGAAACGACGTTCCGCAAAGACATTTTTCCCATCCTCACCCCGCTGGCGGTGGATCCGGGACGTCCCTTTCCGTTCATCTCCAACATGAGCCTCTCGCTGGCGGTGCTGCTCCGCCACCCCAAGCGCGACTCGCAGCACTTTGCCCGCGTAAAAGTGCCCACCAGCCGCAAACGCTGGCTGCCGCTGGACGCCCCACTACAGTTCGTGCCCATTGAGCAAGTCATCGCTCACCACGCCGACGAGCTGTTTCGCGGCATGGAGGTTGAAGGGGTCTACGCCTTTCGCGTGACCCGCAACGCCGACGTGCGACGGGATGAGGAAGAAGCTGACGACCTGCTGGAGATGATCTCGGAGCGCCTCCGCGAGCGCCGGTTTGCGCCCGTGGTACGGCTGGAAGTGGAGCCCGACACTCCAGCGTCAGTGCGTACGTTCTTGAAAGAGAAGCTCGAGATTACCTCCCAGGACGTGTACGTATCCGAAGGGCCCATCGACTACTCGGACGTCACGGCCTTGGCCGACCTCCACATTCCGGATGAACGCTACCGCAGCGATCTCCGCTTTCCAACGTGGACGCCGGTGGTGCCTCCACGGCTGCATCAGGAACGGGGCGAGCCGGAGGTAGACTCGATTTTCGATGTCATTTGCGAGGATGACCTGCTCGTTCATCATCCCTACGAGTCGTTTACGAACAGCGTCCAGCGGTTCATTGAGGAAGCCGCGCAGGACCCGCAGGTCTTGGCGATCAAACAGACGCTCTACCGCACCTCCTCCGAATCCCCCATCGTCGCCGCACTGGTAGAGGCAGCCGAACAGGGCAAGCAGGTGGCCGTGCTCGTGGAGGTGAAGGCCCGATTCGACGAGGAAGAAAACATCGAGTGGGGACGCAAGCTGGAAGACGCCGGCGTACACGTGGCGTACGGGCTGGTGGGCCTCAAAACGCACGCCCAGGCAGCCATGGTCGTGCGACGCGAAAACGGCTCTCTACAAACCTACTGCCACATTAGCACTGGAAACTACAACACGCAGACGGCCCGTCGCTACACCGACTACGGCCTCCTCACCTGCAACAATGCCATCGGGCGCGACCTTACCAACCTCTTCCACTACCTGACCGGCTACGCCCCCGAGCAAACGTACGACCGCCTGCTCGTTGCTCCCCACGACATGCGCGACTCCTTCCTCCGTCTCATTCGCCAGGAGATCGAGCATGAGGAAAACGGAAACGACGGGCGTATCATCGCGAAGATGAATGAGCTTGGCGACCGCCGCCTCATCAGTGCCCTATACGAGGCCGCCCAGGCCGGCGTGGACATCGACCTCATCGTACGCGGCATCTGTCGGCTGCGGCCGGGCCTGGAGGACCTCAGTGAGTCGATTCGCGTGGTGAGCATCGTGGGCCGTTTTCTGGAGCACGACCGCGTCTTCTGGTTCGACAACGCCGGAGACCCGCAGGTCTACATCGGCAGTGGCGACTGGCAGCGCAGCCGGCTCGACGACCGGGTGGAAGCCGCAGTGCCGGTGCAGGACCCAACTCACCTGAAGCGGCTCCGCCGGGCGCTCCGCTACGCCATGGAAGACGCAACCGCCTGGGAGCTGCGCCCGGACGGCCGCTACGTCCAGCGCACCCCGGACGCGGAAGGCACCCCGGGATTGCAGGACGCTCTCATGCAAGAGGCCCGGAAACGGCTCGGGTAGCCTTTCACGCCCAGCTCTCGGCGAACGGGAGGACTCTGCTCTCCCCTGTTGGGGCACTCCGAAAACGCAAGGCGTACGCACGCGACCAGAGCGGATGCCGCCTCTCGATTCACTCGTCCTCCCTCGATTCCGCGCACAGATCAGAGACGGTGCTCGTAGCGTTGCGTGTCTTACTAAATCCTTCAGCATTGGTGTGTATGAGAACCCAATCCGTAGCGCCGTTGGAATCCAACGGCGCCACCGGTGCCCTCTCTTGAAGGAACGAGCAGCATTCGACTTCTGAACGCTCGTGCTGACGTTCCTCTCAATAGCTGACGTCTACATCCGAACCCGGTATCAGTCCTCCTCGTCATATACGGTCCGAACCGTTTCCGCCACCTCCATTGCCACCTCTCGATTGTATCGAAAGGCCAGATCCTGGTACTTGACGATGTCGTAGATCGTCCCGATGAGGCAGAGTCCCGCCGTAAACACGTACACGAGCCCGAGTCCGATTTCCTCCATATAGAGCCGCTGAAGACCCGCAATGCCCACAAATCCAACGGCGGCCAGAATGAGAACGTGAATTGGATCCCGACGACGGGACCGGTAGATGCGGGCAAAATGCTCGGCCTGCCGGTCGTTCATCTTGTTAAGAAGACGCGCCACTTCGACCTGCTCGTCCCCCTCAAGTTCGGGAAGGTGTTTGAGGATTTTGGACATGGTAGTGTTCACTGATGAGAGAAGGCGTCGTCATTCCGTACCGGCGCCGATCGGAAAAGCCCCCCGATGTGATAGACCAAGCCCGCCACGACCGGCGCGCCCAGTGGGTGTGCGCTCCATGATGCCTTGAACTGTCCACGCACGAGATGGGCAATGGATTGACCAAGCCCATCCCCCGGGCAGGGAAGCCCTAGATTCTCAATTAGGCAGAGGTTCAGGAGGGACGGCCCCTGTGGGTCGATGCTGGCCACTCCGACAAGGGCGCCCATCCAGAAGTAGGCCTCTCCGGGGCACGCCCGAAGAACCCGAGCGGCCGTACGCACGCATTCTGGAACTGTCATCCTGGCAAGTACCTGAGAGGTGCTGAGTGTGCAACCTGATTCTCCCCCGCTCCCTTGAGCATCCGCCCTGTTCGTACAGGTGCGGTCCCCCGTATTGAGTCACTCCACTTCACTTAGAAATACGCACGCCCTCTCCTCTCTGTTACTGCCGGACGGGAACCTGCGACTGCCGTGTGCTGAGGGGAAGGAATCGACATTCTGCAGGTGCCTACCTATGTTAAAGCGATCACTCGTTTTTGAATGCCGATTCCGCTGCATGCGCCGCTTCGCCTTTCCCCTTTTCCTCCTCACCTCTCTTCTTCTATGGATCCCCACGGTCGAGGCACAGCCCGCCGAGCGCACCTCTTCCCTGTCCGTCGATCAGATCATGCAGGAGCCCAAAACCTGGGTTGGCGACTGGCCCGAAAATGTTCGGTGGCATGAAAACGGCCAGACGCTCTACTTCGACTGGAACCCAGACGGCCAATTTGAAAGCGACTCGCTCTACAAGGTGCCGCGAAGCGGTGGTGCGCCCACCAAGGTATCCCCCGAAGAGCGTCGCTCACATCCTCCGTTCTTTGACGGCTGGCACCACGGCGAGCAGGTATACACCGACGACGATCGCCGAAAGGTGTACACGGCCGGCGGGGACCTCTACCTTTATAATCGACAAACCAATACGCAGACCCGCCTCACGGATACGCGCGCCGATGAGACTTCCCCCCGCTTCGGCCCGGACGGTGAGACGGTGATTTTCCGACGCGACAACAACTTGTTCTCCGTGGCCCTTTCCTCAGGCCTCGTGCGACAGCGTACGGATCTTCGGGCCGGTACGGAGTCGGACGATCCGCCCCCAACGCCCCGTGAGAAATTTCTCCAGGACCAGCAGACCGAACTTTTCCGGACCCTACGCGAGCAAAAGAAGGAGCAGGAACGTACGGAGAAGGCCCAGAAGCGAGACCGGCAGGCCGACAATCCACCGCCCCCGTTCTACACCCAGGACAAGGAGATTGACCAGTTGCGCCTTGCCCCGACCGGTCGGTTCGTAACCGTGGCCCTCCAATCGGCCCCGGACGCGGTTGACCCAACACAGGTGATTGATTACGTGACGATCGACGGCCACGCCGAGGTGCTAGATGCGCGTCCGAAGGTCGGCATTCCACCGGAAGACTTTTCGTTGCATATCCAGGACCTGGAGCGAGACACCACCTACGAGGTGAACCTGCACCAGCTGCCGGGAGCGTACGAGGTGCCCGACTACCGGCAGGCAAATGAGGCAGAGCTGGACTCTAGTGAAACCAAGCGCTCACTCTACAGCTACGGTCCCTATTGGAGTCCCGATGGGACCCACGCGGTCCTCGTCGTCCGCTCCGACAACAACAAGGACCGCTGGATCGTGCGGCTTGACCCCACCACCGGCGACCTCACCGTGCTCGACCGTCAGCACGACGCGGCCTGGATCGGAGGACCTGGCATCAGTGGATACGGCGGCCCCGGAACCGTCGGCTGGATTCCGGAAACCGATCGGTTTTACTTCCAGAGCGAGGCCACCGGCTGGAGCCACCTCTACACTGTGAACGTCGAGACCGGGGAAAAACAACAACTCACGAGCGGCGAGTTCGAGGTATACGAGCCGCGCCTCTCAAAGGACGGCTCTACCTGGATCTTTGCAAGCTCTGCCCACTCACCCTACGAGCGGCACCTGTACCGAATGCCGGTCGGAGGCGGCGAAAGGACCCGTCTCACCACAAAAACGGGCACGCACCACGCCGCCGTAACGCCCGATGGGACCCGACTGGGCCTGCTCTACGCCACCACAAACCAACCGCCCGAGGTCTACCTGAAAGACGCGTCCCCCGACGCATCCCCGTCCCAGGCCACCGCCTCCCCGACCGATGAGTGGAGCCAGTACGACTGGCGGGATCCAGAGATCACTCGCTTTGAGGCATCGGACGGGGTGGAGGTGCCGCTGCAAATCTTCCGTCCCGAGAATCCAAACGGATCTGCTGTTCTCTTTGTCCACGGCGCGGGCTACCTGCAAAACGTGGTGAAGGATTGGACCCATTACTTCCGAGAGTACATGTTTCACAACCTGCTCACGGACCTGGGCTATACCGTCCTCAACGTCGATTACCGCGGATCGGCAGGCTACGGGCGGGACTGGCGCACGGCCGTTTATCGCCACATGGGTGGGCGCGACCTTCAAGACTACGTGGATGCCTCCGAATGGCTTACGGAGACCGAGAATATCCCCCCTGAACGCCAGTTCATCTACGGCGGATCGTACGGGGGCTTCATGACACTGATGGCCCTCTTCAACGCACCCGACCACTTTGGAGGTGGGGCCGCACTCCGCTCCGTAACCGACTGGGCCCACTACAACGACGTGTATACGTCCAACATCCTCAATACCCCACAGACCGACTCGATTGCCTACGCTCGGTCCTCTCCAATCTACCACGCGGAGGGATTGGAAGACCCACTACTCATGCCGCACGGCCTCGTGGATACGAACGTGCAGCCCCAAGACATCTTTCGCCTCACGCAGCGCCTCATTGAGCTGGGCAAAGAGGACTGGGAATTGGCCCTTTACCCGGTCGAAGGACACGGCTTTGAGGAGCCGTCGAGCTGGGCAGACGAGTACCGCCGCATCCTGGAGCTGATTCAGTCGAGTGTGGGGCCGGACGCTACTCCCGGATCGCAGTAACGACGGCGCCGCACTTCCTTGATCGTCCCCGTACTCGTGGCCGATTCCCCAAATTCCATTGCCTCCCCTCTCGTCCACGTCAAGAACGTCACGAAGACGTATGCGCGAGGAGGATCCCCGGTCCATGCCCTGCACGACGTGTCGCTGTCCGTACCGAAGGGCCAGTTCGTGGGAATAGCGGGCCCAAGTGGCTCGGGCAAATCGACGCTCCTGCACCTTTTGGCGGCGCTCGACGCCCCCTCCGCCGGCACCCTCAGGGTGGGGGACTGGACGCTTGGGGCCCTTGATGCAACGGAAGAGAGCCAGTACCGCCGTACGATGGTGGGGCTCGTCTTCCAGCAGTTCCACCTCATTCCGACCATGACGGCCCATGAAAACGTGGCCCTTCCGCTGGTGCTAGCGGGCGTGCCCCCGACGCCCCGGTCGGAGCAAGCCACTCGCGCGTTGGAAGACGTCGGTCTAGCCGATCGGATGAATCATCGTCCCTCCGAGCTATCAGGGGGCGAGCAGCAACGCGTAGCCACGGCCCGCGCCCTCGTCGGCGACCCGCCGCTCCTGCTAGCGGATGAACCCACCGGCAACCTTGACGCCGACACAGGGGCGCAGATCATTGCTCTCTTGGCGCGCCTCCACGACACCGAGGAGCGAACGGTCATCGTGGTGACTCACCATCCGGCTGAGATCGAAGCGGTATCCGATCAGCTTTTCCGTCTCCGGGATGGACGTCTCGTCGAGGCGGACTGAATTCTCCGGGAATCACCAACTCGACCGTTTCGCTGCGGTTCGACCTCCCCTATCCTACGTATCTCCCTCACGTTCTGGCCGATCGTTCCGAAGCCCCCCCGTCATGAAACGCTTTGAGGAATTGTTCGCCGAGTTGCAAGAAAAGGTCGACCGGCAGGATCCGGAGTCCGGCACGGTCCAGGCGGTAAACGCCGGACGGCACGATATCGGAAAGAAGATCTTGGAGGAAGCCGGCGAGGTGTGGATGGCCGCTGAGCATGAGGGGGCGGAGCGCACTGCCGAGGAAATTTCGCAGCTTCTCTACCACCTTCAGGTGATGATGATTGCCTGCGACCTGGACCTGGAGGACGTGTACGAGCACTTGTGACCCCGTATGGGAGTGTGAGCGTGTGGAAGTCTGTGAGCACCCGCGGTTCCACTCCCACACGCACATACTCCCAAATCCCATACTTCTCATTTACGTGTGAGGTGGGCAGGGAGCCACCTATGCCCAATCATTAAGCCAACCCTTCGGATGCTACAGATTGCCCTCCCCAACAAAGGCGCCCTTTCGGACGGAGCTGTCACTCTTGCCGACGAGGCCGGATACCATTGCCGTCGCCGCGGCCGTGAACTCTCGGTTCGCGACCCCGATCACGGCGTCGAGTTTGTCTTCCTGCGCCCCCGTGACATCGCGACGTACGTGAGCAAAGGCATTATCGACCTCGGAGTCACCGGCCTCGACCTCACGTACGACAGTGGTGCCGACGTGGAGCACGTCATGGACCTTGGCTTCGGCAAGGCGCGCTTTTGCTACGCGGTCCCCAAATCCAGCGACCTCACGCCGGACACTTTTACGAGTGAAACTCGCATTGCTACTTCCTACGACAACCTCGTGCGTCAGGACCTAGAGGAGCGCGGCATTGACGCTCAGGTCGTCAAGCTCGACGGGGCCGTGGAAATCTCGATCCAGCTTGGCGTAGCCGACGCCATCGCCGACGTGGTACAGACGGGACGTACGATCGACGAGGCCGGTCTCGAAACTGCTGGCGATCCCATCCTTCGCTCCGAAGCGGTACTGGTGGCCCAAAACGCCGAAACAGCCCAGATGGAAAAGGCCCAACGCTTCGCCGAACGGGTAAAGGGCATTCTTGTGGCGCGCGAATACGTCGTGGTGGAGTACGACCTCCCGGAAGAGCAACTGTCGGAGGCACGAGAGATCACGCCGGGGATTGAATCGCCCACCATCTCGCCGCTCAACAAGGACGGATGGGTAGCCGTGAAATCAATGGTCCGCCGCTCTCGGGCCAACGAGATCATGGACGACCTCCACGACTTGGGCGCCCGCGGCATTATTATCACCACCATTCGTACGTGTCGTATCTAGCGGTTCGGTGTGGACGTACGGAGGCATGGAAGCGCGGAAATGAGAACCTTTCCTCCTTCAAACGTCCACACCTCTACACATACGACCGTCCATCCCCCAAAGGGTCATGCGCTTTGCCGATCTACTGATGCTGGCCTGGGAGAACCTGTGGCGGAACCGCACGCGCAGTCTGCTCACCGGGGCTGGCATTGCAATTGGGGTGGCCGCTCTTCTCACGCTGCTCGCGTACGGAACGGGATTGGAAACGACGGCCGATCGCGAATTCAGCACCTTGAAACTGGATCGGGCCCTCCGCGTCACCTCCCACCCCATTCCCGGCCTCACCGGCGCCGCCCTCTCTCAGCCCGTCGACTCGCTCCGCCGCCGGGGCGACCGCGTGCCCCTCACCGACAGTCTCGTCCGGCAGATGGAGGCCCTGGAGGGCGTATTCGCCGCCTATCCGGAGATGCAGTTTCCCGCCAAACTGAAGGGAAACGGGCGCACGCTGGTGGTGACGGCCGAAGGGATTCCGATGCAATTCCAATCACTCTCGGCCTATCAGCCTCGTCACGGGCACTTCTTTGAACAGCCCGATACGGCGGCTGTCCTCATTAGCACGTCAATGGCCGACCGGCTGGGCTACCCCTCCGCTGAAGCTGCCGTCGGCGATACAGTGGACCTCATCACGGCGTCCCTCAATTTCTACAAGTTGCGGCGGATGTCGGAGCTGTTTAGCGACGGGCTCCGCACCCTGCCCATGGGACAGCGGCCCTACGACGTACGGGTGGCAGGTGTGCTCGACACCTCCCGCCAACCCGTATCCGGTCTCCTGCGTGTGCTTCTACCCTTGGAATTTGGGCGCTCCCTCAGCAAAGTGCCGTTCTTTTCGACAGCAGATCTCCTCTTTCGCCACTCCCGAACGCAGGAGGGCTACGCCGCCGTACGCGTTCAACTCGAGGATGCCGTCGATCCCTCCTCCGTGCGCCGGGCCCTCCAGTCCATGGGCGTCTACGCCACAAGCTTCCGGGAACAGTATGACCGGCTGGAATCGATTTTTCTGATCTTGGACCTCGCACTTGGCATCATCGGCTCCATCGCGCTCCTCGTGGCCGTCCTCGGAATCGCCAACACTGTCATGATGAACGTTCGCGAACGAACCCGCGAGATTGGGGTCATGATGGCTCTGGGCGGCGATGCGCACGACCTGCAGCGGCTCTTCGTGCTGGAAAGTGCCGGGCTCGGGGCACTTGGGGGGGCTGTCGGACTTCTTCTGGGCGGCATGCTGGTACTCGGACTCAACTGGGGCCTCAGGATCTACCTCGACAGTCTTGGTGTGCCTCCGTTCTCCCTCTTGGACATCTCCTTGTCGGTCGCGCTCGGCATCTGGGGTGGCGCCGTGCTGGTCAGTCTGCTGGCAGGAATGGCCCCCGCCCGCCGAGCGGCTCGGATCAAACCTGCCGAGGCGCTGCGGACACAGTAATACCGCCCCCGAGAGCTCTATTCCGGTGGGACGCAGGCTTCCGTAGCGTCGTTGGAGTCCAACGACGCTACACAAGGATATTGACCTTTGTAGAAAACGACCGATCCAGTGTCACGGCATGTCGGCCCTTCGATTAATCTCGTAACGGCACAGTCCAACGGCGCTTCTGGTGCCCTCTTTGACGGCGCCGACGATACGAGAGACTTTTGCCGTATTGCACCGCCGAACCTCCTCCCCGAAGTCTGCAGCAGGATTCAGTATCGTATCTAGCAGATGAGGGTACGAGGATGGGGAACACTAAGCGGTCGGCTCGTCTCGCCTCGAAAGCAGAAAAGTTTACCGCCGGGAAAGGAAATCTCACCCGATGTCGGTGGCTCCGGATTCGCCTCCGCGAAACGCTTCTTTGCTCCTCTACAACCGGAAATGTGCGTCCAGGAGCGGTGAATTCTCAAACCGCTGTCCCTTGATTTCCAGTCGGAGCAAAATATTCTGGTTTCCTGTTTTCTGAGAAAATGGGCGGGCCAAACTACCCACCTGAAAAACATTGTTCTGTATAACTTTCTCCTCCCCCAAAACCAAAAACTACTATATTTACCCTCTCCCCCTACATCTTTAAATACCCCACTTTATGGATTACATGAACTAATCTTTTGGTGCATACTGGTATATCCTTTGGGATGATAGCGGACGCTGTTCCGTTCTTCCCTCCACCGTTCAAGTTTCATGCGTCATACCAGTCTTCTCCTGTCCCTCGTCTTCTGTGTGGCGATGGTATCAGCCGGACGAGCACAGTCCCCCCAGTACGCAGACAACTGCATCACGAATGTCGACAACGCCACGGCGATTATTCCGTCCACCGTCGACCCGTCTCTGCCCAACGGGTCCTCCCTCGCCCCCGACGACACGATCGCGGTTCAGAATTCCGAAGGCGACTGCGTCGGATACGGCGCCTGGACGAACGATGGCCAAGACCTCGCCATTGCTGTTGCAGGCCCATCCGGCATTTCCGAAGCCCCAAGTGGGCTAAGTCCGAATGATTCTCTGTCGTGGACGGTGTTTGACAACTCCAGGGGAAGCGTGGTCGACCTTGGGTCTCAAGTGGCCTATGCCGCGTGCGATACCATCTCCGTCCCCACGTGTCAAAATGATGGCACCTATGCCGACGGGGCGGTCGTCATTCTTCAGGCCTTCGAGCATCCCGTATATACCTTGGCCGTCACGGGAGACGACGGCACAGACAACAATGCGGGCTGGCGAATGCTCTCCGTTCCGGCGGCCGAGGCTACCCGTGCCTCCCTGGAAGACGACCTCGACTTTTCCGTCATGCCCTGGTCGGTGGTGCGTCGGTGGGAAGACGGTCAGTGGACGGCCCAGCAGTCCTCAGACACTCTCTCCCGCGGAACCGGGTTCATTTTCTACTTCTACGACAGCGAGACAAATCCCGTCAACGCAGACGGTCTTCCACTCGATGTTGCCCGTGGCCCCGAAAACACAACGGTGGATGAGAAGGTTCGGGGGCTCGATCAAAGCGAAGAATGGGTCCTCCTCGGCAATCCCTTCCCCGTATCGTTCGACCTCGGGGCTCTCGCAAATGGCGACCTAGCGTCCGCCGGGTTTCAGGCGACGGCTCATGTCTGGGATCCAGAAGCTGGACAGTACCGGCTGATCACACAGGGAACCACCGGAGATAACATCGCCGCCTGGCAGGGGTTCTTCGTACAGCGCTCGACGCTTGGCGAAGGACAAACGAGCCTTACCTTCGGTCCAGACGGACAGAATTCGGACAGCACCGGCTTCCTCATTGGAAGCAAATCGCGCCAAACGACGCCTCCGTTCAAAAAGACGGCGATATCGACCAACGATCCTTCGGGCGCAACTCAAAGCGCAGAGGTACGTCTTCGGCTTGAACTCACAACCAACAGTGCGAATTCCGTCCCCCCTGATCGGGCCACCTACCGAGTCGATCCTCGGGCCACCCCGCGCTACGATGCCTACGACGCAGAGGAACTTCCGCCGATGAGCAGCGACGGCTACGCGTCGGTCACCCTTCCAATCCTGGACAGTGGAGAGGTCCTTCACCGTGCCCTCGGTGCCGCTCCGCCCCCAATCGAAAATACGTCGTTTCACCGGTCTATTCCCCTCTCTGTACGCGGGGTAGAAACGAGCGGGACCGCCACCCTCACCTGGCCGAATGACGCCGAAAGAGATGTGCCGAAAGACTGGACCGTGCGTCTGAACGACACCCAGTCCGACTCCACGATCAACCTGCGGCGTCGAGATTATACGTTCGACCTCGAACAAGGGACGACGCTCGCACGCCCTCAAGACGCCCGGTTCCGGCTGGAGCTTCAGCGCAACGCCTCGCCGATGAGCCTGGCCCACATGGAAGGGAATGCCTCTGGGGAGCAAGTGACTCTCCGTTGGAAGACCTCTTCCGAGCGAAAGAACGCCGGCTTCCGTATCGAGCGACGCGGTGAGACACGAGAAGCCCAGTGGACACAGGTGGGCTACGTCAAAGGGGCCGGAACCAACGACAATCCACAACGCTACCGATTCACCGACGCCGATCTGCCCTACACAGCCGACACGCTCCAGTACCGTCTCCAGGCGATGACAAAAGAGGGATCCGCAGCCGCCTCCGATCCGATTTCCGTGTCGCGAGGCAGCATCGATGCCCTAAAGCTACTTGGGACGTACCCGAACCCAGCGTCGACCCAAGCCACCGTTCGCTACGCCATCCCCAACGATCAACAGACGGACGAGGCGGTGCAACTTGCCCTTTATGACATGCTCGGGCGCCGCCTCCGGACTCTACAGACGAGCGGGGAGGCCGGACGGCACGAACGCCAGCTTTCGGTCTCCGACCTGGCCAGTGGGGTCTACTTTCTGCGTCTCCACGCTGGCGATTCCGTCAAAACACGGAAGTTGACGGTGGTGCAGTAACGCTCATGGCCGCCTGCCGCGCTCAACAGCATGCCCAATGCTTCCTCAGGGTAGACCGCGAGAGCTGAACGTTCGCTTTTTCTCGTCGAAGAAAAAAGCAGATTGGAGCGGCGTGCCAAAGGAAATGGAAGGGGAAACGCGCGGGCGAAAGAGAAAAACGCACAGAAAGGAGGCGACCCTCCCCATCGGCGAACGCCCTTTTATGCCCCCACGCTTCCGCTCTCCCATTCCCCTTCGCGCAGGTGCTCGAGCATGTCCTCCGTCATCGCCGCCAGGTCGTACGCCGGCGCCCAGCCCCAGTCCCGACGAGCCGCCCCATCGTCGACCGACGACGGCCACGCCTCGGCAATCTGCTGACGCTCGTCCGGCGCGTAGCTGCAACGGAATCCCGGCACGTGCCCACGGATCGACTCCGCCAACTCCTCCGGCGTAAAACTGAACGCCCCCACGTTGTACCCCTCCCGCACCGTGAGCCCCTCCCCC